>JBEDFI010000103.1:0-5841 GCA_041175245.1 Bacteroidota bacterium
GTTTTACATGTTCATAGATATAAACCGGAGGGATGGGAAAAGGTTTTATTTTTTTATTAATTTTTCCAGCGGAAGCTTTTGATCATCACATCCAGATCTTTTTTAATAAAGTCCAGTACGGGCCGTATCGAATCAATCTTAGGTGTTTCGTTAAAATATAAAGCTCCTCTTATATAGTTTTTCGTGCTGTCGGTGAGGTAAAATTGTACGGAGGAGGCTGTATTTCCCTCAATAGTATAATAAATGCCGTATACTTTTCTATCAGGATAATTGATGATGGCCTCGTCAATTGCGGTAGCTTTTACCGAATGTTTAAAGGCTAAACTCCTGGCATCTTCCATCAGTTCATCCAGTTGTTTACGACCACCAATCGGGTAGTAACTAAGGTACAAGCGAGCATTAAATTCTTCATAATCGAGGTTCATCCAACACGGCTTCGCGTTTTTGTCATCAGCCGCATGGATTTTGGCATAGGCTGGGTAATCAAAACGATAAGGGCAATTAGCTTGGTAAGTTTGATATTTTTTTTCGGGGAATTCAATCCGAAAGTAAGCACGTGGTTTGGGGGCATAGTTGCCTCCGCAGGAAAGCAGCAAGCTCGCGATAAAAAACGATAAGAGCAGTGAGAAAGGTCTCATGGTTTAGCTATTCCATATTTCCCAAGCTTTTTCTGCCTGAATATGCAGCATCTCCAAGCCATTTTTAATTTCTGCACCCTGGGCTTTTGCACGCTTCAGGAATTCGCTCTCGGCTGGATTGTACACCAGATCGTAGGCCAAGTGCTTGGCTGTGAAAAACTCGTAGGGAATGGGCGCACAGGCATCGGTTTCGGGGAAGGTGCCCAGCGGCGTGGTGTTGATCACCAGCAGGTGTTCTGCCATCATTTCCGCATTTAGCTCGGTATAGGCTACCTGCTTATTTCTGGCTCTTCTGGAAACAATGTGATAGTCGATCCCTAATTTTCTCAGCACATAGGCAACGGCTCTCGAAGCCCCTCCATCGCCCAAAATAAGCGCCTTTTGGTGATGCTTTTTGAGTAAGGGCTTTAATGATTGTTCGAAACCATAGGCATCGGTATTGTAACCTTCTAAACGTACTTGCGTTGTAGATAACTCACCGCTAAAAAAAGAAGCCACCGGACGGTTATTAATGATTTTTATGCAGTTTACAGCATCAATTTCACGTGCGGCCTCGTCCAGTTTATCCATGTAATAAATCACTCCGATTTTGTGCGGATGGGTAACATTTAAGCCACACAACTCGGGGTGATTTTTAATGATATCTGATAAGTCGCTGATGTTTTGAATAGGGAATGCCTCGTATTCACAATCATCCAGCCGCTCTTTTTTGAATTTCTCTCTAAAGTAATCCAGGGAGAAAGAGTGCGTGAGAGGGTAGCCAATAATGCCGTATTTCTTCATAACAGAGAAACCTTCCTGAACTATTTTTGGTTTAGAAAATGATTGAAGGTATCGCCTCTTAAACCCAAACGGATGGTTTCTAATGGAATGACCTCTGCGGGTGCAATGTTCCCTAGGTTTACATTGGTTCCCAATAATTTAATGAACCACACTTGTTGTGCTTTGATGGGGGCTTCCCAAATAATGCTTTCTTCAGGGATTTGTGTTAAGATCTCATCCACCAAGCCTTCCCTTACCTCTCCCGAATCGCGGTAAATACCCACGTTTCCACCTTCTCTGGCTTCGGCAATTACTTTCCATGATCCGGCTTCCATTTCTGCTTTCATCAAGGCGATCCATTTGTAGGGGGCAAATATTTTTGCGGCATCCTTAGATCCAACCTCCGATATTACAGTTACTTGCTCACTCAGCTTACGGATGTACTCACACTTTTGATCGTGTTCAATTTCTATCGATCCGTCCGACACCTCGGCATATTCCATTCCGTATTTATCGAGAATTTTTCGATAATCATCAAATTGGTTACGAATGGCGAAGGCCTCGAACAAAGTACCTCCGAAATACACCGGGATACCCGCATCTTTATATACCTGAAGCTTCTTTTCCAAATTAGGGGTCACAAAACTGGTTGCCCAGCCTAATTTAACAATATCGGTATGACTAGCGGAAACTTCCAGGAAGTCTTCAATCTCTCGAATACTCAAACCCTTGTCCATCACCATGGTTAATCCTTTGCTTCTGGGTTTCTGACTGCGGTCGGGCAGGTTGTTTAGCGTATAATTCATGCTGCAAATCTCACAAAAAAATCGAAAAAAGAAAGCTTAATATAATGCGGGGTGATTAAAGTGTATATCGGTTAATAATATCGATGATGATCTTGTTTTCCTGCAATTGTGGCAGGTATTCGAACAAAATATAGTGTTTATCTGGATCGCAGCTCAGTGCTAATTCTAAAAATCGGATGGCCTCGTTGTATTGGCCATCCGCAAAAAGGTAAGCCACCATCCGGTAGTATAATTCGGCTGCATCCGGATTGGTTTTAATGCCTTCGGCGATGATTTCAATGGCTTCGGTGAGTTTCTGCTGTTCAAACATGATGGACGAGTAGTCGAGCCAGGCGTCCACATCCACCGGATTCAGCTCTACCACTTTTTCGTAGGCACGCTCAGATTCTTCCAGTTGCTTGAGTTTATAATTGGCATCAGCAATGGCAAACCAGAAGTCGGGGTTTTTCTGATCCAACTCCAGGGCCTTTTTATAAAAATGCAGTGATTCAAAATATCGCTCTTCAAAATCGAGCGTAACCCCTATGCCAAACCAGGCATCGGCTTGTTCCGGGTCCATTTTTACCGCTTTTTTATAATATTTTCTAGCCTCATCCATCTGCTCCAGTTTCTCGTAACATTCTCCAATGGCACAATAGGTATCGGCACTGGGGGGTTCGTATTCAAACGTTTGCTTGTAAACCTCAATGGCATCCAGATATCGGTCTAAGTGCACCAATGAATTGCCCTTGTTGAAATAGGCCGAAGCAAAATTTTCCTTGATCAGGATGGCATAATCGTAGGCATCAATGGCCTTTTCATAAAAGCTGAGCTTATTAAAGGCGTTGCCCAAATTATACCAGGCCGCATATGAATAAGGCTCGGTGTCGATGTATTGCTGATAAAAGGCAATGCTTTCTTCTTGTTTGTCGAGCACATCGTAACAGAAAGCCAGCTCATACAGGGCCTCCTGATTTTCCATGTTGTTCTCGAGACAAAGTTTCAGGTATTTAACAGCCGTTTCGTAATCGGACATGTTCTGGTAAACATAGGCCATGTGCAACAAGATCTCATCCTTGTTTTCAGACATCCCGAGTGCCTTTTCATAATTCTCAAGGGCTTCTGTGTGTCGTTCCAATCCTTCAAAAATATTCCCTCTTAAGGTATAAATATCCGGTTCAGAGGGTTCGAGGCTTTCGGCTTTATCTAATGACTTGAAGGCCAATTCCAGCCGGTTGGTTACCAAAAATAATTGGGCTTGCTTAATTAAGAAAACAGCTGCAAAGGGGTGCTGATTGAGCGCATACTCCACTACTTGCAGGGCCTTTACCGGGTCGCTTTTTTCTAAATAATAATCAATGATGCTCTCGAAGGCCTGTGCATCAAAAAAGTATTGATCCTGATTCCGGATCATTTCTTCGTACCGTTCTACTGAAAATTTGGGATCTTCAGAAAAGTCAAACTCAAAATTCTCTTCCATTTCTCAATCTTATAAGAGACGCTATGTAATCACCCTCACCCAAATATCCTGCCAAGCAACTAATGGTTGTTAAATTAATTCAAAATGCTGGCTTTCTACTCATCAAGTTTTCAACATCTCCACGCCAAGTACCTTGTCAATTAAATAGCATAGTTAACACGATGATAGGCTAATTGGAAATATTAACTTTGTAAAAAAATAGTGTATGCAAACAGACATCCAACCTATCTTAAAAAATCTGGGTATCGAGGCCCTGAATCCCGCCTGGAGTACCGGGCAAGTTTGGGGGAAAACCGACCAGTCATCTGCAAAGTCAAGTCATTCGCCGGTGGATGGTAATGCCATTGCCGCCTTTACTCCGGCAAATGCCGATGAATACCGTCGGGTGATTGAAGTGGCCCAAACTGGATTTTTGGAATGGCGTAATGTACCTGCTCCAAAGCGTGGGGAAGTGGTTCGGCAACTTGGGGAAGAATTGCGTAATTACAAGGCTGATTTAGGGAAATTGGTTTCGTATGAAATGGGCAAGAGCCTGCAGGAGGGATTGGGTGAAGTGCAGGAAATGATTGATATATGTGATTTTGCAGTTGGGTTGTCGCGTCAGCTTTATGGCTTGAGCATGCACTCGGAGCGCCCTTTGCATCGTATGTATGAACAATGGCATCCACTGGGCATAGTAGGTATTATTTCTGCATTTAATTTTCCGGTGGCGGTTTGGAGTTGGAACAGTGCCATTGCCTGGGTATGTGGGGATGTGTGTGTATGGAAACCAAGTTCTAAAACACCTTTGTGTGCCATTGCCTGTCAGCAAATTATTGCAAGAGTTTTTAAAGCAAACGATGTTCCTGAGGGCGTAAGTTGTTTAGTATTGGGTAATGCTTCAGGCGATTTAATGAATCAAGATCCTCAAATTCCTTTGGTTTCTTTCACCGGATCTACACGGGTTGGCCGGATGGTTTCTGCGGCCGTTGCATCGCGTTTCGGACGAACCATTTTGGAGCTGGGTGGAAACAATGCCATTATTATTTCTAAGGATGCTGATCTTGACACCTCTCTGATTGGCTGTGTATTTGGTGCGGTAGGTACTGCCGGCCAACGGTGTACCAGTACCCGCCGATTAATCATCCACGAGAGTGTGTATGAAGCCTTTACTCAAAAATTGGTGAATGCCTATCAACAACTACGTATTGGTAATCCATTGGATGAGAATAATCACGTGGGTCCCTTGATTGACCGGGCTGCGGTAGATATTTATCTGGATGCTATCAGCAAGTGTAAAGAAGAAGGAGGAGAATTCTTGGTCGAAGGTGGAGTTTTATCCGGCCCGGGCTATGAGTCGGGTTGTTATGTAAAACCTTGTATTGCTGCCGTAAAACCAGATTTTAAGATTGTAAGCGAAGAAACCTTTGCGCCGATTTTGTATGTAATGAAATATACCACCCTGGATGAAGCCATTGCTATTCAGAATGGAGTTCCGCAGGGACTTTCCTCGGCCATTATGACGCTAAATTTGCGGGAAGCAGAACGTTTCCTATCGGCCGAAGGCTCTGACTGCGGCATTGCGAATGTAAATATTGGTACTTCTGGAGCTGAAATTGGGGGTGCTTTTGGCGGAGAAAAAGAAACCGGAGGGGGCCGAGAGTCGGGTTCAGATGCCTGGAAGGCATACATGCGCCGCCAAACCAATACCATTAACTATTCTACGGCATTACCGCTGGCACAAGGAATTAAATTTGATCTATAATTAAACAGCCCGTTACTTCTTTTGAAGTACGGGCTGTTTTGTTTACAATTTGGACCTATCTGGGATATTATTTCTCACGCCATGGAATGGGCTCCGGATCTGGTTCTGTAGTGGGATCTACATCTGGTTTTGGAATTGGATACAAAGTTAGATCTCTCACCACATAATAAGGATTGCTACTGGAACCGTTACTGTACTGTGGGCTTAGCTCCCGGCTTCTGAACTCTTTCGGGCTCAATACTTCTGGATAGAGTTCTTCTTTTTCGCAAGAACTCAGCAAAAGCTGACCGGATAAGCCGGTCATCAATAAATAAATTATTCTTTTTTTCATAAAAACAATTGGTTTAATGTTCTACCAATTGAAGTTATGATGTTTATGTTAATTATAATTAATTAAATATAAATTAAATATAATTAACAATTATTCGGTTC
>JBEDFI010000104.1:0-5840 GCA_041175245.1 Bacteroidota bacterium
CAATAGAAATTTTAAATATAAAATAAATAGTAATTATTAATCGGTGAAGAAATGAATACCTTAGAAGAGTTGAATGTGAAGGGTTTTATAGAAGAAGATATTGATCCAACATTAGATTTATTTGCCGAGATAAACCGGTTAAAGAAAGAGAAAAATGCAGTCATTCTTGCTCATTATTATCAGGAACCAGATATACAAGATATTGCCGATTATATTGGGGATAGTTTGGGCTTATCTCAACAAGCTGCCAAAACAGATGCAGATGTAATTGTATTTGCCGGGGTACATTTCATGGCGGAAACAGCGAAAATACTTTCTCCAAGCAAAAAAGTACTATTACCCGATTTAAAAGCCGGTTGTTCTTTATCTGATTCTTGTCCGCCACACTTGTTTGCCAAGTTTAAAGAACGATACCCAGACCATATGGTAATTACTTATGTAAATTGTACGGCCGAATTAAAAGCGATGAGTGATATTGTTTGCACCTCTTCTAATGCGGTACAGATTGTCAATAGTTTACCAAAAGAACAGCCGATCATATTTGGCCCTGATCGGAATTTAGGTAAGTATGTGGCAAATAAAACAGGTCGCAATCTGGTTTTATGGAATGGTGCCTGTATGGTCCATGAGATTTTTTCGCAGCAACGCATCATAAAATTAAAACAGCAGCATCCGGACGCACAATTTATTGCTCATCCAGAATGTGAAGAGGTAATTTTAGCCATGGCAGATTATATTGGATCAACTACCGGACTATTGAAATATACTATCGAGAATCCGGCCAGGGAATTTATTGTGGCTACCGAGAGCGGCATCATCCACCAAATGGAAAAAGCCAATCCTGATAAGGTATTTATTCCGGCTCCACCAAGTAATAATTGTGCATGCAACGATTGTCCACATATGAAAAGAAATACATTAGAAAAATTATATCTCTGTTTAAAAAATGAGTTACCAGAAATTAAATTACCGGAAGTAATCATTAAGAAAGCCCAAAAACCCATCGATCGGATGTTAGAAATTTCTACACAAGCAGGTTTATAAAATATGAGTCCGAAAGAACTATTAACACAATTTGTTTACCTTTTTAATCAAAAAGATTATGAAGGCATCGCTTCATTATATCATGACGACGCAATTAATCATCAAACACCAATTGGTATAATTAATGGTAAAGAAAACATCAAGCAGTTTTTTAAAACAGATTTTGAAAAATATGATATGATTTGTGTGGTAGAAAATATTTTTGTAGACGAAAATGTGGCAATTCTAGAGTGGAAAGATCCAAAGGGTCTACGAGGTTGTGGTTTTTTCTGGATTGAAAACGGTAAAATTAAGAGTCAAAGAGGCTATTGGGATAAACAATCTTTTATAGAACAACAAGCAAAATAAAGCCACCATGTTTGAAAATAAAGAGCGCACAGAAATTGAAAAATTAGGAGAATTTGGCTTGATCAACCACCTGACAAAACAGATTACCATTAGCCAGGATACCACCACCAAAGGAATTGGAGACGATGCCGCGGTGTTGGATTTTAGCAAAATGAAAACCCTTATTTCTACCGATCTGTTATTGGAAGGCATACATTTCGACCTGGCGTATACGCCATTCAAACATTTGGGCTATAAAGCCATTCAGGTAAACCTGAGCGATATTTATGCCATGAATGGGATCGCCAGTCAGGTAACCGTTTCTATCGGCTTATCCAGCCGTTTTCCATTAGAAACCATAGAAGAATTTTATGAAGGCGTTCATATTGCTTGTAAAAAATATGGAGTAGATCTGGTGGGTGGCGATACATCTGCTTCTAAACAAGGATTGATCATCAGCGTAACCAGCATTGGTTATGCCGAAGAGAAAGACATTTGCTACCGCGATGGAGCCCAGGAGGGTGACTTGATTTGTGTTTCCGGCGATTTGGGTGCGGCCTACGTGGGCTTACAACTACTAGAAAGAGAGAAACAAATTTTTCTAGAAAACCCAAACATCCAACCCGATCTGGAAGGTAAAGATTACATTGTGGAGCGCATGCTGAAACCGGAAGCCCGCAAAGACATCGTAGAACACTTAAAATCTATTAAGGTAAAACCAAGCTCGATGATCGATGTTTCAGACGGACTGGCTTCGGAGATTAAACATATTTGTACAGCATCCAATAAAGGCTGTAGTATTTACGAGGAAAAGATTCCGATTGATTCAATGACCTATGACACCGCCCGCGAATTTAGTTTAGATCCAACCGTGTGTGCTTTGAATGGCGGAGAAGATTACGAACTCTTATTCACGATTAAACAAGCTGATTACGAAAAGGTAAAAGACAGCCCGGATATTACCATTATTGGCCATATTACCGAACTGGCTTCGGGCTGTCAACTGATCACTAAATCCGGAAATCAGCACGAGATAAAGGCACAAGGCTGGAACGCCTTTAAGGCTTAATCCGGCAGCTCTTCGTCACTCAGGAACTTTTCGTCAATTTGTTTAGTGGCTTTGGCGCCCAGCTTTTTAATTTTCTCGGCAGTTACTGCCAAGTTTCCATTGCCGGTGCTAAGTTTTTTCATAGCATCATCATAAGATTTTTGGCTTTGCTGCAAGGTTTTCCCCACTCCCTCCAGGTCTTTCACAAAACCCTCAAATTTATCATACATCGCACCACTTAGTCGGGCAATCTCCAACACATTTTTATTTTGCCGCTCCTGTTTCCAAATGCTGGCCACGGTGGTTAAAGTTGCCAACAAGGTAGATGGGCTTACAATGACCACCCGGCGCTCCCAGGCAAAATCAAACAACTCCTGTTCTAATTGTACTGCCATGCTGAACGAAGATTCAATAGGTACAAAGAGTAACACAAAATCGGGTGAATTAATCTGATATAAATCGTGATAGTTTTTACTACTTAGGTCTTTCACGTGGTTTTTTATAGACTCCACATGCGCTTTGGCGAACACCATGCGCTCTTCTTCAAGTTCACAGTTCACCAGCCTTTCATAGGCCACCAGCGAAACCTTTGAATCGACCACCAAATGTTTATTATCAGGTAAATCAATGATCACATCGGGTTGAAGCCGATTACCATCTTGCCCGCTTAAGCTGGCCTGTACCCGGTATTCACGGTCACGAACCAAACCCGAACGTTCCAATACCCGCTCCAACACCACCTCTCCCCAGTTACCCTGTTTTTTACTATCTCCCTTTAAGGCCTTGGTCAGATTTTGAGTTTCTGCACTCATAGCCTTGTTTAATTCTACCAGATTTTTTATTTCCCCCTTCAGGGTGTTTCGCTCATCAGACTCAGCTTTGTACACCTTTTCAACCTTTTCCTCAAAATCTTTTAATTTTTCCTTAAATGGAGATAAAATAATATCCAGCTGTTTATGATTTTGCTCGGTAAACTTATTCGATTTTTCTTCCAGTAATTTGTTGGCGATGTTCTCAAATTCGGTTTTAAATTGCTGTTGCAGCTTATCAATGTATTCCTGCTGCTCATGAAGACGATCCCGCTGTGCTTTAAAAGCCTCTTCCGCTTTTGCAATCCGTCCCTTTTCTACACTCAACTCAGTATTAATCTCATTTAGTTTAAGCTCAAGGCGCTCCCGCTCCACACTCAAACCCTCTGCCCGCTCCATGGCCTTTGCTTCACTAATTTTTATCCGTTCGTTTTCGGATTTTAATTGTTTTAGTTCATCCAAAGAAAGGCCATCGGCCGATTTCGGTCTTTTAATCACCAAAACTACCGCTAGCACCATCACCAAAACCGCAAAGGCCAAAACTGTTAATTCCATCAATCCCTATTTTATTATACGAATATAAGCGATCCCGGTGAGTAATTAGAGTGAAGCCACCACCAAACCGGCCACCTGTTTCCCCATCTGGCTGCCCATGGCCACCCCCATTCCGTTGCAACGAATGGCACTGAAAACACCCGGCACCACTTCGCTGATTAGTGGTTTTAATTCCTCCCCGAAAGCCATGATTCCGCTCCAGCGATAGTCAATTTTTGGCTTTTGTCCCGGCAGAACCACTTCGTGCAAGATCTCTTCCAGTTTGTTTTGCACCAGATCGGTCAATCCAAGTTCGGTGGTTTCCTCTGCTTTAAAATCGAGGTTGCGCCCACCGCCCAGTAAAACCCTATTACCAATGTTTCTGAAATAATAATATCCTCTATCATAATGAAAAGCCCCCTTCAGCTGAAGACCCCGAATAGGTTCGGTGACCAATACCTGACCCCTTCCGGGGATGATATTTAGTTCCGGAAACAATGAATTACTGAAGGCATTGGTAGCAAGAATAATTTTGTGCGCACTAAACGTTGTTTGATTGGTGTGCAGCACGTGATAAGGCTCTCCGGCTGCTATTTCTTCTACCTTGCAATTGGTTAAAAGCAAGACTCCTTCTTCTTGAACCAGTTGTTGAAGCCTCCACATCATTTTACCAGTATCCAGCTGGCCTTCCAGTTTGTTTTGAATCACCGAACAAACATTTCCTAAGCCCTGATTTTTAATAAAGTCTGACGAAGGGGATGTATAAATGTCAGAGGTACCCGTAATTTCGGAAAGCAATCTGTTAAAATGACCGATTTCATCTCCACACCGCCTAGCAAAGGTTTCGTCCCCGTTTTTGAAGACCTCGAAACCACCATAAGGCAAATAATCGATCGATCGATCTCCCAATAGTTTGCGAAGCAGCTGAAGTCCCTTCCAGCGGAGTTCCACCACTTCCAGCAACTCATCCATTGGGGTGCTTACCAGCTCATCCAGCAATTCTGAAATGCTCCCAAAGCACGCAAAACCAGCGTTTTTGGTGCTTGCGCCGCTGGGTAAAAATCCGGCCTCCAATACCCCAACCCGCAATCGCTGGTTCATCTTCTTGGTTTGGTAAGCCGCCATCATACCCACTAAGCCTCCGCCCACCACCAGCACATCAAAGTGTTCGAGATAGGTATCCCGCTCCCAGAAAGAAAACGATTTTTCCATCTCTTAAAGGTAAAAATGATTTTCCGCTTTAAATGCGGAATAGTTTTTGAATAAAGCTTTTTATATTTATCAAACAATAAAAAGAAAATTATGGGATTATTCTTGTTAATAGCCGTTGCCATTATCAGTTTCATTGTTCAGTGGCGCTTTAAAAGTAAATTCAAAACCTATTCTGAAATCGGAATCAGTTCCGGTTTGAGTGGAAGAGATATTGCCGAAAAAATGCTTGCCGACCATGGAATTGCTGATGTAAAAATCATTTCAGTGGAAGGACAGCTGACCGATCATTATAACCCCGCCGACCGGACCGTAAACCTGAGCCCGGAGGTATATCACGGAAAAAGCGTAGCCGCCGCCGCTGTTGCCGCCCACGAATGTGGTCATGCGGTTCAGCACGCTAAAGCTTACAGCTGGCTGCAATTCCGCTCCTCCATGGTTCCTGTGGTGAGTGTAGCCTCTACTCTGGTACAATGGACCCTGATGATCGGCGTTTTGCTGATGGCCTTCTCGGGCAATTACATCGTATTAACAGTAGGTGTTGCCGCCTTGGCCCTGGTTACCTTATTTAGTTTCATCACCCTGCCGGTTGAATTCGACGCTAGTAATCGAGCTTTAGCCTGGTTAAACACGAATGGGGGTGTAATGGCCGGCAATACCGAAGAACACGGTCAGGCAAAAGATGCACTTTGGTGGGCTGCCATGACTTATGTGGTTGCCGCATTGGGCTCTCTTGCTACCCTGCTTTATTATGCCAGCATGTTATTTAATCGCCGTGATTAGGTAACCAACTTGGCATTTTATAATACCGAAAGGCCCCGAAACGTATGTGTTCGGGGCCTTTTAATTTATTTATCAGGATATAAAAC
>JBEDFI010000105.1:0-5795 GCA_041175245.1 Bacteroidota bacterium
TCCCCTGCGCTCCGAAACGCTCGGCATCTTGCGCTACCTGAACCAGGTTAGGATTATTGCCTCCTCTCGAATTCCGAATGGTGGCAAACTTGTTGATGTTGACCGAGAGCTTTGTCATGGCTCAAAAATAGTAAACACCGACATTAATACATCTCTTAATTTAGAATAAACACAAAAGACCGCCCGGTTTCCCGGAGCGGCCTTTTGTTCAACCAACCACCAACCACTAATTCACTTTAAATTCAACTCGTCTGTTTTTCTGACGACCCTGTGGCGTTTTATTGCTGGCAATGGGTTTGTTACTTCCATAACCAACTGCTGCAATACGACTTGGGTCGACACCAGCATCGGCCAGGTAGTTTTTCACTGCCTGAGCACGTTTTAAGCTTAAAATTTTGTTTGAAGCAGGTTTACCTACATTGTCGGTATGTCCCGAAAGAATGAGGGTTAATTCAGGACGTTTCACCATGAGGGCAGCCAACTCGTCAAGACTATCATATGAATAAGCCTTGATGACGGATTTACCTGTTTCAAATTGCAAATCGGCAACTGCAGTGAAGATGATTTTTTCTTCTACTTTGCTCAGTACTGGCTTCTCAGTTACCGGGCATCCGCCGTTGGAAGCAGGGCCAACCTGATCGATACATTTATCGTCTTTATCAGACACGCCGTCCCCATCTCTATCCGGACAACCCTTGCTGGACAACGGACCTGGAATTTCCGGACATGCATCTTCGCTGTCACCAATACCATCTCCATCTTTATCTGGGCAGCCTTTGAGTGCCAATGGGCCTGGTATGGTAGGACAGGCGTCCTGGCTATCTAAAATTCCATCTTTATCGGTATCAGGACAGCCTTTAGACATGAGAGGGCCGGCAGCATCCGGACAAGCATCTTCCTGATCGGCGATGCCATCGTTGTCCCGGTCAGGACATCCCTTCAGCGCCAGACTGCCCGCCATTTCCGGACAACGGTCTTCTGCATCGGTAATACCGTCTTTATCTTTGTCAGGACAGCCTCTTAATGCAGCTGTTCCGGCAATATCAGGGCAAAGATCGTCTCGGTCTGTAATGCCATCGGCATCTCTGTCTGGACATCCTTTTGCGTCGCGGCTACCAGGCAGGGTGGGACATAAGTCTTCTTTATCGGCGATGCCGTCACTATCTGCGTCGGGGCAACCCTGACTTGAAATAGGCCCAGGAATGGTTGGGCAATTATCGCCTTGATCGGAGATGCCATCTCCGTCTGTATCCGGGCAGCCGTTGGCAGAAGCAGGGCCGGCTAAGTTTGGACAAGCGTCGTCTTTATCAGGAATACCATCTTTGTCAACATCTGGCCAAGGGCAACCATCGTTTTCTTTCGGCCCGGCAATTTTCGGACATTTATCTAATTTATCACTGATATGATCCCCATCCCGGTCGGCAATTTTCTTTTTGCCTAAGGAGATATTGATCCCAGCATACAAATTCAAAGAGGTCCATTTGCCAATACCGACCGCACCGGCAATATCATCTGTCCCCATGAAAAAGCCACCTTTTCGGGTTGCTATTCCAATGTTTGTTTTCTTGTATTTGGATGAATACGTGATGGGCAGTGCAATTTCGTAGGAGGGTTTCTCAATTCTTGGATGGATGGAAATCATCATTCCATTCGGATCAATGGCGTCCGTTTTTTTCGTCATCCCATTCATGTAATTGGCCGCTACGTAAAAGTTTTTGGCAACTTTGACGTCCAAGTTCATGTTTAGACGTGTGGGTAATTTTGAACGGTAATTCTGGCTGGTACTCACAGAACCCGCCCCATACACATTGATCAATGATTGTTCCAAATCTGCAGGATCGAACGCCAAGGCATTGGCCTCAGACCATTCATGATAGGGCAGGTGGTTTAATCCGATGATTTTCCCCTTAGAATACGTAATGGATCCCATATCAGTTAAAGAAAGCCCCAATTTCAACGCGTATTGTGGCACCGAATTATCACTCAGCGTTTTGCCATCTACTTCGTAGCGGTAATTGGCAAATTTCGGCCTGAATTCATATTCAAATCCTAGGTCGGCACCAAAACCCTGGCCCCGGCTATTTGCCAAATTTCTCATGGTGAGTGTATAGTTTGCCGGGTCGAGAAGTTTCCCATCTGAAACGTATGAAGTGATGTCAACATTGCTCGTTGCCACCGTTTTATAGGTGAGCTTATCTAATATTTCAATAGTGGTTTGATTGTTTTTAACCCGGGCATTTCCTACGCCCCACAAATACTTTCCGGTGGCTCCTGCCTTTAATACATGTTTTCCGGTGTTTAACAAATTGAGCGCATAGGTGAAACCAGCTTCGCCAAACATGTTTCCACTCAGGTCGAAGGTGGCATTTTGAATGTTCTGGAACTGATCGGTATTTTGTAAACCCTTGGTCAGAATGGGCATCAGTGCTTCTGAGACATTATTTGCACTGAACAACATTCTTGCCCGGCTATTAAAGGCGAAACTCTGGCTCCTGCCTAAAGACGCTACAAACGAAGGCAATC
Source organism: Bacteroidota bacterium (assembly GCA_041175245.1). Lineage (GTDB taxonomy): Bacteria > Bacteroidota > Bacteroidia > Sphingobacteriales > Sphingobacteriaceae > JAIPAN01. The sequence continues at coordinate 2,524 of JBEDFI010000105.1, forward strand.
TGGTTTCGATACCAAAGTCGAGGTTTTTGTTTTTCCCATCAAGTTGGATGTCCAGTAAATTGCCGAATTCTCCATTGTTTTGGACTACTTGAACAATCTTCGGGATAGATTTCAATTTACCGTAATCGTTGGCCAGATAAATACTTCCGGATGCCAGATTAATTTGAAATCGTTGTTTGGAATCGGCAATTTTTGCCGGATTAAAATAAACGGAATTGACGGGCGAATAATTGCTGTTATGCAGCAAACTGTAGCCCTGCCCGTATGAGAATGCCTGTGTAAGGCACATCAATACCAAAACGGAATAGATCTTTTTCATAAATAATGTTATTTGGTTAATAAATAAGTACGCAAGGTCATTTATTAAGCAATAACGCAGAGAAGATCTATAAAGTATGTAATGGGGGAAATGTAAAAAAAAAGAGGGCTGAAAATGTATTTCAGCCCTCTTCCTAAACAGTATGTGGTTTAGTAACGGTACTCGTCAGATTTGAATGGTCCGTTAACTGCCACACCGATATAATCTGCCTGGTATGGTTCCAGCACATCCAGCTCTACACCAATTTTTGCTAAGTGTAAGCGAGCAACTTTTTCGTCTAACTCTTTGGGCAAGGTGTATACTTTGTTTTCGTATTTACCGGGGTTTTGCCACAATTCTAATTGTGCAATTGTTTGATTGGTAAATGAAGCCGACATTACAAATGAAGGGTGACCAGTGGCACAACCCAAATTCACCAAACGGCCTTCAGCCAATACGATCACATCTTTTCCATCGATGGTATACTTGTCTACTTGTGGTTTGATTTCCACTTTGGTATTGCCATAGTTTTTATTTAACCAGGCCATGTCAATTTCATTATCGAAGTGACCGATGTTGCACACAATCGCCTTGTCTTTCAAGCTTTTGAAGTGTTCGCCACGTACAATGTCGCAGTTTCCGGTGGCGGTTACCACGATGTCAGCTTCTTTAACAGCATCCGCAAATTTTTTCACTTCATAGCCTTCCATGGCCGCTTGTAAGGCGCAAATCGGATCAATTTCAGTTACGATTACACGTACTCCAGAATTTTTTAATGAATCGGCAGAACCTTTACCCACATCGCCATAGCCGGCAACCACGGCAACTTTACCGGCCATCATCACATCAGTGGCACGACGAATGGCATCTACCAAGGATTCGCGGCAGCCGTATTTGTTATCAAATTTAGATTTAGTAACCGAGTCGTTTACGTTGATGGCAGGAAGATGCAAGGTGCCATTCTTCATGCGCTCATACAGGCGGAGTACGCCGGTAGTGGTTTCTTCTGACAATCCTTTGATTCCGGAAATCAATTCAGGATAATTATCAAAGACCATATTGGTTAAGTCGCCACCATCATCCAAGATCATGTTTAATGGCTGACGATCTGATCCGAAGAATAAAGTTTGTTCAATGCACCAGTCAAATTCTTCGGCATTCATGCCTTTCCAGGCGTATACCGAAATACCGGCAGCCGCAATGGCCGCAGCAGCATGATCTTGAGTGGAGAAAATATTACAAGATGACCAGGTTACATCTGCACCCAGCTCTACTAAAGTTTCAATTAATACGGCAGTTTGGATGGTCATGTGCAGGCAGCCGGCAATGCGGGCACCTTTTAGCGGTTTGCTTGCTCCATACTCTTTGCGGAGTGCCATTAAACCTGGCATTTCTGCTTCTGCTAATTCAATTTCTTTGCGACCCCATTCGGCTAGGGAAATGTCCTTTACTTTGAAAGGTACATAGGTTTTCGTCTCTACTGATGACATAGTTTTTTGTTTTAAGTTTGAACCACAAAGTTACGTAAATCTGATTTAAAATTGAAGTCAGTGCTTTGTAAATTAAGGCCCAATGCAGCGATTTGATATACTTGGGCGAGGGAGAATTCTTAAATTTGTGTAATTAATTAAAAAATTATGTATCCAGAATATTTAGTAACGCCTATGCGTGAAGATTTGACCAAAGTGGGGTTTAAAGAGTTGAAAACTGCTGCTGAGGTGGATGACGCGTTGAAAAATGAAGGTACCGCCTTGGTGGTGGTGAATTCGGTTTGTGGATGTGCAGCAGCGAACGCTCGCCCCGGTGTAAGAATGGCGGTAAATCATTTAAAAAAACCCGACCACCTGCTTACTGTATTTGCAGGGATGGAAAAAGAGGCAGTTGATAAGGCCCGAGCACACATGATGCCTTTCCCGCCTTCGTCCCCGGCCATCGCTCTATTTAAAAATGGAGAATTGGTTCACATGATCGAGCGTCATCAAATTGAAGGGAGGAGCGCAGAGCTCATCGCTGATAATTTGGCGGCCGCCTTTGATCAATATTGCTAAAAAAACAAGCTCCCAGAACGGGGGCTTTTTTTTATAAATAACGGATAAGCAAACGCTCCAGTTCGGCTACATTCACTTTCATTTTTGCTCTTCCCTGTCTTGCATAGGCAATCTCGCCGCTTTCTTCAGAGATAATCACAGCCAATACGTCGCTCACTTCAGAAATACCGATTCCCGCCCGGTGTCTGAGACCAAAATGAGCGGGCAAACGATCATTTTCGGTAAGTGGAAGGATGCAGGAAGCAGATTTAATTTTATTTTCAGCAATAATAACGGCACCATCATGCAGTGGACTATGTTTTTGAAAGATGCTCTCCAGCAAGCGTTTAGAAATGCTTGCGTTGATCAGCTCGCCGCTGTTTTGAAAATGCTGTTCTTCAAAATATTTCGCAAAAATAATAAGCGCTCCGGTTTTAGATTTTTGCATGCTTCGGCAGGCATCAATGATCGGTTTAATACGGCTGATGTTTTGATTGATCTCTTCTTTTTTGCCAAATAGAAACAACCACCATGCTTTATTTCGTTGCAGGGAAGCGTTTCTTCCGAGTAAGAGTAGAAAACGCCTGATCTCCTGCTGAAATACAATGATCAATGCAATAAATCCCAGGCTGATGAATCCGCCTAAAATCTGACTCAATAAACGCATTTGTGCCTGCTGAACGAAAAAATAACCTAAATAAATGATGCTCAGTCCGAGTAGGATATTGACCGCAATGGTTCCTCTGATAAGGCTATATACATAATAAATAATGATGGCGACCAGCAGGATATCCACCGCATCGAGTAAGCGAAATTGCAGGAAATTAAAATCCAGATTCTTCATTGTTTACTAAAATAGGCATTTTTTCCGGAGCCTTCTGCCGCTTCCATGGCCCCCACAATCTGAATGGCCTCCATGGCAGGTTTTACATCATGAACCCTTAAAA
>JBEDFI010000106.1:0-5700 GCA_041175245.1 Bacteroidota bacterium
GCTTACTGACATTCTCAACAGGGGCCATGGCGCAAATCAATCCATTTGATGCCATGTTCTTTGGGAATGGCTATATTGCTAACCCTGCCTTAGCAGGATTTAAAGAAGGTGCCCGTTTAAACTTAGGCTACCGTAACCAGTGGAGTAATGTGCCGGGTTCGCCACGCATGCAACACATCATGTACGATACTCAAAATAATAGAGTGGGTTTTGGTGCCAGGGTGTTTAACAACAGAGAAGGCGATATCAATCAAACCAGGGTGTCGGGTGCTTTGGCTTTTCACCTGCCCATCAGCGACTTTGACCGACAAATCCATTTTGGGTTGAACGTGGGTGCACAAACTGGTAGTTATGATATGCAAGGTTTAATAGGTAATCCTAATGATCCATCCGTGATTGCTTACAATGACAGAGGTACTCAATTTGATGGCGATTTCGGGATGGCTTATACCAGCCCTCGTTTATCTTTAGAATTTGCGTTTTATAATCTATTAGATCAGTTAAGCAAAGACGATGATAACTTTGCTGATTTCAATACCTTCTATTCTGCATTGGGTTATAAATTCCCGATGGAAAACTGGAAGTTGAACACCAAGGTTGCCTACCGTGGAGTAAGGAACTATACCAATATTGTAGACATGGGTATGGAGTTGAAGACCAATAACAATAAATTGGGTTTCACCGGTATCTATCATACCAATAAGAGTACCACTTTCGGTCTGAGTTATTTACATAATGAGAAATGGGAAATAACTGGTTATTATAATACCAGTGCAAATCCAATCAGTTATGCTGCAAACGGAACTTTTGAGCTATCGTTACAAATTCATCTAACTAAGGCCGGCGGCATTCGATTTTAGTTGATTTTAAGGGGTGATTTTCTCAGCTATGTTAGCTGTTTGCGTGGAAACAGTCGCGGCAACGTGGCTCATAACTATCTTTTTCGCCCAGTAAGATAGTATTTTCATTGGCAACTGTACGGTAAGAATGATTAGCCGGTGCTCCGCACTGCAAGCAAATGGCATGTACCTTGCTTACATCTTCGGCAATAGCCATAAGTGCCGGCATCGGACCAAAGGGGTTCCCTTGAAAATCCATGTCTAAGCCTGCAACAATTACCCTGATTCCGCGGTTGGCCAACTGAGTGCACACATTTGGTAAATCCATGTCAAAAAATTGAGCTTCATCTATCCCCACCACTTGGGTGTGGGTACCCAGTAACAGGATAGCCGACGAGTGCTCTACCGGAGTGGAAGGAATGGAATTGGCATCATGAGAAACCACGTCCGTTTCATCGTAACGAATATCGGTTTTGGGCTTAAAGATCTCCACATTGAGCTGAGCAATCTTTGCTCTTTTCAATCGTCGAATGAGCTCTTCTGTTTTCCCCGAAAACATCGAGCCACAAATTACTTCAATACTCCCTCCGGGTTCTTGTTTTCTTTTGAATTTATGTTCGTTGTAGAGCATTTTATAGCGGTATGATGCCGTAATTAAGGCCCGGCTAATATCAGAATTTAATGCTATTTTTGAAAGTATTCTACTCAATAATGCGTAATTGTGATGGACCGGAAAGCTATCCTTGAAAGAATTGGTGAGATCATTGCCGATCTCAACGAGCAATATCAACACTTAGCAGAACATGATCGCTCCGATCGACTAGAGTCTGAATTGTTTGCAGCCAATGCCAAGTTTCTCAGCAATCATATTCAGATTTTACAAAAACTATCAGAGGATGAAGGGCAGCTCCCTGAAGCGGCTTCTGCACTTGAAATTGCCGAACCGCTTGTGCAAGCGGAAGCAGTGACTGAAGAAAGTCTGCATACAGAACAATCCGTTCATCCCGAGATTGAGGTTCTTCCCGAACCCGCAGCCCACTTGCCTTTGGCCGATCAAGTATTGGCTGAGGTTCCACCCAGCCGGAATGATTTAATGGCTAATCGAACCGAACAGAACTTAGCCGCCAAGTTCAGTCAAGAACCCCTGCAGGATCTGAAGCGAAGCATCAGTTTGAATGAGAAACTGGTTTTTGTAAAAGACTTATTTAGCGGTTACAGTTTGGCTTATCAGGAAGCGCTGGACCAACTGGAGCGTTTAAATGATTTTGAGTCAGCTTCTAACCATCTTAAAAGCCATTATGTGGAGCAATACAAATGGGCTGAAAAATCGGCTACCGCCGAAAAATTCTATGAGTTATTACGCCGCCGTTTCACTAAATAATTCCCATTCGGCTGGCATCCAATCGAAGCAGGATAAACAGCAACAAAGTAAAGCCCCAGAGCGAAGAACCGCCGTAACTTACAAAAGGTAGCGGAATTCCAATGACAGGAACCAGTCCGATGGTCATCCCGATGTTGATAAAGAAATGTACAAACAGGATGGAAGCTACTCCATAGCCGTAAATCCTGGAGAAAGAGGATCGTTGCCTTTCGGCGATAAAAATAATCCGCATCAGGAGGAAAAGATATAAGCCAACCACCACCAGGCTACCCAAAAATCCCCATTCTTCGCCAACGGTACAAAAAATGAAATCGGTGCTCTGCTCCGGGACAAAGTCATATTTCGTTTGAGTTCCTTGCAAGAAACCTTTTCCGAACACTCCTCCAGAACCAATCGCAATTTTCGACTGATTTACATTATACCCCTGTCCACGCAGGTCTTCTACCTTGCCCAATAGCACATCGATTCGTGTTCTTTGGTGTGGTTTAAGCACATTTTTATAGGTAAAATCTACCGAAAACATAAAGGCTATAGAAAAAAGAAGGCCAATTATAATTGGGGTGGTGCCAATTTTTTTCTTGGGGGCCTGATAAAGTAAAAAACCTGAGGTCAGCACCAATAAAGTGATGAGTATCAATTTGCTCAGGAGGAGGGTGAGGATAAATAAAACAATGGCCATGGCACCAATCACTAAAAAATATCCGGAAAGTCCTTCCCGGTAGAGCACAAATATTAAAGCAAGAAAGGTAAGTGCAGATCCAGTATCGGGCTGCAACATGATGAGGCCAACGGGCAGGGCAATGATGAGACCGGCAAGACCCACTGAAAACCATGATTTTGTCTTAAAGTTTGTGGTCGAGATGTACTGTGCCAACAGTAAACAGGTAGAAAACTTGGCAAACTCAGAGGGCTGCAGTCTGAAACTGCCAATGGGGATCCAGGCTTGGTTTCCGCCAACATTTCTGCCCACCACCAAAACTGCTATCAACAACAATAAACTCACGCCATAAAACAATGGACTTAGGGTGCTAAATAATTTGACGTCTAAGAGCAAAATGAGTACCCCCAGGATGCAAGCAGAAATGATGAACATGAATTGTTTTCCGTAATTGGTGCTCAAATTAAAGGCATTGGCATTTTCCGGATCGTATACTGCGGCGTAAATGTTAATCCAGCCAATGATGCACAAAGCCAAGAACAGGAAGAGACTTACCCGGTCAACATTGAAAAAAATATTTCTTGGTCTGATATTCGTCATGACATCTCTTAAGGTTTTACAGCTGTTTTATTGCTGATTTTTGCTGAATCCTTTTTTACAGGCGTTTTAGGACTTAGTTTTTGCTTAATAGCCGGCAGCAAGCTGGCTTGTGTAATTCGGGTTTTATAGGCGGAAGGTCGGCTGATGGAGTCGCGTAAATATTTCTCGACCAGTAAACTGGCAATTGGCGCCGACCAGGTCGCTCCAAATCCTGCATTTTCTACTACCACAGCAATAGCAATTTTCGGGTTTACCCGGGGAGCAAAGGCCACAAAAACAGAGTGATCGGCACCATGTGGATTTTGTACGGTACCTGTTTTGCCACACATTTCAATCCCAGGGATTTTAGAATAATAAGCGGTTCCTCCCGGCTGGTTCACTACCCGGCTCATCCCTTCAATTACTGAGTTGAAATAGATCTGTTCGATACCAACATCTATTTTTTTGGTGAATTCTCTACGGATCACTTTTTTACTGCCAATTGCTTTGATGAGATGCGGTTTATAATAATAGCCCCGGTTAGCAACCACAGCCATCGTGTTGGCCATTTGAAGGGGTGTAATTCCTAATTCGCCCTGACCGATGGAAAGCGAAATATTAAAGCTCGATCCCCATTTATCGCTGCCCCAACGTTTGGTATAATAATCGGCACTGGGCAACAAGCCCTTTCGCTCGTTTGGAAGGTCGATGTTTAGTTTAGATCCAATACCAAATTTCGCTACCGCCTGTTGCCAACGTTTATAGCCATTTACTGAACGCATGCCGGCATGGTCGATCATCCTGTTAAATACGTGGCCATAATATGTATTACACGAATATTGGATTGATTGTGTGAGATCCATTGGTCCGTGAACGTGTGTACAGCCCATTACGCGGTTTCCGTAGCGATACCCACCCGCACATGAAAAGGTGCTGCCCGGTGTAATGGAGCCAAATTGTTGTGCAATAAGTGCGTTAACAATCTTAAAAATAGAGCCCGGAGGATATTCTGCCTGAATGGGCCGGATAAACATGGGTTTATAGGGATTGTTCAGCAATTTCATGTAGTTATTACCTCGTTGCCGGCCAACCATCATATTCGGATTATACGTAGGGCTGCTTACAAAGGCTAATATTTCTCCGCTTGTGGGTTCAATGGCAACAATACTTCCAATCTTATTAGCCATCAGTTCTTCTCCCAGTTTTTGCAGGTCTCTGTCTAAGGAGGATTGCAGACCTTCGCCCGAAACGGCCAGCGTATCGTACTTGCCATCCGCAAAATGACCTTTTGGACGGCTGAAGGCATCTACCATGAGGTTTTGTACCCCACGCTGCCCCCTCAATAAATCTTCATAAGAACGCTCAATTCCACTAATGCCAATATAGTCGCCTTTGGCATAGAAGCCATTCGACTTTTCGATCATGCGCTCATTTACTTCGCCAATATAACCTAAGAATTGTGCGGCAATGCTATCGGGGTAATACCTCACCGAACGATTTTGAACGTAAAAGCCCGGGAACAGGTACATTTTTTCCTGAAAGCCGGCAAATACTTTTGCGGAGAGTTGTTTTTCCAGCACCGAAGCCCGGTAAATAGAGTGGTTCCGGGCTTTTTTAAATTGTTTATCGAATCGTTGTTTATTTATTCCCAGCAGATTGCAAAACTCAAGGGTGTCAAATGGTTTGACTTCTCTGGGGATGACCATTAAATCGTATACAGGTTCATTTTGAACCAGAATACGTTCTTTGCGGTCTAAAATAATTCCCCTCGCCGGGTAAATGATTATTTTCCGTAGTACATTATTATTGGCTGAGAGCAGGTATTCGTCATTAATTACCTGAAGATAAAACAAGCGAATGATGATGAAAATGGCAGCCGTAATGAAGATCCCCTGAATAACATACTTCCTGGCAAAAAATGGGTTCATTAACGGCTTTTATTACGATAAAAAAGAAGTTCGCTGAGTAAAATCAAAAATAATGTAAAAATGGAACTTAAAACAGTGCGGAGTAAAGTAATTCCGAAATCCCGGAACTGGAAAGTTTCGAAGGTAAACAGGAAGAGGTGGTGCAAGAAAATGAGGATGAATCCATAGATAAAAAACCAGCGGAAGCCCCGGTTGTTCATGCTTGGTTCGGGTTCGTTTTCCCGATCTTCTGTAGAAACGGTGATGCCAATGAACAGAATCCGTCCCATCGCCAATACGGTGCAAGCCAGGGCATGCAAGCCAAGTGTATCATAA
>JBEDFI010000107.1:0-5699 GCA_041175245.1 Bacteroidota bacterium
ACTTTAGCCAACGGATTAACAGTTTTGGTGCATGAAGATGCCACCACCCCGATGGCGGTTTTAAATATTTTGTATGATGTGGGTGCCCGGGACGAAAATCCCAATCAAACCGGGTTTGCCCATTTATTCGAACATCTCATGTTTGGCGGTTCGGTGAACATTCCTTCTTACGATGAGCCCTTGCAACGGGTTGGTGGAGAGAACAATGCATTTACCAGCAATGATATCACCAATTACTATATCACTCTGCCAGCCGTGAATTTAGAAACTGCTTTTTGGCTGGAGAGCGATCGGATGTTGAGTCTGGCCTTCTCAGAAAAAAGTTTAGACGTACAGCGCAATGTGGTTTGTGAAGAATTCAAACAACGGTATTTGAATCAGCCTTACGGCGATGTTTGGTTAAGACTCCGGCCCTTGGCTTATCAGGCCCACCCTTACCAGTGGGCAACCATCGGAAAAGAGCTTTCACATATTGAAAATGCTCGAATAGAAGATGTAAAGGCATTTTTTCATCGATTCTATGTGCCTTCAAACGCCATCATGGTGGTTGCAGGGGCAGTGAAGCTTTCGGAAGTGAAACAATTGGCCGAACGCTGGTTTGGCCCAATCCCGGGAGGAGTAAAACCCAAGCGTACATTACCCCAGGAGCCGACGCAAACTACAGCCCGCCAAGAGGTGATAACTGCTAAAGTGCCTCTAAATGCAATTTATAAGGCTTTCCACATGCCTTCCAGAACGGATGAAGATTATTATGCTGCCGATTTATTGTCTGATATTTTATCGAGTGGCAACTCTTCTAGGCTGTATCGAAATTTGCTGAAAGAGCAACAGTTGTTTTCAGATATCAATGCGTACCACCTGGGAAGTCTTGATCCAGGTTTGATGGTGGTAGAGGGCAAACTTGCCCCCGGGCTGAGCATGGGGGCTGCTGATGAAGCCATCTGGACCGAATTGGATCTGCTGAAGGATGAATTTGTGATCGAAGAAGAACTGAATAAAGTAAAAAACAAGATGGAGTCGACCATGGTTTTTGCTGAGATGAGTTTACTGGAAAAAGCTATGAACCTGGCCTATTTTGAATTACTTGGCGATGCGGATGAATTAAATGAAGAAGTGAGCAAGTATTTGAACGTAAGTGCAGAGGATATCAGGAGGCTTGCACGAAAAATCTTTTGTCCGGAGAATTCGTCCACTTTATATTATTTAGCCCAACAATCATGATCAATAGAAGTATTGCGCCCGCATTTAGAGAAGTTGAGCATATCGAACTCATCAAGGCGAATCCGGCAAAACTGGATAACGGTCTGCCTTTTTTTGTGATCAATGGTGGCGATCAGGATTTAGTTCGTATTGAATTTATTTTCGAAAATGTGGCCTGGGATCCGGCCAAACCACTCCAGGCCTTTGCGACCAATGCCTTGCTGGCTGAAGGTACATCGGAGTATACATCTGCCGAATTGGCTGAAAAATTAGATTATTTCGGAGCTTTTCTGCAAAAAGATTACTCCTTTGACCACTCCAGTTTAGTGGTGTACACCTTAAACAAGCACATCGGATCTGTACTTCACCTGGTACGGGCCATGCTGACCGATGCAATTTTTCCTCAGCATGAACTCGATACCTTTGTGCGAAACCAAAAGCAAAAACTTCAGGTTAGCTTAGAAAAAAACGATTTCTTAGCCCGAAGAACCTTTAATCAAACCCTATTTAAAGAAACACTCTACGGCCATACTGCACAAGCAGCCGATTACGATCAGTTGAAACAGGAAGATTTGTTGTCTTATTATAAAAATGCCTATCAACCCGCCAACTGTACCTTGGTGCTTTCTGGTAGGGTAAATGAGGAGATCATTACCGTATTGAATCGAGAGTTTGGGCAATCGTGGACTTCTGAAGTCAATCCACATAAAAATGAATTCAGCTTTCTCCCGGGTACAGGTAAGCTGCATTACGTCGAACGGATAGATGCCTTGCAATCGGCCATTCGTATTGGTCAGGTTTCAATTAACCGCACTCATCCCGATTTTCCCTCTTTACAAGTCCTAAATACCGTTTTGGGAGGATATTTTGGCTCCCGTTTAATGGCTAATATTCGGGAAGACAAAGGCTATACCTATGGCATTGGCTCTGCACTTGTTTCCTTGCAAAATGCAGGATATTTCTTCATTGCCTCTGAAGTAGGTGCCGAAGTGTGCAGCGCTGCGGTTCAGGAGGTTGAGAAGGAACTCGCCATCTTAAAAAATGAACTGGTGGCGCCGGAAGAATTGCAATTGGTTCGGAATTATATGATGGGATCCACCTTGGGAAGCCTGGAAAACGCCTTTTCACATGCCGATAAATTTAAGAATATCTATTTTTTCGGATTAGGGTATGATTACTACGATCGCTATATACATACACTCAGAACCATCACACCTGAAGATTTGCTGAGATTGGCTAATCAATACCTGAACTTTGATGCTTTCGAAAAAGTGATCGTTGGTAAGCAATAAATTCGTGATTCTCAAAGAAAAGCGATAACTTTGTCTGGCAAATAATACCTCTAAACATTATTTGCTATGGAGCTCGATCCTCAAAAATTTGTTGCCGAAGGTCTCACTTACGACGACGTACTGTTAATCCCAGCCTATTCTGAAGTCTTGCCACGCGATGTGGATACCAGTTCCTGGTTAACCCGGAAAATTCGCTTGAACATTCCCTTAGTTTCTGCAGCCATGGATACCGTGACCGAAGCTGAACTGGCAATTGCCATTGCTCAGGCCGGAGGCTTAGGAATGCTGCATAAAAATATGAGTATCCAGGCACAAGCCGATGAAGTGCGGAAAGTGAAACGCTCAGAAAGCGGAATGATTCAGGATCCGGTGACGCTCCACGAGAACTCCTTGCTTAAGGATGCCTTCCAGATCATGCGTGAATATAAAATTGGAGGAATTCCGGTGATTGATGCGGAGAATAAATTGAAGGGTATTATCACCAACCGCGATTTACGTTTTCAGAAAGATATGAATCAGCCGGTAAGGGAAGTGATGACTCATAAAGATTTGGTCACTGCGCCGGAAGGAACCGATTTGTTGAAGGCCGAAGAAATACTCCAAAATTATAAGATCGAAAAACTCCCAGTTATTAATAAACAAGGATCCCTGGTCGGGTTAATCACTTATAAAGACATTCAGAAATTCAAAAATTTTCCCAAGGCGTGTAAAGATGCACACGGGCGTTTAAGGGTGGGAGCCGCAGTTGGCGTAACCCCAGATACGATGGACCGAGTGGCTGCATTGGTCAAAGCCGGAGTAGATGTGATAGCCATCGATACCGCTCATGGACATTCTAAAGGAGTGATTAATCAGCTACGGGCTGTGAAAGCTGCCTATCCAGATTTGCAGGTAATTGCAGGCAACATTGCCACCGGTGAGGCAGCGAAGGCCTTGGCTGAGGCCGGAGCAGATGCGGTGAAAGTGGGAATTGGTCCGGGATCTATTTGTACCACTCGTATCATTGCCGGCGTAGGTGTACCTCAATTATACGCCGTGTACGAATGCGCCAAGGCCCTCAAAGGAACCGGAGTGCCGGTTATTGCCGATGGCGGAATAAAACATACCGGAGATATTGCCAAAGCTATCGCGGCAGGTGCCAGCTCCATTATGGCCGGTTCGCTCTTTGCCGGTGTAGAAGAATCGCCGGGGGAGACCATTATTTACGAAGGCCGTAAGTTCAAATCGTATCGCGGAATGGGCTCGGTAGAAGCGATGGAACAAGGTTCTAAGGACCGTTATTTCCAAGATGTAGAAGATGATATCAAAAAATTGGTGCCCGAAGGTATTGTGGGTCGGGTGCCTTATAAGGGAACCTTGGCTGAAGTGGCCTATCAATATATTGGTGGATTGAAAGCCAGTATGGGTTACTGTGGTGCAGCAACAATTGCCGATTTACAGGAAGCTAAATTTGTGAGAATTACCGCCTCAGGCATTCGCGAAAGTCATCCACACGATATCACCATCACCAAAGAAGCCCCCAATTATTCCCGTTAAAAAATGAAAAGTATTTGCGTTTTTTGCGGTTCTAATTTTAATGGCGACCCTAACTTGCTGCAATCTGTGGAGGATCTGTCGGATCTGATGGTTCAAAAAAATATGACACTCGTTTATGGCGGCGGCAGGGTAGGAGTCATGGGGCTGATTGCAGATCGGATTTTGCGAAAGGGCGGTCAGGCGATTGGAGTAATTCCCGAATTTTTGATGAACAAGGAGGTCGGCCATGAGGGACTTACAGAACTCATCATTACCGAGAACATGCATCAGCGCAAGCAAAAAATGGCCGATTTGTCCGAGGGAGTAATCACACTGCCCGGTGGATACGGCACCATGGAAGAATTTTTTGAAGTATTGACCTGGCTGCAGCTGGGACTACATCAGAAGCCTATCGGGCTCTTAAACGTGGGTGGATTTTATGATCACATGCTTCAGCAACTGGATGTGATGGTTGATCAAAAATTTTTAAAACCAATCAACCGCGAATTAGTTTTAAGTGATGAACATGTAGATACCCTGATTGCGAAAATGGAGCTGTTTGATGCCCAGCCTGATGATGTATGGTTCAGAGATCGCAACCTCACTTAAGAAACGCAAATTTTAATTTAACTAAAAGCTCTTAAATCACTGATTTGGAACGATTTTTGTGGTAATAATTTCATAGAAATTTCCCCCTTAAATTTGATAAAATCATCAAAAAAACGCTTTAATTTCGGGTTTAATGTTAACTTTGCTTTTCAAAAAATAGCATCCCAAACTTTCGATGAGACAACTAAAGATTACCCAGTCTATCACCAACCGCGAATCACAATCCTTAGATAAGTATTTGCATGAAATTGGAAAGGTTGATTTGATTACGGCCGAAGAAGAAGTGATTCTGGCCCAAAAAATCAGAGAAGGAGATCAGGCCGCCCTGGAGCGCCTGACCAAAACCAATTTGCGATTTGTTGTTTCGGTGGCTAAGCAATACCAGAATCAAGGTTTAACCTTGGGTGATTTGATCAACGAAGGAAACTTGGGTTTGATTAAGGCAGCGAAACGTTTTGATGAAACTAAAGGATTTAAATTCATCTCCTATGCCGTTTGGTGGATCCGTCAGTCAATTTTGCAGGCTATTGCAGAACAAAGCCGTATTGTACGTTTGCCCCTTAATCAAGTAGGTTCGCTAAGTAAAATCAGCAAAGCCTTCTCCAAATTAGAGCAGGAATACGAGCGTGAGCCTTCTCCTGAAGAGTTGGCAGACATGCTCGAAACAACCGTAGATAAAATCTCCGATACGCTCAGTAACTCCGGTCGCCATGTTTCTATGGATGCGCCTTTTGTACAGGGAGAAGAGAATACCTTGTTAGATGTTTTGGAAAATAAAGATCCGGAAACCGACAGCAGCCTGATTAATGAATCCTTGTCTGAGGAAATCAAACGTTCCTTGTCAACCTTGACAGATCGGGAAAGAGAAATTGTGGTCTTATTTTTTGGTTTAAGTACTAGTCAACCCCTTTCACTGGAAGAGATTGGAGAAAAATTTAATCTGACTCGGGAGCGGGTTCGACAAATTAAAGACAAGGCCTTACAGCGACTCCGACATACCTCGCGAAGCAAAATATTAAAATCATATTTAGGATAATTAAAATCGGGCAAACGCCCGATTTTTTTGTTTAAAGCATATTGTAA
>JBEDFI010000108.1:0-5686 GCA_041175245.1 Bacteroidota bacterium
GAGCATAGTCCTGAACTCCAAAAATGCCAAATATATGCCATGTCTTATTGGAGCTTTCGCTGAATTATAAATTTTACCAAACCAAAAAAAATCTTATTTTTGAAACATGATCAACAGTATTAAATCTCCCCGTTTTATTGTTTTAAGCCTACTGGTACTAGCTGCAGCAGCCACTCGTGCACTTCCACTTTTTATTCCGCATATCTGGAATTTTACAGCGGTTGGTGCGCTGGCCATCTTTGCAGGAGCCCAATTCAATGACAAGCGCTTTGCTTTGTTCATGCCTTTAGCGGCGATGGCTGTATCAGACCTGTTTATCGGAAACGGATTTGATCCAATTGTTTACAGTGGATTTATCGCCATGGTGGTATGTGGCATGTTGATCAGCAAGCGTCAATCAGTAGCAAATCTGTTTTTAGCTAGCATTAGTGGTGCTCTGGTATTTTATTTGATTACCAATTTTGCTTTCTTTTATCCGGTGACTATGTATCCGCACAATTTTTCAGGGATAATCGCCTCCTATGTAGCGGCTCTGCCTTTCCTGAACAATATGTTGGCTGGTAACTTGATTTATGGTACTTTATTATTTGGAAGCTTCTATTTATTAAGTCAGCGTTTTCCAAGTTTGGCTAAATAAACCTCCTATTTATGAACTCAACAAAAAAGCCTTCCATAAGCTGGAAGGCTTTTTTGTTTTTATTCAAATAGATCATCAGCGGATATCTACCTTTAATCCGGCATTGAAGTTAAATCGATGCGTAGTGTAACCCGAAAAATCTACATAATCCACGTTCAGGAGATTTTTGACATCTGCAAAGAAACTGATATTCTTCTTGGCTTGATATTGAATATAGGCATCCAATAAATGAAAACCCTCCAAATTCACTGTTTCAGAACGACTTAAATTTGCATCATAATAACGATCCTGACGGGCTCCTACCCACTTGTAGATCAATGATACAGTAAGTTTATCATGCAATCGACCATTCAGATTAAATCCGGCACTATGCTTAGGTCTGCGGAACAAATTGTTCAAGTCACCTGCCGAACTTTTCTGTTTACCAATTACGAAGGCATAAAAAGCATCCATTCTCCATTTGTCATTTAACTGGTAAAAGCTTTCCAATTCAAAGCCTTGATCCCGCTGATTCAGTTGATTCAGATACTTGAACTCATTGCTGACAGTCATACCGAAATCAATTACATCCTGTGTATTTCGATTGAAATAAGCCAAGTTCAAACGAAAAATACCGGGAATCAGATCCATGTCGGCCCCAAATTCAAAGGTGCGGGTACTCTCCGGTTTTAAATCCAGATTTCCGTAGGGAGAAAATAACTGGTATAGGGAAGGCACTTTATAGGCTGATGAAAGATTCAGAAACACTTTATATTTTTCGGCAATCAAATAAGATGGATTGAGCGTGTAGGTGAAATTTGTACCGTAAACGTTGTGTTTGTTTACACGTCCGCCCAATTCAGTTCTGAAACGATCGTTTAATTTAAGAAAGAAAGAAGAAAATAAGCTGGATATCTGGTTATCTGCAGCTAAGTTGCCCCAGGGGGATTTTTGATCGGTAGCCGAACGTTTAAAACTCAGGCCGGAAATAAGGTCGACGAATGAGGCCAATGGATAAGAAACAGTAGTTTCCACATTGGTAATTTCTCCCACATTTTGGGTGAGATCACCATAGGCCATAAACTCATTATTCACCTTATTTTGGCTTAAATTGAAATCGACAACCGCATCACCAGCAATGTATTTGCCTCCAAATCCAACTAAATAGGATTTCTTCTTGTAGGTATTATCGGAGCCATCCAAGAAAGCACCGTCGTCTAGGTCCGCCCGGTTAGTATTGGTTTGCAGGTTTGCATGGAGCCTGAAACGCTCATTTACTTGCCGTTGTACATTCACGCTTAATCCCTGCTGGCGGAAGCCATCGCGTTCAGGGCTTGCACTTTCATCTACCAGTTTTGCACTTGAAAAGCCATCGCTATACATGTGAGAGGCATTCAAGGCAATTTTAGTTTGACCAATTCCACCATTGAGGGCCAGGGCTTGTCTGGATGTTCCATAGGAGCCTCCGGTCAAAATCAAACCAGTGTTCCATTGCTCAGTCGCTTTTTTGGTGATGATGTTAATTACTCCGGCTACCGCATCAGAACCATAGAGCGTGGAGTTTCCTCCTTTTAAAATCTCGATGCGTTCAATCTGATCGATCGCAATTGAAGAGATATCGTATTCCCCCGAAATACTCGAGGCATCATTCACTGCAATTCCATCGATCAGGATCAGCGTATTGCCGGCACCTGCTCCCCTCAAATAAACCGCCTTAATATCGCCCGGATTGTTCCCATTACCTCCAATGGTTAAACCGGCAATATTATTGAGCAATTCAGGGAGCGTCCTGCCCTGGCTTTGAGCCAATTGAGTAGCACTGATCACCCGAACCACCTTTCCGGTTTCCGACTGCTTACGTGGCGAACGGCTGGCGGTTACCACTACTTCACTTAATTGATTGATTTTCTCCTGCGAGAGGGCGTTTTGCGAAAACGCCAGGTACACAAGCCCTAGGCCTGTCCACGCTTTAAACATTTTTTTGTTCATGTTGTTGTGAGTGTTGCTCACAGCAAACAGTTAAGAAGGTGTTCAAATGAAATACACTGAAGTAAATCATCCAAGCTTCAATCCCCGAAAGCTATGAATTATATGCTTGTGGCAGGTCTTCTGACTTACTCCCCGGGGTCCGGTCTTCCCATCCTGTAAAGGAAAGTGACTATAGAATAGACCTCGGTTTTGGAGCTTACAGCTGCGGGACAGTCCCGGAATTACACCGGATTCCCTTTTCATCCCGAAATCGGGAACCAAAAACTTTTAAAAATATGGTTTAAACTTCTTAATCCTTACTAAACTTTTCCACATCGATGTGATGGATGTTTAAATTGCCATATCGATCAATTTGCTTAAATTTGGCTCATCAATGAGAGGCGATCTTCACTTAAGTATTCTTGGAGGCGGACAATTAGGCCGCATGCTCATCCAGGAAGCCATCAACCTGAACATTTCCTGCCGGGTATTAGATCCGGATGCCGATGCCCCCTGCAAAGACCTTGTTCATGAATTTCATCAAGGCTCGCTGGGTGATTACGATACCGTATATGCTTTTGGGAAAACCGCCACTCACCTCACCATCGAGATTGAGAAGGTGAATGTAGATGCCCTTGAACGATTGGAAAAAGAGGGCGTAAAGGTATATCCACAATCTCGTGTAATCCGATTGATTCAGGATAAAGGAACTCAAAAAGCTTTTTTTAAGGAAAATGATATCCCTACCGCTCCTTTCGAGTTGATCAATAAAAAAGAAGATCTAACAAATACAACCATTCCATTCCCATACATTCAAAAACTCCGAAAGGATGGTTATGACGGGAAAGGCGTTTATAAAATACACTCAGAAGCCGATTTAGCACTCGCTTTTGAAGCACCCAGCCTCATAGAAGAATGGATAGACTTTAAAAAAGAAGTGGCGGTGATGGTGGCCAGAAATGAAAAGGGACAGACCAAAACCTTTCCTTTGGTAGAGATGGATTTCAACCCCCATCTCAATCTGGTCGAATTTTTAATCTCCCCATCAGAATTATCTGAAGGTATTTTAAAGCAAGCCGATGAATTGGCCGTAAAAGTGGCTGATAGCTTGCAAATTGTCGGCATTTTAGCTGTAGAAATGTTCTTAACCAAAGATGGGCGCTTATTAGTCAACGAGTTAGCTCCTCGCCCGCATAACAGCGGACATCATTCTATTGAGGGCAATTATACATCACAGTACGAACAGCATTTAAGGGCTATTTTTAACTTACCTTTGGGAGATACACAGGCCATACAGCACGCCGTGATGGTGAATCTGTTGGGAGAAGAGGGTTTTGAAGGTCTGGCAGTGTATGAAGGCCTGGAGCAGGTGTTAAAAATGAATGGAACTTATGTTCATTTGTATGGTAAAAAATTCACGAAACCCTTTAGAAAGATGGGGCATGTGACTATTTTAGATGAAGACAGAGATTCGGCGATCGAAAAGGCACGAAAAGTACAGCAAATCTTAAAAGTAAAAGCATAATATGGCAAAAGTAGGCATCATTATGGGTAGTAAATCTGATCTTCCGGTTATGCAGGATGCGGCAGATGTACTCAAAGAATTAAGCATCCCCTTTGAAATTAGCGTGGTTTCTGCTCACCGCACGCCCAAACGCATGTTCGAATATGCTGAACATGCTTCTAAAAGAGGTTTAAAAGTAATTATTGCGGGAGCTGGTGGTGCTGCGCACTTGCCCGGTATGGTTGCCTCCATCACTCACCTGCCCGTAATCGGTGTTCCGGTAAAATCGAGCAATTCTCTGGATGGCTGGGATTCTATTCTCTCAATTTTACAAATGCCCAATGGCATCCCGGTTGCTACTGTTGCCTTAAATGCTGCAAAAAATGCAGGGTTACTGGCAGCTCAAATCTTGGGAACGGCTGATGATGAAGTCGCTGAAAAACTCATCCAGTATAAAGATCAGCTCCGAAAAAAAATTGAGGAGAGTGCAAGGGAAATGGATCAGGCTTAATTCCACATCGGATTTTCAGGAAAATTCGCCAGATGGGCAAATTTAGGCCCTAAAGTCAATACCACTTCTTTCCATAATTCATCTACTTGCGACTCAAACGCGATAGTTTGTGGATACTGATTGGTGAGGATCCAGGATTTTTGTTGCAGTTCTTCTCCCAGCTGATCGGGCTCCCAGCCAGAATAGCCTACAAAAAATTTAAGCTCATCCGCGTGAATTTGATCGTGATTGATCAGTAATTTTAAGCTTTCAAAATTACCTC
This sequence comes from Bacteroidota bacterium, assembly GCA_041175245.1. GTDB lineage: Bacteria > Bacteroidota > Bacteroidia > Sphingobacteriales > Sphingobacteriaceae > JAIPAN01. The sequence goes on from JBEDFI010000108.1 coordinate 4,862, forward strand.
CCCAATAAACATCTTCAAAAATTTGGGTTCCGCTTTGTAAGCGATCATAGGCCCGGTGAATAAAATGAAGGGTATCCCCTGCCACCGGACCACCTATATAAATGGGTAGTTCAGATTGCCAACAATCCTGTATAAGATCTTTAAGGAATAAATTACTTTTTTGATTTAAGATATAGCCGACTGATCCTTCTTCCCTGTGCTCCGTCATTAAGACAACGGAACGCTTAAAGTTTGGATCGGGCATGAAAGGCTCAGAAATGAGTAAACTTCCCTGACGAATATGCTGATTAATTTCGCTCATAAATATCTATCAAAATCAAAACTAGTAATCTGCGAGCAAAATCAACGCCAAAAGCCAGTGCTTTTAGTAAGTTTGTAAACAAATATGAAAACTAGTAAAGCAACACTCGAAAGTCTGCGAAAAGATTACCGGGCAGAAAAACTTTCTGAAAAAGAAGTCAAAAATAATCCGATTGAGCAATTCGACCATTGGTTTGATGAAGCCTTGAAATCGGGAATTCATGAGCCCAATGCCATGACCCTGGCCAGTTCCAGCACTGATGGCAAGCCCTCTGCTCGAATTGTTCTCTTAAAAGGATTTAACCACGATGGTTTTATCTTTTATACCAATTACCTCAGCCGAAAAGGCAAGGAATTGGCAAAAAATCCGGTAGTTGCACTGGTATTTTTTTGGCCGGAACTCGAGCGACAAGTCAGAGTGGAAGGAACCATCGAAAAAGTAAGCAAGGAAACGTCCGAAAAATACTTCAATTCACGTCCTAAAGAAAGTCAGATTGGCGCCCTCGCCTCGCCACAGAGTCAGGT
>JBEDFI010000109.1:0-5479 GCA_041175245.1 Bacteroidota bacterium
ATTCATACTCATATTATTTACCTCATTACTGGCACAGTTTTTTCTTCCTTGGTGGTTCATTAGCCCCATCGCATTCGTATTGGCTGCCTGGAACGGTCAAAGCGAAAAGAAATCATTTTGGAATGGATTTAGCGCCATTTTTATCCTTTGGGTGTGTATGGCCCTCTTTCGTAGTCTGCCCAATGATAATTTGTTAGCTAACCGGGTGGCACAAGTATTCATGTTGCCAGCTTCCAATATGAACTGGCTCTTGTTAACCTTAGTGACCGGTTTGATTGGCGGATTGGTGGCCGGCACCGCTGCACTGGCCGGAGCATCTTTCAAAAAAACATTTTTCAGTAAGAGAAAATAAAATGCTCCTGCTGCAAATCCTATCTTTGCAGACTGAGTATGATTCACACTGAACAACTATTCGATATTAAAAACCTCCAGGACTTTGAACGCAAAGCTCTGGAGGTTTTTCGGTTTCAAGCCGAAAATAATTTGGTTTACAAGAAGTTTATTCAGCATTTAAACCTAAAAAAATCATCGATAGCCAATGTAGAGGAGATTCCCTTCCTGCCGATCTCATTTTTCAAGAGTCATGAAATGAGGTGTGGCAACCAGCAAGCGGTCATTACCTTTACCAGTTCAGGCACTACCGGCAGCATCAGCAGTCAGCATCCGGTGGCCGATCTGTCAATCTATGAGCAAAGCTTCCGCCAGTGTTTCGAACATTTTTACGGTCCCATTTCAGCATATACCCTCTTAGCGCTACTGCCCAATTACAGCGAACGTGAGGGCTCCTCACTCATCTACATGGTGGATGACTTGATGAAACAGGCTCAATCCGGAAGTGCTTACTATTTATACAACTATGAGGAGCTGGCAAGCCAACTGAAGGAGCTGAAACAAGCCGGCAAAAAAACAATCCTCATCGGGGTCACCTATGCCTTACTCGACTTTATTGAAAATCATCAGATCCAATATCCAGAACTCATCGTGATGGAGACCGGCGGAATGAAAGGAAAGCGCAAAGAAATAGTGAGAGAAGAATTGCATGAGCTGCTATGCCGTGGCTTTGGGGTGTCGACAATCCACTCAGAATACGGCATGACCGAGTTACTTTCACAAGCCTACTCAAAAGAACAGGGACAATTTGAGTGCCCGGCCTGGATGAAGGTACTGATTCGCGATATCAATGATCCATTTCAATACCTGACAGCAGGAAAAACGGGCGGCATCAATGTGATTGATCTGGCCAATATCCATTCCTGTGCATTCATTGCAACACAAGACCTTGGCAGGCTCGATAAACTGGGCAGATTTGAGGTATTAGGGCGCTTCGACCACAGTGATATCCGTGGCTGCAACCTGATGGTGCAGTAATTATTCAACGATCAGCAAATAGTAATTCTTCTTACCCTTCTGTACGACCAGATATTTGCTTTTTATTAAAAGGGATGCATGGATTACTTGAGCTGGATCTAGCAATTTTTCTTTGTTCACCGCTACTCCGCCACCCTGAATCATTTTACGTGCTTCACTTTTAGAAGGGAAAACCGATGCTTGCTCTGAGATCAAATCAGTTAAGGAAATTCCGGCACTTAATACCAATTTTGATACCTTAAATTGTGGAATTCCCTCGAAAACATCCAAAATCTCTTCATCATTCAAATTCAGAAGGAATTCTAAGGAGCCGTTACCAAACAAGAAATCGGTAGTTTTTAAGGCGGTATGTAAAGCTTCCTCACCGTGGCAACGAATGGTGATATCCTCAGCCAGGGCTTTTTGCAGAGTGCGCAAGTGCGGAGCCGCATCGTGTTCCTTTTCTAACGCTGCAATCTCGGATTGGTTTTTTAAGGTAAAAATACGGATCCAGGTTTTAGCGTCTTCATCGCTGCAATTGAGCCAAAACTGATAAAATTTGAATGGCGAAGTCTTTTTGGGATCTAGCCAAACCGCTCCCGATTCTGTTTTCCCAAACTTGGTTCCATCAGCTTTTTTAATCAATTCAGTGGTAATGGCATAGGCCGAACCACCGGCTTTACGGCGAATCAATTCGGTACCCGTCACCATATTCCCCCACTGATCGGATCCCCCCATTTGAAGCAAGCAGTTTTTCTCTTTCCAGAGATGATAAAAATCGAAGCCCTGAACTAACTGGTAACTGAACTCCGTAAAAGACATCCCCGAATCGCCTTCCAAACGCTTTTTAACCGAATCTTTGGCCATCATATAATTTACTGTGATGTGCTTTCCCACATCCCGGATGAACTCAAGAAAACGGAAGTTCTTAAACCAATCGTAATTGTTTACCAGGAGCGCACTGCTGGCTCCGCAATCAAAATCCAGGAATCTCTTCAACTGAGTTTCCAAACAGCCTACGTTGTGAAACAGCATCTCTTCAGAAAGCAGGTTACGCTCCGCCGATTTACCGGAAGGATCGCCCACCATACCGGTTGCACCGCCAACCAAAGCCACCGGACGATGTCCGGCACGCTGAAAATGAATGAGTGTCATGATTTGGGTAAGGTGACCCACATGTAAAGAATCTGCCGTTGGATCAAATCCAATATAACCCGAAGTCAATTCCTTGTTCAGTTGCTCTTCCGTTCCGGGCATCAGATCGTGGAGCATGCCACGCCAGCGTAATTCTTCAATAAAATTCATGAAATCAGCGATTTTTCAATGCAACAAATATAATAGAATTGATGAATGAATAGGAGAACACCATCTGAATACGCTTCATTTTGCGTATTTTTAATGGAATAACATGAATTTTTTATCGCATTATTATTTCGATCGAACCAGCGATGATCCTTATTTGGTCTTGGGTACGGTATTGCCCGATCTTTTGAAAAATGCCAATAAAAACTGGAATCCGCATCCACAAAAACAGGAGGCATTATTTCAAGATGAGCCGGCACATCGCTCACTGTTGGAGGGATGGAAAAGACATTTGCTGGTCGATAAATATTTCCACAGTTCTGCTTTTTTCAACGCTCATTTAGCACAATTGAAACAAGCGATCGGGAGCTGCTTACAGCCCAGCAAAGTTTGGCCGTCATTTTTAGCACACATCAGCCTGGAGTTGATGCTGGATAGTTTATTGATCACCGATGACATGATCGATGTTGATCAATTTTACGAACATCTGAAACAAAGTAATTCAGAAAAAATAGCCGATTTCTTAAAACTAAATCAAATTGAAGAAACTGAGCAATTCTTCTCCTTCTTCGAGAAATTCATCGCAAGCCATTACCTGGACAGCTATCGCGATAGCGAAAAAATCGTGTATGCCTTAAATCGGATCAGTATGCGTTTATGGCCCGATGGCTTGGCACAGGCCGACACCAAGGAGTTGACGAGGGTGATGATGGAGTACCGTGAACGTTTAAAAGCCGATTTCCGAACGATTTTTGAGGAAATTCAATTAAAAATGAACAAGCACCTTAAGCCTTAAAGCATTATCTTCGCTGCATGTCGCTTTTTGATATTAAAGATCGAATGGATGCGCTGGTGAAAGAACTCAACCAGCATAACTACTATTATTACGTATTGGCGCAGCCTACCATTTCCGATTTCGAGTTTGATCAAAAACTTGAAGAGTTAATGGAACTGGAAAAGTCGTACCCCGAATACCAGCATCCAGACTCTCCCACCCAAAAAGTTGGGGGCGAAATTACCAAGGAATTTAAAACGGTTAAGCATCGCTGGCCGATGCTTTCGCTCGGAAATACCTATAATGAACAAGATCTCCGTGATTTCGATGAACGCATCCGCAAATCCATCGGTACTCAATTTGACTATGTTTGCGAACTGAAATACGATGGCCTATCGATGAGTTTAACTTATCAGGATGGCAAATTACTTCGTGCGGTTACCCGTGGCGATGGCACCCAGGGTGATGAGGTGACCGCCAATATCAAAACCATTCGCAGCATTCCGCAGCGCCTGAGCGGGAGTGGATATCCCGAGAATTTCGAGATCAGGGGTGAAATATTTATGCATAAACAGGCTTTCGAACGTTTAAACAAAGAACGTATCGAACACGATGAGGTACCATATGCCAATCCTCGAAATTTTGCTGCCGGAACCGTCAAACTACAAGATTCATCAGAAGTAGCTAAACGCCCGCTCGATTGTTTCATTTATTTCCTGTACACGGAACAACGGCTTTTCCGCAATCATTGGGAAAGTCTGCAGGCCATTAAAAATTGGGGATTCCATACCTGCGAACATCAAAAACTATGTGGAAACCTAGAGGAAGTATTGAATTTTATTCATTATTGGGATGAAAAACGGCATGAGCTGAGCTATGATATCGACGGCATCGTGATCAAAGTAAACAGTTATGCCCAGCAAGAGGAGCTTGGGTTTACCGCGAAATCTCCCCGGTGGGCCATTGCCTATAAGTACAAGGCACAAGAAGTTGAAACGATTTTAGAAAAAGTAAGCTATCAGGTTGGTCGAACCGGTGCGGTCACTCCGGTGGCTAATTTGAAACCCGTTTTACTGGCCGGCACCACGGTTAAACGGGCCACTTTGCACAATGCCAACGAAATTGAAAGACTGGATCTTTATGAAGGTGATACCGTTTTAGTGGAGAAGGGCGGAGAAATCATTCCAAAAATAATTGCCGTAAATACACTCAAAAGACCCGAAGGGGCTCAAAAAGTGAGCTATCCCGACTGCTGCCCGGAATGCGGGAGCAAATTAATTAGACCCGAAGGGGAAGTGGCCTATTACTGTCCGAACGACGAAGGATGCCCGCCTCAGATCGTGGGCCGTATCCAGCATTTCATCAGCCGAAAGGCCATGAATATTGATGGAATAGGTGCAGAAACAATTGATGCGTTTTATCGACAAGGTTTTGTTCAACACATCAGTGATTTGTACACCTTACACCAAAAAAGAAAGGAGCTGATGCAACTGGAGCGCTTTGGAGAAAAATCGATCAGCAACATGCTGCAAGGCATTGAACATTCGAAAGAAATGCCTTTTGAAAAAGTACTTTTCGGGCTTGGAATTCGATTTGTGGGTGAAACGGTTGCGAAAAAACTGACCAGCCATTTTAAGAATATCGATCAATTAATGCTAGCCTCACTGGAAGAATTGACTGGCGTGGAAGAAATTGGAGGTCGAATTGCTGAAAGCCTGATCGAGTATTTCAGGATCCCAGAGCACCGAGAGCAGATTGAACTACTAAAAAGTTATGGCCTTCAATTCGAAAGTGAACAAAAAGAAGTTATTTTGGCGGGGGACCAGCTGGAAGGCTTGAGTTTTATCATTTCGGGGGTATTTGAACGTTACAGCCGCGATGAACTGAAGGAGTTGATTGAATCGTATGGCGGTAAAATACTGAGCAGTATTTCGAGCAAATTACATTATGTAGTCGCTGGAGACAACATGGGGCCCTCAAAGCTGGAGAAAGCACAAAAACTGGGCATCCAGGTCATTTCGGATGAGGAACTCCTAAATATGATTGGATTATAGC
>JBEDFI010000110.1:0-5464 GCA_041175245.1 Bacteroidota bacterium
GACCTCGTTTTTTAATCTTTTGATCGGCCACGGCAAGCATGCCTTCCGAAATATCAACTCCTATAATTGTTTGTGGCTTCAGAATCTTGAGCGCTTCAAAAGCAAAATCACCGGTGCCGGTAGCCACATCCAAAATCTTTGCCGGTCGATCGGCCAATAATTCTTTAATGGCTTTTTTACGCCAGATGATATCTATACCCAGAGATAGAAAATGGTTTAGGAAATCGTAGGTACCCGAAATGTTGTTAAACATTCGTGCCACCTGCTCTTTTTTTCCACTTTTAGACTCTTTGTAGGGGATAACCGGCTTCGACATGCTGCAAAGATAAGTCGCAAGGCTCAGATAAACGTGAATAGCCGAAGAATTTTAGAACCCTACCGAAATTTCCTTGCTCGAAAAGGCTTAACTTTGGGCCATGATCATCAAAAACGCCGCCTTTGTTTGCAGCAATACACGAACCGATAAATTGCCGCCTCCGGTGCGACCGGAATATGCCTTCATCGGCCGTTCGAACGTGGGTAAATCTTCGTTGATCAATATGCTGCTCAATCATAAAGGTCTGGCAAAAACTTCCCAAAAACCAGGTAAAACACAATTGATCAACCATTTTATTGTAAACGATGATTGGTATTTGGTTGATTTACCCGGATACGGCTATGCCCGTACTTCGAAAAGCAACCGAACAGAATGGGAACGCTTTATTAGGTATTACCTCAAAAACCGCGAAAGTTTACAATGTGTTTTTGTTCTAATTGACAGCAGATTGGAGCCTCAGAAAGTGGACCTCGATTTCTGCAGCTGGCTGGGCGAAGAAGGGATTCCATTTTTGTTGGTTTTCACCAAATCCGATAAACAATCGGCCGTTAAAACCGACCAAAATGTCGCCAAATTCAGAAAAGAGCTGCTAAAATATTTTGAAGAAGTTCCGCAAATTTTCATAACCTCTGCCGAAAATAAATTAGGGAGGGAAGCTGTTTTGGGATTGATTAGTGAACTGAACAAGCAATTCGTGATATGAGAAAATACGCCTCGCTCGTACTTTTAGCGCACAGTATTTTTGCCATGCCCTTTGCCTTTATCGGCTTTTTTCTGGCATTAAATACGACAAACTATCCTTTTGACTGGATCAAACTGGTATTGATGGTACTGTGCATGGTTTTTGCCCGCAATGCGGCCATGGCCTTTAATCGCTACCTCGATCGTGAATTTGATGCGAAAAATCCACGCACCCAAATACGTGATATTCCTGCGGGCAGGGTGAGCGCTGCTGAAGCCTTGGTTTTCACACTTATTAACTCGGCCTTATTTATCCTAACAACTTATTTCATTAATTCTTTGTGTTTTTACCTTTCACCACTTGCGCTGGCGGTAGTTTTAGGCTACAGTTATACCAAGCGTTTCACTTCGCTTTGTCATTTGGTATTAGGTTTAGGACTTGCTTTGGCCCCAATTGGCGCCTATTTGGTAGTTACCGGCGAATTCGCCCTCACTCCCATCTTTTTCTCCCTGGCGGTATTGTGCTGGGTGAGCGGTTTTGATATCATGTATGCTTTACAGGATGAAGAATTCGACAAACAGGAAAAATTACATTCCATACCGGCCTGGCTGGGTGCGAAAAAATCTTTACAAGTATCCTCATTTCTACACCTGTTAAGCGTGGTTTTCATAACACTGCCTTTGGCTTTCACCACTTTAAGCTGGTTTTACATTTCCGGGGTACTGTTTTTTGCTGCACTATTGGTTTACCAGCACAGTCTGGTTAAACCAAACGATTTGAGTAGAATAAACAGGGCATTCCAGACTACAAACGGCTATGCATCCGTTCTATTTGCAGTGTTTTATTTTTTAGATGTTTATTTGAGAAGTTCTATTTAATGCCCATGGAAAATCTGTCAATCAAGAAAAAAATCAGGAACTATCTCCCAGAAAATTTTGAAATGATTTGGGATAAATTAGAACCCCTTTTCATGGAATTGGCAAAGAGAGAGCTTCGATCGGCCACTGAATTGGAACAGTGGCTCCGCGACCGCAGTGAACTGGAAGCGGCCCTGGAAGAAGATTTTGCCTGGCGCTATATCCGCATGACCTGCGATACCGCCAATGAAAAACTACTGGCCGATTTCCAATACTTTGCAAGCGAAATTGAACCCAAAGTAGCGCCGTTAAATAATGAACTGAACAAAAAATTGATTGGAAGCCCTTTTCTTGCAGAACTAGACGAACAAAAATATTTTATCTTGATCAGGAGTACCCGCAAAGCTCTTGAATTGTTTAGAGAGGAGAACGTGCCGCTTCAAACTGAAATTCAACTGGAGCAACAAAAGTACCAGAGCATTACGGGTGCCATGTCGGTACAATTAAATGGTCAGGAATATACGCTGGAACAAGCTTCGGTCTTTTTAAAAGACCCGAATCGGGAGATCCGTAAACAAGCCTGGCAGGCCATCAGCCATCGGAGATTGCAAGATAAAGATCAACTGAACGAACTGTTTGATCGGCTGCTGAAATTACGTCATCAGGTAGCCCAGAATGCCGGGTTCGCTAATTTCAGAGATTATATGTTTCAGGCTTTGGGCCGCTTTGATTACACCCCCGAAGATTGTTTCCGGTTTCACGAGGCCATCGAAAAAGAAGTGGTACCCGCCCTGCGGAAACAGGCCGATACCCGCAAGCAAGCATTACAAGTAGCCACTTTGCAAGCTTGGGATATGGATGTGGATATCTCCGGAAAACCGGCCTTAAAACCATTCAGTAATGGGCAGGAACTGATCGATAAAACCATCAATTGTTTTAACCGCCTCGATCCCTTTTTAGGCGAGCGGATCAAAACCATGAAGGCCAATGGACTCTTCGACGTAGAAAGCCGCAAAGGCAAAGCGCCCGGCGGCTATAATTATCCGCTGGCAGAAACCGGAGCACCTTTCATCTTCATGAATTCGGCCAATACCTTACGCGACTTAACCACCATGGTGCATGAGGGTGGTCACGCCATCCATACTTTTGTAACGGCCGATTTGGAGTTGAACGATTTTAAACACTGCCCTTCTGAAGTCGCTGAACTGGCTTCCATGAGTATGGAACTCATCTCAATGGATTACTGGAATGCTTACTTCAGCGATGCGGAAGAATTGAAGCGAGCCAAACGGGAACAGCTGAAAGATGTATTAAAAACACTCCCTTGGGTAGCGGTGGTTGATCAGTTTCAACATTGGATTTACACCCATCCGGAGCACACGACAGCCGCACGAAATACGGCTTGGAAAGAGATTTTTGAACGGTTTGGTGCCAATTTCGTTGACTGGAGCGAACACGAAGATGCAGAAGCCTCCTTATGGCAAAAGCAACTCCACATCTTTGAAGTTCCCTTTTATTATATTGAGTATGGAATTGCGCAATTAGGCGCCATTGCCGTTTGGAAAAATTATAAAGAAAATCCGGAGAAAGGATTGGAAAGCTATCTAAATGCGCTCAAACTGGGTTATACCAAAACGATCCGTGAAATTTACGAAACTGCGGGTGTACGTTTTGACTTTAGCGCCGGCTATGTACAAGAATTGGTCAGTTTCGTCCAATTCGAATTAAGTAAATTAGATTAGTTGCTGAAGCTCCATTAAGCAGAGTTTAACTATATTAACCAAAACTAAGAAGAACGAATGTCGCAATCTCTATTTAGAAAAAAATCAATCGCTAAGATTTTAAAAGATCAACAAGCTGGTTTTTCAGATGCCGAAGGCCAGCATGGCCTCAACAAAGTCCTTAAAGTAAAAGATTTAACCGCCATGGGCATTGCAGCCGTCATTGGAGCAGGTATTTTTTCTACCATTGGCACTGCGGCTTACAACGGCGGACCCGGGGTATCCATCTTGTTTATCATTACGGCCATCACCTGTGGTTTTTCGGCCCTTTGTTACGCAGAATTTGCTTCACGGGTGCCTGTTTCGGGATCTGCCTACACCTACGCCTATGTAGCTTTTGGGGAGTTGGTGGCCTGGATCATTGGCTGGGCCCTGATTCTGGAATATGCCATCGGAAATATTGTGGTGGCCATTTCTTGGAGCGGATATTTCAACAATATCCTACAAGGAGTGGGCATTCACCTACCGGGATGGCTGAGCATGGACCATAGCTCGGCTCAGCAACGCTATGATGAAGCCTCCCAACTATTAGCTTCGGGTAAAACATTGGATGGCAGAATGGCTGAAGCTTACCAGGCATGGATGAATGCTCCGAGCTTTGGCGACACCAAAATCTTCTTGAACATCCCTGCCATGCTTATCGTGGTATTGGTAACCTGGCTGGCGTATGTAGGTATCAAAGAAAGCAAGAAAAGCACCAACCTGATGGTGGCACTGAAAGTAGCCGTGATTCTTTTTGTGATCTCCATTGGTTTTTTCTACGTCAATCCGGATAACTGGGTTCCCTTCCTACCCAATGAATTTAGCGGGGTATTGAGAGGAGTTTCAGCTGTATTTTATGCTTATATCGGCTTTGATGCCATCTCTACCACTGCAGAAGAATGTGAAAATCCGAAACGGGATTTACCCAGAGGGATGATCTATTCCTTGCTCATTTGTACGGTTTTATACATCCTGATTGCCCTGGTACTCACCGGAATGGTCAATTACTCCGAATTAAAAGTAGATGATCCGCTGGCCTTTGTTTTCGAGCGGGTTAATCAACCCTGGATCTCCTACATTATTTCCATTAGTGCAGTGGTGGCCACTACCAGTGTATTACTTGTTTTCCAATTAGGTCAGCCACGCATTTGGATGAGCATGAGCCGCGATGGACTTTTACCGAAAAAGTTCGCGAACATCCATCCTAAATATCAAACCCCCGCCTTTGCAACCATTGTTACAGGTTTCTTGGTGGCTATTCCGGCTTTATTTTTAGAAAGCAGCCTGGTGACCGATTTAACCAGCATTGGAACATTGTTTGCCTTTGTATTGGTTTGCGGGGGGGTGTTGTACTTACCAAAAGAAGAAGTACCCTCTACAGAAAAACGCTTCAGAATCCCCTACATCAACGGAAAATTTTTGATCCCTGTATTGGTCTTCTGTACAGGCTGGTTTTTTAGAGACCACATTGCCAGCACCCTTCATTTTGCTGCCGGTTGGGAAGTATGGCAACACCACATTCCCTTTTTCTTATTTATGCTGATTGCCCTCGTGGTTGCGGTAATGGCCTTCTTAAATAATTTCTCTCTGATTCCGGTATTGGGTTTGTTGAGTTGTTTTTATTTAATGACCGAAATCCCGGTGAAAAATTGGGTCCTGTTCGGCTGTTGGCTTGCCGGCGGACTGCTCATCTATTTTGGATTTGGACGAAAGAACAGTAAGTTGAATACCTAACAAAAAGCCTCCAGCAATCTGGAGGCTTTTTGTTAAATGACTTTATCGCTTAAAAATAAAGGTAAAGCGAAAAATATCTGTAATGTTAGGGTCGGGGTTGATATAATCGTAG
>JBEDFI010000111.1:0-5413 GCA_041175245.1 Bacteroidota bacterium
GCGAAAAAAGAAAATAAACTTAACCTGTTTACCTTGATGACGGCTAATCCGCCGGTATTGAAAGAAAATTTTCAGATTGAGTTGAGTATTGATAATAAAATTCAGGAGGATCAGCTGCAGGAAGTTCGTATCGACCTGATGAACTACCTCAGAACAGAACTAAACAATTTTCAGCTCGAACTCAGTACCAAGATTGTAGAAAATACCGAAAAAAAACGGCTGTATACCTCCACGGAGAAATACCAATACATGCTCGAGAAAAATCCTAAACTCGAAGAATTTAAAAAGCGCTTCAACCTCGACCTCGAATTATAATTTGATCGTATCCTGATGATGGCAAACCATCAATTTTTATATCTTTGCCGCTGCTAAATTTTACTTTAAACAACCATGAGCTTACAAAAAATCAAGGTAGCCAATCCGGTAGTAGAGCTGGACGGCGATGAGATGACCCGCATCATCTGGAAATTCATCAAAGACAAATTGATCTTCCCTTACCTGGATCTGGATATTAAATATTATGACCTGGGTATGGAGTACCGCGACCAGACCGATGACCAGGTTACCATTGATGCTGCCAATGCCATTAAAGAATATGGTGTGGGTATCAAATGTGCGACCATCACTCCTGATGAAGCTCGAGTAAAAGAGTTTGGACTGAAACAAATGTGGAAGTCGCCAAACGGAACTATCCGCAATATTTTGGACGGTACCGTGTTTCGTGAGCCTATTGTGATGAAGAATGTACCTCGTTTGGTACCCAACTGGACTGCGCCGATTTGTATTGGCCGTCATGCTTTTGGCGATCAATACCGTGCAACTGATTTCCTGACAAAGGGCAAAGGTAAACTGACCATTACCTTCACTCCTGAAGATGGTGGTGAAGTACAATCGTTTGAAGTATACAATTTTAAAAGCGATGGGGTGGCATTAGCCATGTATAATACCGATGAATCAATCCGCGGTTTTGCTCGAGCCTGCTTCAATCAGGCCTTGATGAAAAAATGGCCGCTATACTTGTCTACCAAAAACACCATCCTCAAAAAATACGATGGCCGTTTCAAAGATATTTTTGAAGAGATCTACCAGAAAGAATTTAAAGCCGAGTTCGACAAAAACGGCTTGGTGTACGAGCACCGCCTGATTGACGATATGGTGGCCTCTGCACTAAAATGGAACGGAAACTTTGTTTGGGCGTGTAAAAACTACGATGGCGACGTACAGTCGGACACCGTAGCACAAGGTTTTGGTTCTTTAGGTTTAATGACCTCGGTATTGGTCACGCCGGATGGAAAAACCATGGAAGCAGAAGCGGCTCATGGTACGGTAACCCGTCACTACCGCGACCATCAAGCCGGCAAACCAACCTCTACCAACCCGATCGCTTCCATTTTTGCCTGGACCAGAGGCCTGGAGTTTCGCGGCATACTAGACAATAACCAGGCATTGATCAATTTCTGCAAAACCTTAGAGCAGGTGTGTATTGAAACCGTTGAAAGCGGTAAAATGACCAAAGATTTAGCAGTTTGTATCCATGGCAATAAAGTGAACCACGGTGAGCATTACTTGTACACGGAAGAATTCTTAGAAGCGATTGATGCGAATTTGAAAGCGAAATTGGCATAGCGCTCATCAACATAAAATGTAAAGTCCCTCCATGAACGAGGGACTTTTTTGTTTGATGTGAAAAACTATTTTCAACAAACTGATTTACAATTCTATAAATTAGAGTTTGAACACCAATTCAAAATCTAATCATGTGGAATGCCATCCTTTACGAAAACGGACAGTTTAAGGGCTACACCCAGGAACACGGCCTGGCCGTTGGAGTTTGTGTAGCCATTGCTTTAATACTTTTTTTACTGGCAAAATACCGCTTTACGGAGCAGCAATCGCGAAATGCGATCACCTTCATTTTAGGAATCGGTTTATTATTGCAGGTGAGTAAACCCCTTCTAACCGGCATGGCCGGTAGTTTTGATGCACGAGAAGATTTACCTTTCCACCTCTGCAATGCCATGATCATCCTGATGCCCTTTATCATGTATTTTAAATGGCGGAAATTTTGGGGAATCGCGTTTTTTTGGGTGATCGGCGGCACCCTTCAAGCACTCTTTACACCCTCACTCACCGAATCTTTTCCGCATCATGAATTCTTCCGGTATTGGACCGTTCACGCCTTTTTACCTTTTGCCGGGATTTTTGCCTTACAAATTTATGGCTGGCGCATTACTCGGAAGGATATGGTCAACTCTATGATCGGACTGAACATTTTTGCTTTGCTGGTGACCCCGATCAACTTGTATTTGGGCAGCAATTATTTATTCCTGATGGCTAAACCGGCAGTTAAAACCATTTACGATTATTTGGGACCCTGGCCATATTACATTCTCTCCATCGAAGTGGCGATGATCGGGGTGTTTGGAATGATCTTGTTGATATTTAATGCCGATAAATTGGCAGGGAGTTTTAAAAGAAGTAGTTAACCTTTTTTGTCATGCTCAATGAAATGAAGCATCTTAAGATGCTTCGCTTCGCTCAGAAAATCATAAAGTTTAGTTCCCGAAAACCTCAAAGCGCTCCCAAAAACCATCTTTAGGTAAGGGGGCAAAAATATTAACCGGCTCCTGCTTCACCGGATGGGTAAATTGCAATCGGCGGGCATGCAGACAAATAGATTTCTTCAAACTCCCGCGTGGATAACCGTATTTATTATCGCCCACAATAGGGCTATTGAGTGTTGACAATTGCACCCTGATTTGATGCGGCCGGCCGGTGATCGGATCAACCTCGATGAGGTAATATCCATTCAACTCCCCAATGACTTTATAATTCAATTCGGCACGTAAACTTCCTTTTACTTCTTCATCAAAGGCTTTAGTCACGTTTTTTTGTGAATTTTTGACCAGCCAGTGTACTAGGTTCCCTTCAGTTTGCGCCGGACGCTTGCGAACCACGGCCCAATACGTTTTCTTCATTTCCCGGTTCTTAAACATCCGGTTTACCCGGTCTAAGGCTTTGCTAGTTTTGGCAAAAAGGATGACTCCGCTCACCGGGCGATCCAAACGATGGACCACTCCCAAAAAAGCCCCATTGGGTTTATTGTATTTCTGAGCGATGTATTTTTTCACCTGCTCATCCAGTGGTTCATCACCCGTATCATCGATCTGCACAATATCACCCGCCCGCTTGTTTACCGCAATCAGGTGGTTGTCTTCAAAAAGAATGTCTTTATCAGTAATTGGCATTAATACTGCTCTTTCTCATTCGGAAAATCGACCGCTTTTACATCTTTAATGTAGGCTTGGATGGCGCCATTGATTTCGGTATAAAGATCGAGGTATTGACGCAAAAATCTCGGACGGAAACCTTTGGTCAGGCCGATCATATCATTCACCACTAACACCTGGCCATCGCAGGCTGCCCCTGCACCAATCCCAATGGTAGGGATTCGCAAAGATTGACTCACCGTAGCAGCCAGCTGAGCCGGGATTTTTTCCAACACGATGGAAAAACAACCTGCTTCCTGCAGCACCAATACATCATCCTTCAATTTTTGAGCTTCGGCCTCTTCCTTAGCCCGAACGGTGTAGGTCCCAAATTTATAGATGGATTGTGGAGTCAGGCCTAAATGTCCCATTACCGGAATGCCGGCAGTTACGATACGTTCAATCGATTCTCTCACTTCTGCTCCACCTTCCAGCTTCACGGCATGTGCACCGGATTCTTTCATAATGCGAATAGCAGAATTGAGCGCTTCTTTAGAATTACCCTGATAAGAACCAAAAGGCAAATCAACCACAACCAACGCTCGCTTTGCAGCTCTCACCACCGAAGCAGCATGGTAGATCATCTGATCTAGCGTAATGGGCAAAGTTGTTTCATGGCCCGCCATTACATTCGAAGCAGAATCGCCCACCAAGATCACATCCATGCCCGAATCATCTACAATGGTAGCCATCGAAAAATCATACGCGGTCAGCATGGCGATTTTCTCTCCACGGTCCTTCATTTCTTGCAAAGTATGCGTGGTAATTCGTTTTGTTTCTTTGTGAATAGACATGTTTTAGGGTCTAATTGGGTATTGTTAAACAAATTTAGGATTAAATCTATGGATAATAGATGGAATTGACTTAAAATGAATTTTGGATTTGAGCATAGCTTAAAATTTAATTAACTTTGACTCCCGTGAAATTCAAAGTAAATGCACCCCTTCGGGCCATTGAACTGACAGGTAAGTCCCTGATAATCTTTCGATTTTTTTCTTTTCCTCATTTTTTATTTTCAGATCAATCATGACCAATTACACCAAATTGCCAGCTATTTTAGTGTTAGCAGACGGTACCGTTTACCAAGGTAAAGCAGCCGGAAAAATTGGCACAACCACGGGCGAAATTTGTTTTAACACTGGGATGACCGGTTATCAGGAAATTTTTACGGATCCATCTTATTTCGGACAAATCATGGTGACCACCAATGCACACATCGGTAATTACGGAATCCATGCAGAGGAAATCGAGTCGGAGAGCATTAAGATTGCGGGCTTAGTTTGCAAAAATTTCAATATTGCCTACAGCCGGAAAGAAGCTTCGAGATCTATACAAGATTATTTCCAGGAAGAACATGTAGTTGGGATCTCCGATGTAGACACCCGTTCGCTGGTGCGACATATCCGAAGTAAGGGAGCAATGAACGCCATTATTTCCTCCGAAATTCTGGATGTGGAAGAGCTGAAGAAAAAGTTGGCCGAAGTACCTTCTATGGATGGATTGGAATTATCCTCAGAGGTATCTACCAAAGAACCCTACTACTTCGGTAATGAAAAAGCCAAATACCGTGTAGCGGTGTTGGATTTAGGTGTTAAGAAGAACATCCTCCGCAATTTCGCCGACCGCGATGTGTATGCTAAAATATTCCCCGCCAAAACTTCATTCAAGGAGATGGAAGAATTTAAACCAAATGGCTATTTTATCTCCAACGGCCCTGGCGATCCATCGGCTATGCCATACGCCATCGAGACTGTAAAAGAACTCCTAGCTGCCGATAAGCCCCTTTTCGGGATCTGTTTAGGCCACCAATTGCTGGCTTTGGCGAATGATATCCGGACGGTGAAGATGTTCAACGGACACCGTGGGCTCAATCACCCGGTAAAAAATATTATCATTGATCATTGTGAAGTTACCTCACAAAATCACGGGTTTGGGGTAATTCCTGAAGATGTAAAAAAATCTGACAAAGTAGAAATCACCCACATCAACCTGAACGATCAGTCGATTGAAGGCATTCGCGTGAAAGGAAAAAAGGCCTTCTCCGTGCAATATCACCCGGAATCGTCACCCGGACCACATGATTCACGGTATTTATTTGATGATTTCATCAAACTGATGCAAGCTTAAGAGATTAATTTTAATAG
>JBEDFI010000112.1:0-5270 GCA_041175245.1 Bacteroidota bacterium
GAACAGGGTAAATTAAAGCTGGACCAGGATGTAAAAGCCTTTTTCCCGGATTTTCCCTACGATGGAATTAACATTCATTTATTGTTAACGCACCGTTCGGGGATGATGAACTATGTGTATTTTACCGATGATATCTGGAAAGAAAAGATGAAACCGATGAGCAATACCGATGTGATGCGGCTCATTGCCGAACACAAACCAAGGCCTTATGCTCAACCCGACCGGGTGTTTCATTACAACAACTCCAATTATATGGTATTGGCTGCCATTATAGAGAAAGTGACGGGTAAAACCTTCGCTGAATTTGTGAAAGAAAACATTTTTGATCCTGCCGGGATGAAAAATTCGCATGTGTACTCTACAACCGTTTATGAGAAGATTCCGGTGGATGTGGTGGGTCACGACCGGGTATGGCGGCGCTCGGTGGTGCAAAACTTTTTAGATGGTCCTACCGGAGATAAAGGAGTGTACAGCACCATTCACGATCTTCATTTGTTCGATTTGGCACTCAAAAAGGAGAGACTTTTAAAGAAAGAAAGCCTTGATTTAGCCTATGCTGCTCATAATCCGGTCAAATCCGGACATTTCAGTTATGGGTATGGCTGGCGCACCTTTGAGGAAAAAAATCGAAAAGTGGTGTACCATACCGGCTGGTGGCACGGTTTCAGACACATTTATGTGCGTGATCTTAAAAAAGAGCTTACGATTATTTTACTGGGCAACCTGACCAACGGCAGTTTGTTGCAACTGGATGATTTGTATCAGATGCTGGGAGTGCCGGTTATTCGCAGAAATGCGTACGACAGAAATGGAAAATACACCGGTTCCGTAATAAACGGAGAAGAAGATTAAAGCCGGTTATTATCGATATTGACCAAGCCCTTGTTGAGGGTAAACTCCACATATTCCCGCTTGCGGTTTACTCGTTTCATCAAGCGTTGAATCAGTTCTTCTTCCTGTCCGGCCTGATAATTCAGATCTTCTTCACTCAAATGATTGTATTTCCGTTTTAATTTGATTTTTAAACGGTCCCAATCCGCATTGCTGATGCTTATTTCTGCCATAATGCCTGCAAAAATAAGAGATTCAGTCCAATAAAAAGACTGCTTCCATCATCAAACGGTAAGAACTTAATTAGTTGGGGAAACTTAGTTTACCCAGACGGATGGACGGAAGATTTCCGAGGGCGAGGCCTTCGCCGGCCAGGGCTTCATTAGCCAGTACGGCAAATAAAACAGCTTCTTTTGCATCCGCCGGAATTCCTAAACCGCTTAAAGACTGACAGCTTAGTTGAGGTAATGCTTTTTGAAGCTGCTGCATCAGGTATGCATTATGAGTCCCTCCGCCACTCACATACAGCTTGGTATTTGCTGGGTGGAAACCTTGCTTTATGGCACCTACAATGCCCTCAACGCTTAATTGAGAAAGTGTGGAAACGATATCTTCAGGGGATATTGCCAAGTTCAGGTTGCTTAAGGTTCCGCTCATCCACTCCCAACTGAACATTTCCGGTCCGGTAGATTTTGGAAGATCTTCTCCAAAAAAGGGATGCTTTAAAAGAGCATTTAAGAATTCCTGATTAACTTTTCCAGCCAGAGCGATTTGTCCGCCGCGATCAAAGTCCTGGTGAAAATACGCCCGCACCGCAGCATCGATCAGAGTATTGGCCGGACCCACGTCGGTACAAACAATTTTTGAAGCATCGCCATCTTGAGGCAAAAAGGTAAAATTGGCCATACCTCCCAGGTTCAGCAGAATTCGATTTTCTTCGGTAGAACTAAACAAGAGATAATCTCCATACACCGCCAAGGGTGCTCCCTCGCCACCGGCCGCCACGTGCTTCTGCCTGAAATCGCTCAGCGTCAGAATTCCAGTTTTGAAGGCGATATGATCCCCGTCCCCAATTTGAAGCGTTGCATTGGGATATCCTTGTTTTTGATGAAAATGGATAGGTGCATGGTATACGGTTTGCCCATGACTGGCAATGGCATCTACTTCTGCTGGTTTAAGGCCCCAATCGGCCAGGCATTGTAACACCCAATCTGCATGTTGTGTGGCAATAAACGCATTCAACAAGCTTAGTTTTTCCAGGCTGACCACCTCCTTTGCAAAAATACTTCGTATTTCTTCCTTAAAATATGCTGAATAGGGAATGGTTTGATGAAACTCCAAAACCAGGTTTGTTTGTAAGCCGGAACCGCTGATGCGGCACAGTGCCAAATCCAGTCCATCTAAGGAAGTACCCGACATTAAACCCAGAATGCGACGCTCAGGTTTAGTAGAAATATTTTGTAACAGTTGGACGCTGCTGTTCATCTAAACTAAAGTAAACAGAAAATGCCATCGGGCATAGGAAATGTTCCTTCTGTTGCCGAAATTTAGAAAAATTTAAATCCTTTATGAAACTCAAACTCACCATCTACATCTTGGCTGCCGTTTTTATCCTCTCGGGATCGGCGGAAGCACAAACCAACGCTAAAGGCAAAAAAAAAGCAGCTGCCGAAATTCCACTGGATGCCCAGGTTAAAACCGGCACACTTTCTAACGGGTTTACGTATTACATCCGGAAAAACACCGAACCTAAAAACCGGGCGACGCTTTACCTGGCTATCAAAGCGGGTTCCATTTTAGAAAATGACGATCAGCAGGGATTGGCGCATTTTATGGAGCATATGAGTTTCAATGGAACTAAAAGTTATCCTAAAAACGACCTGATTAATTACTTGCAAAAAGCGGGTGTTCGTTTTGGTGCCGACTTGAATGCTTACACCAGTTTTGATGAAACGGTTTATCAATTGCCTATTCCGACAGATGATCCGGAAGTATTCAAAAACGGTCTGCAAATTATGCGTGATTGGGCCCAGGATGCCAGTCTGGATGTAGAAGAAATTGAAAAAGAGCGTGGCGTAGTGATTGAAGAAAAACGTTTGGGTAAAGGTGCCGCACAGCGGATGCAACAACAATACTTGCCCTTGCTTTTTAACAATTCTAGATATTCTAACCGCTTACCTATCGGAACAGAAGAAGTATTAAAAAACTTTAAGCCGGAAACAATTAAACAGTTTTATGCCGATTGGTATCGTCCAGATTTGCAGGCGCTGATTGTGGTGGGTGATATTGAGGTGGCACAGGTAGAAGAAATGATCAAAACCAAATTTTCTGATCTGAAGAAACCGGCAAAAGCACGTAAAAGAACATCGTATTCAATTCCTCTGACCGGAAAAAATCAATTCATTAGTGTAACCGATAAAGAGTTTCCGGTTACGGTAACTCAAGTGATTATTAAGCACCCGGAGTTGATCATTCGCTCGGATGCTGATTACCGCATTAGTACCATGCGTACTTTGTTTAACCGCATGATGCAATCCCGCTTCAGCGAATTAACCAAGCAAGCCAACCCGCCTTTTTTACAAGCTGGCGGAAATATTTCGGGCTTTCTGGCGGGTTTAGATGCTTTTAACCTGTTTTTGGTGGCCAAACCCGGAGAGCTGGAAAAAGGATTTAAGGCTGCTTACACTGAAATGGAGCGCATCAAGAAATTCGGCTTTACCGAAACGGAATTGGCCCGTGCCAAACAAGCCTATCTAATCCAGATGGAATCGATGCTGAAAGAGAAAGACAAAACTTCTTCGGATGCATTTGTGAATGAATATTTGAGAAATTTCTTAAAAGCAGAGGCTTCTCCTGGTATTGATTATGAATATAAACTGGCGAATGCACAGATTCCGGGTATTGGTTTAAATGAAGTAAACCTTTTGGCTAAACAATACATTGCCGATACCAACCGCGACATCATCATCATGGGTCCGGAGAAAGATAAAGATAAACTCCCGCAAGAGGCAACGGTTACCGCTTGGGTGGAGAATGTGGTAAAATCTGATATTCAAGCGTATGTAGATCAGGTATCGGATAAACCCTTATTGGCAACCAAGCCGAAAGCCGGAACGATTGTATCAGAAAACAAAATCGCCGAGCTTGGTGTAACTGAAATCACCTTTAGCAATGGCGTAAAAGTAGTTTTAAAGCCAACCGATTTTAAAAATGACGAAATCAATTTCTCTGCTTTCAGTCCGGGTGGAACCTCGCTGTATACTGATGCTGATTTTCAATCGGCAAGTAATGCAGCCGGAATCATTCGCAGCAGCGGCCTGGGTGAATTCAACGCCCTGCAATTGCCCAAATTATTGAATGGGAAAAAAGTATCGGTTTCACCGTACATTGCTGAGCGTAGCGAAGGTATTTCCGGATTCACTTCACCCAAAGATTTAGAAACAGCTTTACAACTCAATTATCTTTACTTCACTCAGCCGCGTAAAGACCTGGAAATTTTTAAAGGGTACATTACGCAGCAGAAAGGCGGATTGGCCAACCGTGAAAACGATCCGAACAGTGTGTATGCGGATACCGTCTCTGCTGTTTTAGGAAACTATAACATCCGCAGAACCGGACCGAGTCTGGCTAAAGTGGAGCAAATTAATTTAGATCGTGCTTTCGAGATTTACCAAGAGCGTTTTGCCGATGCCGGCGATTTCACCTTCGTGTTTGTGGGGAGCTTTGAGATCGAAAAAATTAAACCACTATTGGCTCAATACCTGGGAGGGCTCCCGGCCTCAGGACGTAAAGAAGCAGCTAAAGACCTCGGCATAAACATTCCGGCCGGTAAGATTCAAAAAGCGGTTTATAAGGGTACCGAGCCAAAATCAACCGTACGTTTGGTGATGAGCGGCGATTTTGAGTATACCTTAGACCAGGTAAACCACCTGGAAGCATTGGGCGGCATCTTACAAATCAAATTGATTGAACGTTTACGCGAAGCCGAAGGCGGGGTGTACAGTCCGGGTGCATTTGTAAATTACAGCAAATACCCAACGCCGCGTTATACCTATACCATCGCTTTTGGTTGTGGTCCGGAGAATGTCGACAAATTGATCGCCGCCTCTTTAGATGAGATTAATAAAATCAAACAGAATGGCCCACAGTCGGTAGATTTAGAGAAGTTTATCGCCGAAGAACGCCGCTCTACAGAAGTTCAAACAAAAGAAAATTCGTACTGGCTAGGTTATTTAAGCCAGCAATATCAGAATAATGAAGATCCAAAACTGGTATTAAGCTATTTGGAATCCTTACAGAAATTGACGCCTGAAGGATTGAAAGCTGCCGCTAATCAATATTTGAGCGGAGCCAACTTCATTCGCTTGGTCCTGGAACCAGAGAAAAAATAATCTCTTTATATTTTAAATGAAAAGCCCCGATCCATCGGGGCTTTTTTT
>JBEDFI010000113.1:0-5222 GCA_041175245.1 Bacteroidota bacterium
GGAGCGTATTATTTTTTAAGAGCTTTCATGAATTTGCTGGCAAAAATAAAGTCGTTGAGCTCCTGGTTCTTGGTGGTGATGATCTCCTCATTGGAACCCTCCCACCATTTTTTGCCCTGGTGCAGGTAGATGATATTTTCGCCAATGCCCATCACCGAGTTCATGTCGTGGGTAACCACAATGGTGGTGGTTTGAAACTCATCGGTAAGTTCGGCAATCAACTCATCAATGACGATGGAAGTGCGGGGGTCTAAACCGGAATTGGGTTCATCGCAAAATAAATATTTTGGATTCATGGCGATGGCCCGGGCAATGCCAACTCTTTTTTTCATTCCTCCGGATAATTCGGCAGGGTATAAATGATTTTTTCCGGCCAGGTTTACCCGCTCCAAACAAAAGTTGGCTCGTTCCAGCTTTTCGGCAGCACTTTGCTGGGTAAACATATTGAGCGGGAAAATGATGTTTTCTTCTACGGTCATCGAATCGAAGAGGGCAGAGCCCTGGAAGAGCATACCGATCTCTTTGCGGATAGTGATGCGTTCTTCGAAATTCATGCGGGTAAAATCGCGACCATTATAGAGCACGCTGCCCTGATCGGGTTCGTGCAGGCCCACCATGCATTTGAGCAACACGGTTTTACCGGATCCGGATCCACCGATGATGAGGTTGGTGATTCCCGGCCTGAACTCGGCAGATATTCCCTGGATAACCTGATGGTCGCCAAATGCTTTATGAATGTTTTTGATCTCTATCATAGCAGTAATTGGGCGATGACATAATCGGCACAAAGAATCATGATGCAGCTGATGACTACCCCACGGGTGCTGGAAATTCCTACTTCAAGGGCTCCGCCGGTGGTATAAAAGCCCTGATAGGCAGAAATGGTGGTGATGATAAAGGCAAACATAACCGATTTAACCATGCACACGGTAAAGGTAAAGGGGATGAAATCGGTAGTGATGCCATAAACAAAGTCCTGAGCGGTAACGGCTCCGGATATGGATCCTGCACAATAGCCCCCCACAATGCACAAGGCAATAGAGATGATCACCAATAGCGGAAACATGCTAATTGCTGCAATTACTTTGGGCAGGATGAGATAGCCCGGTGAATTGATACCCATGATCTCGAGGGCATCTATTTGTTCGGTTACCCGCATGGTGCCAATTTGTGAAGCGACACTCGAACCCACCTTGCCAGCCAGTACAATGGCCGAAATGGTGGGGCTGAGTTCTAATATGGCCGAATCTCTTACAATGGTGCCGATGACAGATCGGGGAACCAGATTACTGACCAGCTGGAAAGCAGTTTGTACCGTAGTTACGGCGCCTAAAAATACCGAAATGATGGTAATGATGCCGAGTGAGCCTACGCCGATGGCGACCATTTCTTTCAAAATTTCTCCACGGTAAATGCCCCATTTTTCCGGTCGACGGAAGACAGCTTTGAGCAAGAGGATGTATTTACCGAAGGGTTGAAAAAACATGGTCCGGATTATAGGTTTTCTACCGGTAAAAATAGGAAGCAGTTTCGGCTTTAACGAATATGGGCTTGGTTTTTTTAGGGCTCAGACTTGGTTTTCTGATCAAGTTGAACTTTGATCTGGCTAATGAGCTGCTGCAGCTCGAGCAGCGGGAGGTTGGCGGTGTTTTTCAGCCAGTTGAAAGGATCGGGTTGTCTCTTAAGCTGGTTTAGTGGATGCTTGTCTGATAGCTGGTCATCTTTCCAGGGGATGTATTGCAGCAGGTCGTTAGGGGTACATACGAGGGCCTTGCAAAGGGTTTCGATGTGCCTGAAATGGAGCTGTGTAGGTTCTCCTCTGAGGATGCGGTGGGCGGTATGCCTTGGAATGCCTTGCTTGATCAGGTAGATGCAGGGTTCTGAAATGCCGCGTTCACTAAACAGGGAGTTAAGATTCAGTTTTAGCATGGTTATTTGTTGTTTTAAGTAAACAACGTGCCATTCTGTGTACTTATTGTACAAATGTGTGTTTTGCAGTTGCGAGTAACTGAGCAGAACATGCGAATGTCTGTTTTGCGTATACGAGTTTCTGACTTAAATGTGCGAGTATACGGACCGTGTATGCTGATTACTGAACTTCCTATGCGAACTTCTGTTTTGCGCATGCGAATACTTGACTTGTATGTGCGAACTTCTGCTTTACACCTGCTATTATGCGAACAGTGTGTGCGAATTCCTGAATATCGGGGGCTAACTACTGCTTTTGGCTTAGTATTTAAAGGTAATCAGGTAATCCATCAGATTGGTTTCACTGGGTATTTCTAACTTTTTGCGTAGCCGGTAGCGGCTGATTTCCACTCCTCGCACCGAAATGCTGCTTAACTGAGCAATTTCTTTGGTGCTTAGGTTCATTCTCAGGTAAGCGCATAGCTTCAATTCATTTTGTGTGATGGATGGGTATTTTGTTTTTAATGCGGAGAGAAAGTCGCTGTGTACTTTGTCAAAATGGCGGGAGAAGTTTTCCCATTCTTTATCCATTTTTTCATCTTCGTTAAGATTTCTCATCATTTTTTTGAGTTCGGAGATGGCATCCGGATGTTCCACTACTTTTAACACCTTGCTGAGTTCTTCTTTACTTTTGGTGAGTAGCTCTCCTTTTTTTACCAGGTGCATGGCAGCAGAAGCCAGTTCTGAGTTCATTAAATTGATTTCTGCTTCTAATTTTTGATTTTTTACCAGTACCAGTTCATTTTCACTTTTACTCAATTCGAGCTCGTGGATGTACTTGAGCTTTTGTTGTTCTTCCTGATGTTTATTTTGCTGTATGCGTAGTTTACGTTTATACCGGCGATTTAAAACTGAGATTCCCGTGAGCATGATGGCTGCATAAAGTAATTTAAACCAGTTATTAAAGTACCAAGGGGGAAGTATTTCAAAAGTATAGGCAGCAATTTCAGATTCGTTTCCCAGGTTATTCCTAACTTTCACCTCAAAGGTGTACTTATTTGCAGGCAGGGTGGTAAACTCTTTTTCTGTTCTGGTACTCCACTCAGACCATTCTTTATTTAATCCTTTCAGGCGGTAGGAGTATTCAAGAATAGAGGGATTGCCAAACGTGGAAGAAGAGAATTCGAAACGAATGGTTTTCCATTGGCTTGCAATTTCTTTAATGGCGTTTTCTGATTGTACTTGTTTGGCATTCAAGGAATGATGATACCCTCCAAATATTGTACTGTCTTTTTGATCGTTAATGGATACTCGACGAATATGGACGTTCAGTTTAGGAGTGGTACTCTTGTATTTTTCATAATTGATGGTAAAGAAGCCTTTTTCCCCAGATAATAGGATGTTTCGCTGATTAATGGGATAAATTAACTCGAATCCGCTGAGGAGTTTATTGCTCAGTTCAGGAAAATAGAGCACTTTGGGTTTGGGACTCGACTTATCAATTACACCGATTTGTTTTTCTTGAATAAACCAGATATTGCCATCCTCGTCTTCTTTGAGGTATCGTACGCTTCTGGTTCCAATCAGTTTGTTGTAATCGATGGCGGCCCTGAACTGATCTTTTGCAGAATGATAGGTGTAAATACCTTTTTCGGTGGCAATTAATATTTCATTATTTATTTTGTAGACGTGATTATTTACAGAAGAGGGTAAGCCATCTTTTTGAAGGTAGGTTCTTATTTTGTAGGTACCGGGCTTGTTTTTACCGATCTTGAAAACACCATGATAGGGGTGCGAAACCCATATATTGCCTTCGGTATCGGTGGTAATATATCTGGATGATTCATTAAAGGCCGGTAAATTGCCAATAAATTCGGGTTTACCCCCTGAGGTATTAAACAGGCTGAGTCCGTTGTAGGTTCCGGCTATCATCCCAGTAGGGGGGTTATTGTCTGAGAGTCGAATAAAATTCCAAAATCCCTTATTGCCTGCCATTCTAACTGCTTCGTTGTTTTGGATCAGAAATGCACCTTCGTGATGACCAAGCAGGAGCTGATTATTGATTTTCGCCAAGCCCCATGTTTGGCCTTTGGTGTTTTTAACTGTGCTGAAGTTTCCTTTTTCAAAGCTGAGATCGCTCAGATTTTGAAGGGGTACATGATACAATCCATTAGAAGTTCCCAACCAGAGTTTATTCTGAAACAGTATGGCGGTATACCCCGATGCATCGAGCGAAAATGGATTGATGAGTTTGATGGCACTGTCGTAGGCAACAAAATCAATCCCGGTATCCATTCCAAGCCAGAGGTTTTTCTGTTTGTCGGTAAATACACTTAAGATATTGTTGTTCTGCAATCCTTCTTTTTTGGAGAATGATTGGATCAGGTTGCCGGTTTGATCCAGAATGTATACGCCACCATTGCTGCTTGCAAGCGCAATGTGTTGTTGATTGATGTTGGTGGCCGCATAAATCCGTTCGTTCTGAAATAAATTCTTCTGATTACTTGCAAATGGATAAATGCCTGATGGTTTGAGGATGAATAAGCCATCTTTGAGGGTGGTAATCAGGACGGTACGATTTTCCATGCTCAAACTGGCCGTTGGAATGGCAGATTTGGGTAAAACAGACTGCTTACTGATCGGGAACCAGGCATTGTCTTCATATTGTTTCAGCCCTGTTTCTTGATCATGCGCAATTAATAGTTCACCCGCTTTTCCTAAAAAGGTCCATTCAGAAACAGGGTTGTATACTTCCATTTTTCCGGCACTTAGCTTAAATAGTTTATTTGCAGTGCGAAAGAACAGGTGTTGTTTAAAGGAGATAATATCCCAAACGTCGCCAAATGAACGGTCTTTGGGTGCTATCTTATCGATTAAGCTCACGTATTTTAGTACGCCCAAGTTGTTTGGGATAAAGTATCCGAGTTCATCTTGTCCGCCTACGTATATTTTCCCATCGCTACTTATTTCCAGCGAGCGTACAATGGTTTTATTGGGTAATGGGTAGAGGTTCCAATAGTTCCCATCAAAGCTGAGCATGCCCTCGTTATTGGCAAAGTAAATGATCCCCTGCCGATCTTGTTTAATATCCCAGTTCTGGAGTCCGGCCTTATATTTTTCTTTCGGATAATTGATGATCTCGGGTAATCCGATGGTATTTTGTGCATGGAGGCCAAGCGGAAATAATATGATCAGCAGTAATTTTTTCATGTAAAGTCAAATGTACTTGTGAAAGTATTGTTTTTCAAATTGATGTATGGATGAAGTACAAAACTATATTAAATATCAGGTATTTGTAGAATATGATGTAGTAT
>JBEDFI010000114.1:0-5221 GCA_041175245.1 Bacteroidota bacterium
TTTTTCCCTTCAGCATCGAAAATGCTGGTCATTCCTACTTTTTTTCCAATAATTCCTGACATTTTTCTTAATTCATTTGTGCCCATCGAAGCAGTAGGGCTTCGTTCAAGGCATGGTAAACCCCTCTAAAGGGACGGCAAAGATAGGCATTGCTTATTAATATTCAAACACCTTACTCGCTATTTTTAAAAAATTGTTCATTCAAAACAATGAACAGATCTTATAGCATCCATTATAAGTCTGTCATTTCAACAATGAACCCTGTTTGAAATGTTCAAACAGGGTTCTGTATGTTTGAAAAACTGCTAAATCAGACTTTAATCTCTACTTCTACCCCACTCGGCAACTCCAATTTCATTAAGGCATCAACCGTTTTAGAGTTAGAGCTGTAGATGTCTAACAAACGCTTGTAAGCACATAACTGGAACTGCTCCCGTGCTTTTTTGTTCACGTGCGGTGAACGCAGCACTGTATAGATTTTTTTCTCAGTAGGCAATGGAATTGGTCCACTAACTACCGCACCTGTAGGTTTTACGGTCTTTACGATTTTCTCAGCTGATTTATCTACCAGATTGTAATCGTAGGATTTAAGTTTAATTCTGATTCGTTGGCTCATGTTGTTTTTATTTAAACCCTGCTAAGAGCTATTAATTAGCAGGGTTATTGATTAATTTATGCGTTTACTGATTTTCCTTTAGATTTTGCAATTACTTCGTCTTGAACGTTTTTAGGCGCTGGTTCGTAGTGATCAAACTCCATGGTAGAGGTTGCACGTCCGGAAGTAATGGTACGTAATTGAGTTACGTATCCAAACATCTCAGAAAGCGGAACCAATGCCTTGATTACTTGTGATCCGGCACGGGTATCCATTCCTTGTAATTGTCCACGACGACGGTTTAAGTCGCCCATTACATCACCCATGTTTTCTTCAGGAGTTAATACCTCAATTTTCATGATTGGCTCCATCAACACGGGCTTACATTTTGGTAAAGCTTCGCGGAAAGCAGAACGGGCTGCAATTTCGAAGGACAAAGCATCTGAATCGACTGCGTGGAAGGATCCGTCAATCAGGCGAACTTTCATATCTGGCAAAGGGAATCCTGCCAATACGCCATTAGACATCGCGGCAGCAAAACCTTTTTCCACTGAAGGGATGAATTCACGAGGAATAGCACCACCTACAATTTCATTCACGAATTGTAAGCCTCCTTTTTCGAAATCTGAATCGATAGGTGAAATAACCACCTGGATATCGGCAAATTTACCGCGTCCACCGGTTTGCTTCTTGTAGGTTTCGCGGTGCTGAGTGGTACCGGTAATGGCCTCCTTGTAAGCAACCTGTGGAGCTCCCTGGTTAACTTCAACTTTGAACTCACGACGTAAACGATCGATCAAAATATCTAAGTGAAGCTCGCCCATTCCAGAAATTACAGTCTGACCAGTTTCTTCATCCGTTTGAACACGGAAGGTAGGATCTTCTTCAGCCAATTTACCTAAAGCCATGCCTAATTTATCCACGTCAGCCTGAGTTTTAGGCTCAATCGCCAAACCAATTACCGGCTCAGGGAAGTTCATGGATTCCAATACGATCGGGCTTTTCTCGTCGCAAAGCGTATCTCCGGTTTTGATATCTTTAAAACCTACTACCGCAGCAATATCTCCTGCTCCAACGTTTGGAATAGGATTTTGCTTATTGGCATGCATCTGGAAAATACGTGAAATACGTTCTTTATTTTCAGAACGAGAATTGTATACGTATGAACCTGCTTCAAGGTTACCAGAATATACACGGATAAAGCACAGACGACCTACAAATGGGTCGGTGGCTATTTTAAATGCCAACGCAGCAAATGGCTCTTTCACATCTGGTTTTAATAATACTTCTGCTTCTGTGTTTGGATTGGTACCTACTACACCTTCTGAATCAAGTGGCGAGGGCAACAGCTCCATCACGTAATCGAGCATGGTTTGAACGCCTTTGTTTTTGAAAGATGAACCGCATACCATCGGTACAATTTTAGCATCTAATACAGCCTGACGTAAAGCATCTAACACTTCACGCTCCGTGATCGTCTCAGGAGCATCGAAAAATTTCTCCATCAAGTTTTCATCGTATTCTGCTACTGATTCTAATAATTTCTCTCTCCACTCTGCAACTTCGGCTTTCATGTCATCAGGAATAGGCACTTCGGTAAAGGTCATCCCTTTATCGTGCTCATTCCAAACGATGCCGCGGTTATTGATCAAATCAACCACCCCTTTAAAGTTATCTTCAGCCCCGATAGGTAATTGCAGTGGAACTGCATTGGAACCTAACATGTCTTTAACCTGCTTTACTACCTTCAAGAAGTCAGCACCGGAGCGGTCCATTTTATTTACGAAGCCGATACGGGCCACATTGTAATTGTTGGCCAAGCGCCAGTTAGTTTCTGACTGTGGTTCTACCCCATCAACGGCAGAGAATAAAAACACCAAGCCATCTAACACCCGCAGGGAGCGGTTTACCTCTACGGTAAAATCCACGTGACCCGGAGTATCAATGATGTTCATGTGATAGTCTTGTCCTCTGTATTTCCAATTAACGGTGGTAGCGGCAGAAGTGATGGTGATACCACGCTCTTGCTCCTGAGCCATCCAGTCCATGGTGGCCGCACCTTCGTGCACTTCACCAATTTTGTGACTTACCCCGGCATAATACAGAATACGCTCGGTGGTGGTGGTTTTACCCGCATCAATGTGAGCAGCAATACCAATATTTCTTGTGTACTTAAGATCTCTTGCCATCTTATCTTTCTAATTAAAATCTAAAGTGAGAGAATGCTTTATTCGCTTCTGCCATTTTGTGGGTATCTTCTTTTTTCTTCACAGCGGCTCCTTCACCCTTAGCTGCAGCAATAATTTCGCCGGCTAACTTTTCCATCATGGTTTTTTCACCACGTCTGCGAGAGTAGGTAATCAACCATTTCATCCCTAAAGCGATTTTACGCTCCGGACGAACTTCAGTTGGTACCTGGAAGTTGGCTCCACCTACACGACGAGATTTAACCTCTACCGCTGGCATTACATTGTTTAATGCTTTTTTCCAAGCTTCTAAACCATTTTCACTGGTTTTTTTCTCTACTAATTCAACCGCATCATAAAAAATTGCATAGGCAATTGATTTCTTGCCATCATACATCATGTTATTTACAAACCTGGTGACCATTACGTCGTTAAACTTCGGATCAGGCAGGATAATTCGTTTTTTTGGTTTCGACTTTCTCATGTTGATTTCCTCCGTTTATGCTTTTGCCTTAGGTTTCTTTGTTCCGTATTTAGAACGGCGTTGGTTACGACCATCTACTCCGGAAGTATCCAATGCACCACGAATGATGTGGTAACGTACTCCTGGTAAGTCTTTTACACGACCACCACGAATCAATACGATCGAGTGCTCTTGCAAGTTGTGACCTTCACCCGGAATGTAAGCGTTCACCTCTTTACCGTTGGTTAAACGCACACGGGCTACTTTACGCATGGCTGAGTTTGGTTTTTTAGGGGTAGTAGTGTATACACGGGTACACACGCCTCTTCGCTGTGGACAGCTGTCCAACGCTGGGGATTTACTCTTATCCACCAGAGCTACTCTACCTTTCCTAACTAATTGTTGAATGGTTGGCATTTGTTGCTTTTTGTTAAAAAATCTATTTGTCCTAATTTTTAAGGACTGCAAAGGTAGCATTTCGTTTTTTGATTTTCAAGCTTTTAGCTTAAAAAATATCTGTTTACACTGTTTGGCCTGTATCGACTCTTCTGAGCAGACAAACTACCACACATCCGTATACTATTTTGTATCTAAATCCATTATATTTTATTATTGATTAAAAGTATTAATTCAAAAATTTAAAAATTTATGTAACCTAAATCATATTTTCTACGTATAAGGTATAAATGGATAAATTATAAACTTAAAATTAATTATTTATGAAAACGAATCGATTACTAAGAGGCAGCTGTATGGCGGTTATTATTGCAGGAAGCATGCTGGCATGCAACAAAGGGGAGTACTTAACGGACGGTGAGGACTTGATAAGCCAAAAACTGGATAGTCCGAAGATTGAGGTAGCGGTGCAGCAAACGGGATTTAACCGTTTTGTAGGAGCGCCGATTGATGGAAGCATCGGAACAAAATGGATCAGAAACTACACGAATACCCAGCAGGGAAAGATGGAGTATTTTTTACTGATGAGCGAATTACAGAAACTATTGACTGATTCCAGGGCAGTTGGAATCTGTTTGTATTATGCCCTGAATGAACAGGCTGATAAAATACTAATTCCCATTGCCCTTGACCAGGATGGGCGCATTATAAAACAGTTCTCTGTTACAACAGAAGATGGAAAGATTGATTGGGAAACGGCTCAAAAATGGATCAGCAGGTTTGACGGAAGCATAAAGGCGCATTTTTTCGGTAGCAATACCTTCGAACGGCTGAGGAACATTCCGGAATGCAGTGTGATCAGAGCAAATTACGCACTGGATGACAAGGGCAACCCTCAAGCCTTATTATCCAACGCAGCCGAAATAGATCCCTTGGTGTATGAGGATGCTTCAAGGCCTTGTCCGCCCTACTGCCCCATCAATAATTAAGTAAAGCGATCATGGAACAATTTGCAATTACCCTGTCTTACGTTTCCTTACTGTCGGTGCTCATCCCCATACTAAGCTATGTGGCATTCCCTAATTATTTCAAGGCCGGATCTATCATCTCTATATTAATACTGATCTCATTGGTGGCCGATATTGCTAATGAATGTTATAACAGAGCAGGGGAAAATGGCTTTTTAATTATCAATAGCTTTTTCATTCTTCAATTTTTCTTGTTAAATCAGTTTTACTACAGCCATTTAAGCCAAAAGGTATTGATAAAATTGGTGGTGATTGTGTATCTCAAAATTTTAATGAATTTCAGCATTGGATCCGGCTTTTCGAATGCCTGACGCTCGTAATCTATGCCTCGATCAGTTACTTTAGCTTATATAAAAATCCGAGTACAGATCGTCGCTTCAACTTATTGATACTTTGGATCAATATGGGTGTGCTCTTTTATTTCTTTTTTAATTTATACCTTTTCGGGATCAGCAATTACATTTTGAAGCAAATGTTTAGGGATGATGCGATGATCATTTGGGGATCTCACAGCTTTAATAATATTGTAAAAAATGTGCTGTTCGCCATCGGG
>JBEDFI010000115.1:0-5175 GCA_041175245.1 Bacteroidota bacterium
TTTTATGGGCAAACAGCAACGAAATAAATCCGAAATGATTTGAATATCTAATAATTATAGCTAAATTTGCATCCCGCTGAAAAGCGGATTAATAAAAACAAAAACATGCAACAGTACGAAACCGTAATCATTCTGACCCCGTTGTTGTCTGATGAAGCTGCGAAAGAGGTAATCACCAAATTCAATAAGCTGATGAAAGATAACGGAGCCGAAATTATCCACGAAGATAATTGGGGTTTGAAAAAACTAGCGTACCCGATTCAGAAAAAAACGAACGGGTTCTATCACCTAACTGAATTCAAGGCTCCGGGTGAATTTATTAATAAACTGGAGGTTGAATATAAGCGTGATGAGCGTATTATGCGTTTCTTAACCATCGCTTTAGACAAGCATGCACTTGCTTACAATGAGAAAAAGCGCAGTGGTGCCTTCAACAAAAAGAAAACTGAAAAAGTAGAGGAGGAAGTAAGCAATGGCTAGAGAACAAATTCAATACGTTACTGCTCCTAAAGTGGAGGATAACCGTAAGAAGTACTGCCGTTTTAAAAAGAACGGAATCCAGTACATTGATTACAAGGATGCCAATTTCTTATTGAAATTCGTGAACGATCAGGGTAAGTTATTGCCACGTCGTTTAACCGGTACTTCTTTGAAATTTCAACGCAAGGTAGCTCAAGCCATCAAACGTGCCCGTCACATTGGCTTATTACCTTATGTAACCGATTCATTAAAATAATTAGGGGGAACAAGACATGGAAATTATCTTAACACAGGATATTAAAAATCTTGGAGAAAAAGACGATATCGTAAATGTGAAGCCTGGTTATGGCCGTAACTACCTGATCCCGAAAGGATACGGTATTTTGGCAACTGGTTCTGCAAAGAAGGTATTGGCTGAAAACTTAAAGCAAGCCGCATTTAAGCAAGATAAAATTAAGAAAGATGCCGAAGCAATTGCCGGCAAATTAGAAGGCGTTAAATTAAGTGTTGGTGCCAAAGCCGGTGAATCTGGAAAGATTTTCGGTTCGGTAAATACCATTCAAATTGCCGATGCGTTGAAAAAAGCTGGTTTCGAGGTAGATCGTCGTAGAATTACTTTCGAAACAGAGCCTAAAGAAGTAGGAGAGTACCTGGTAAACTTAAACTTACATAAAGAGGTGAAAGTACAGGTGCCTTTTGAAGTGGTAGCCGAGTAATTTAAAGTTAAAATTTTTAAAAGCGCCCCGATATATTCGGGGCGCTTTTTTTATGCTTGATGAAATAGCTACCTTTAAGCATACAAACCTTTATACATGCTGTTCCGATTTCTTAAAAAGATCATCTTCTCATTTTTTCTATTTACATGTTGCTGGGTACTGGTTTATCGATTTGTCAATCCGCCCATCACCTGGCTGATGGTGCAACGGAGTATGGAACGGCAAGCCGACGGTAAATCGTGGAAATTGGAAAAAGAATGGCGCAGTTTCGATGAATTGTCTAATAACCTGAAGAAAGCAGCGCTTGCCGGTGAAGATGCCGCCTTTATGAACCATTGGGGCTTTGATTTTAAGGCGATACAAAAGGCGTTTGAAAAGAACCAGAAGGGCCGGAAAATAAGGGGTGGTAGTACCATCAGCCAGCAAACGGCCAAAAATGTGTTTTTATGGCCGGGACGTTCCTGGGTACGGAAGGGTTTTGAAGCTTATTTTACCGTTTTGATAGAATTGCTTTGGTCTAAAGAACGTATCCTGGAAGTTTATTTGAATGTGATAGAAATGGGAGACGGTATTTATGGTGCTGAAGCCGCCACTCAACATTATTTTGGTAAATCTGCCGGCAGCATGAGCAAATCCCAGGCCTCTTTGTTGGTAGCCGTTTTCCCCAATCCGCTGCGCTGGACGCCGGTAAAGCCAAACCGAACGGTGTATTACAGACAAAGTCTGATCCTGAGGAATATGCGTCGCTTAAAAAATGTGCAGTTTGATTAAGCAGGCATTAAACGACTGAGCCAAGTCTCTTTTAGCGGTATTTCCCAGGCGGTATCCAATTCAGCATAGTGCTGGATCAAGTTATTGAAGATGAGGGTATGTTCATTGAGGATGCCTTTTTCTACCAGCGTGTTAAACTCAGCTTTTTTGAAAGTTTTGATGGCATTTCCATCCCGATAGGCAATTTGCATGCGGTCGAATAGCTGAATTCCAAATTGAGTTTCAAACTGCTTCATCAAGGCCACCGATTTATCGATAGAACAACCGCTGGCACCTGTCTTTTGCTCGTCTACGGCCATAATTATAAAACGCTGAAAGCGAATTTCACCTTTGGCATGCAGGGAATTTCCATGTGCTGCCCAGTTTGCCGTAAACCCATCCAAGTGAGAT
Source organism: Bacteroidota bacterium (assembly GCA_041175245.1). Taxonomy (GTDB): domain Bacteria; phylum Bacteroidota; class Bacteroidia; order Sphingobacteriales; family Sphingobacteriaceae; genus JAIPAN01. The sequence goes on from JBEDFI010000115.1 coordinate 2,358, forward strand.
TGGATTGCCTTTAACTCCTGCTCAGTTAGTTCACGGTCCGACTGGTAAATCCAGATCCTCGAATTTTTAGAAATTTCCATGTACAAAGTTATCAAATTCTTAATTTGGTGGTTCAAAATCCATGCGCTTTAAACCCTTGTCCATACTTATTATGTGTGCTGCTGCCTTTTTGTTGTTCAGCAGCCTGGCAGCTTCCTCCGTTTCTCCAGATCTGTTGGAGTTAATGAAACAGAGTCAGGACAAGCTCAATGCAGATTATGCTTTAGATGCTGATAAATTTAAGATGAAAAAAACCGAGATCCAGCTCACTAGAGATGGTTTTTTCCGTTGTCGCCGTACTTTTATCAGTGGCAAGCAGGAATATTATTCCTTTAGTTTTTCTGCTTTTGAGGAGTTGAACTATTTGGGTAATGAGCAAAGCGGATGGGTAATTTTGAATGTAAAACCCGAAGGAATTATTGTGCAAACATTTCGTGATCCGAAAGGGAACATTGATACCATGGCTACCCAATTGCGCTTGCCTTTCAAAAATCTGAAAGCGGCAGATTTACACATGCTCAACGATTGCTTCCAGCGAATCAGGGAAAAGTTAACGAATTAAAGTCCGTTTGCTTTCACGGTAATTTCAGCAATATCTAATACCTCTACTTCTTGCTCTTTATTGAAATTTTTGATACCATCGCTCAACATGGTCATGCAAAAAGGGCAGGCAGCGGCTACTACGGCCGGCTGAATGGCTAAAATCTCCTCGGTACGTTCAATGTTCACATCTTTCAAGCCCGGCTCCGGTTCTTTAAACATTTGCGCACCACCTGCACCGCAGCACAAACCGTTCGATTTGCAACGTTTCAGTTCCACCAACTCGGCATCCAGAATTTCCAGAGCGTTGCGGGGTGCCTCATACACCTGGTTGGCACGTCCCAAATAACAAGGATCGTGGAAGGTGATCTTTTTGCCTTTGAACGATTCCCCGCCTTCGGCACGTAATTTCCCCTCATTAATTAATTCCTGGATGAGCTGAGAATGGTGGATGACCTCATAATTACCACCCAGGTTTGGGTATTCATTTCTTAAAGTATTGAAACAATGCGGACATCCGGTTACGATTTTCTTTACCTGGTAGGCGTTGAGTAATTCGATATTGGCCATGGCCTGCATCTGGAACAGGAACTCATTGCCGGCACGTTTCGCCGGATCGCCGGTGCAGCTTTCTTCGGTACCTAATACGGCAAATTTCATCCCTACATGCTGCAGAATCTTACAAATATCGCGGGTAATTTTCTGGGCACGCTCATCATAGCTACCTGCACATCCCACCCAAAATAAAATCTCCGGCTCTTCGCCTTTGGCCACTAGCTCGGCCATGGTTGGTATTATCAATTTGTCCATTTGTCTATTTATCAATAAGCGGATGTTCTCATAATTATTTTTTAGTCAACTTGCCGAATCGACAAATTGATTAATCGTTTTTAGCCCAATTAAATCGGTCGCTTGGGGCATATTTCCAAGGGGCACCATTATTTTCAATATTGCCAAACATACTGTTCACACTGGCTGCTGCCTGGGCTTCTTCCATCACGGCATAGCGGCGCAGTTCTACAATGATGTTGAGTGGGTCAATGTTCACCGGACAAGCTTCTGTACAAGCATTGCACGTGGTGCAGGCCCAAATTTCTTCGCGGCTAATGTAGTTATCCAGCAAGCTTTTACCATCCTGGAAATCTTTACCATGTTGATCGATGTTATTCCCCACCTCGCTTAAACGGTCGCGGGTATCCATCATGATCTTACGCGGCGAAAGCAGTTTCCCGGTGATATTCGCCGGGCAAACCGAGGTGCATCTGCCGCACTCCGTACAGGTATAGGCATCCATTAAGTTTTTCCAGCTCAAATCCTGCACATCCTTCGCTCCAAATTTACTTCCCTCGGCAACCGGAAGGGGAGTGAATGAAGGATCGAGCATCGCTTTTACTTCATTGGTTACCGAATCCATGTTGTTAAAGCTTCCCTTTGGATTTAAATTGGAATACCAGGTGTTTGGGAAAGCCATGATGATGTGGAAATGCTTGGAATAAGGCAGGTAGTTCAAAAATGCCAGGATTCCCAAAATATGGAACCACCAGGCTCCACGCTCAATCAATACCAAAAACTCCGGATTCTGCGGCATTAATGGGGCAATGAACTGACTCACCGGGAAAGCACCGGCCTGGATATAATGCGGGTAATTTTGTTGTTGTAATAAATAATCGGCGGCATTCATTTTTAAAAATGCCGACATGAGTAAAATTTCAATGATCAGGATGTAATTTGCATCGGTCTTTGGCCAGCTGGTCATTTCTTTGCCGCTAAAGCGACGAAGCTTGAGCACATTTCGGCGTGCCAGAAAAACCACGCAGCCAACAATCACCAAGAAAGCAAGGATCTCAAAGCTACCGATCAGGTAATTATAGACAGGCCCCAGCGGAGCTGCAAAAACACGGTGTGTACCAAAAATTCCATCAATCAGAATTTCTACTACTTCAATGTTGATGATCACAAAACCAGCGTACAGAAAAAAGTGCATGATGGCCGCCACCGGTCTTTTGGTCATTTTGCTTTGTCCAAAAGCGACCAGCAGCATGGTTTTTAAACGTTCCATGGGGCGATCGGTGCGGTCTTCGGCACGACCCAGTTTAATGTTTCTCCTGATCTTGGCCACATTGCGCCCGAAAAGGATACTGGCACCCAGCAAAAAGACTAAAAATAAAATCTGTGCAATCATGTTGTTTCTTAGTGAAGCTAAAATAATGAATAAAGACCAATCTCATTTACTATGCAT
>JBEDFI010000116.1:0-5093 GCA_041175245.1 Bacteroidota bacterium
TCATGTAGGCGGCTGCCTTGCGGGCAACCTGTACCTTGTCGTCGCCAAAAGACCGGAAACCAATGACTGGATTTTTGGGATTATTATTGATGTCTACATCCGGAGCAAAATTGATATGTACTCCCACTTTTTTCAAGTCTTTAGCAATTTCCTGACCCATTTTTTCAATCAAAGAGATATCCTGAATCGCTCCCAAGGTCATTTGATAGGGGTAACTCATGGTGCTATCGAGGCGCATACCCAATCCCCATTCGGCATCCATAGCAATTAATAAAGGAACCTTTGCCAATGCCTGATAGCGGCTAGTAAGCTGAATTTGCCGGCCGGGCCCGCCCTGAAAAAAGACCAATCCGCCTATTTTTTCTTTGCGGATGACCTTGGCAATGGAATCTTCGTAAGCCTTTCCTTTATCGGTATGTGCCCTTACAAAAAACAATTGTGCGATGCGTTGTTTACGGCTCAGTTTCTTGAATACGGCATCTGCCCAGGGGTTCGCTTGATTTAGCTCATCGATAAAAGAGCGTTTATTTTGTGCAAACACACTACTTAAGGTGAAGCATACTATCAAGATACTGAGGCAAAGTCTACATTTCGTCATGCCAACCTTTTTAGAGTAATGGCAATCACCACTACCAGGATAATGTAATTGATACTCAAACTGATGGAAATGCTGAATAACCAGGTTAAGAGGCTGCTTTTTAATCGTTTACTCAACAATTTTTTGAAGTAATAGATTCCCATTATGTTGAGCAGCAAAAAACCTAGGAAGTAGCTATACCAAATCATGATTAAAGAAAGCAAAACGTATCCGGATTTACAAACCCTGATTGTATGGTAAAATATACAATTTTTCACCTAATTAGACAGTTAATAGTCTCGACAATCAAGACCAAAAAACTCGTTTCTGATTTATTTAAGTGGTTTAAAAGGGTCATCGGGGGAACCCGGATTCCGATTTTGGCATGAAAATTAAACATGTAGACCTGTACCAATGAAAAACAACATGAAAAAAGTAGTAATGACCATTAGTGCTTGTCTGCTAATCATATCTGTGCAGGCACAACACATGCAGCCGGGCAAAGGGGCTTATCTTGGGTTTAAGGCCGGTATGAACTTATCGAATGTAATTAAGTCTGGAGAGGGTGATTTTAAATCGCGGTTTAAACCCGGTTTTGCAGCTGGGATTTTTGTAGATATTCCGGTGGCAGAAGTATTTTCGTTTGCCCCAGAACTGGTGTATTCACAAAAAGGCTATCAGAGTTCCGGAACAATTTTAGGCGGCGATTACGATTATAAGGTAAGCACCAACTTTGTGGATATTCCCCTGCTGGCAAAATTTTGGGTAACAGAGGGCTTAAATCTTTCAGTCGGGCCACAGGTTTCCTTCTTACTTTCTACTACCGAGAGCTTTAAATCTGGCACGCAGGAGTTTAGAAATACCATTGAAGAGAAAAATAAAAACCTGAAGAAAAGCTTGTTTGGCGGCGTAATTGGCCTGGGTTATGAACTGGGCGGCCAATTAGGGGTTCAAGCACGTTATGCCCTCGATTTTCAGAAAAACAATGCCGACGGAAGTGCCGAAGTTCCGGAATATAAAAATCAGGTGATTCAGCTCGGCCTCACTTATCAATTTTAGTTCCCTACATCTACCTTGAATCAAAAAGCCCTTCTGGATTTCCCGAAGGGCTTTTTGATGATATAATTGCGTGGTTATGAGTTTAGGAGCAACCACCCTGCGTACCGCAGTTTAAACACTTGTAGCAGGTTCCGGAACGCACCATGATGTGTCCGCAGTTGGTACATGCCGGCGCATCAGACTGACCACCGCCTGAAATATCCAATACTGGTTTCAGGGTTTTGTCGGCTACAGTTATTTTCTCAGTCACTTTTGGCGCTTCTGCGAAAATATTTGTATCCGGATTGTGGTCGGTATCCTGAATTTGAGGATTACCCAACACCGCTTTTTTCTCCGTAATTACATGAACCAAATCCTGACGGTCTAAGTATTCGTAACCCAGCATGCGGAAGATGTAGTCGATGATGGAAGTAGCCGATTTAATGTTCTCGTGACCGGTTACCATACCTGACGGCTCAAAACGGGTGAAGGTGAATTTGTCTACAAACTCTTCCAATGGCACCCCGTACTGTAAGCCTACCGAAACGGCGATGGCGAAAGAGTTCATCAGCGAGCGGAAAGTAGCACCTTCTTTATGCATATCTACGAAGATTTCACCCAAAGTTCCGTCTTCATATTCACCGGTACGAACGAAGATCGTTTGTCCGCCAACGGCCGCTTTTTGGGTAAACCCGCTGCGTTTAGCCGGCATATTTTTCTTCTCCACTACGGATGACAGCTGACGTTTGAAGTGGGTATCTGTAGAACGATCTAAAATCGCACGAGCTGCTTCCAATACCTGTTCTGGAGTTAAGTCGCTTAGCTTTACATTCGCAGCTTCACCTAATACCTCTTCCACCGTATCTAATTGATCTTCTTTAGAATCTGCCGATTTGGTAGATAATGGCTGGGATAATTTACTGCCATCTCTGTAAATGGCATTGGCTTTGGTACCCAGTTTCCAGGACAGTTCGTAGCAATCTTTAATTTCTTCAACCGTGGCCTCGTTTGGCAGGTTGATGGTTTTAGAAATTGCTCCTGATAAGAATGGCTGAGCCGCTGCCATCATTTTGATGTGGCCGTGAGCATGAATATAACGCTCACCTTTCGATCCGCATTTGTTGGCGCAATCGAATACCGGGTAGTGCTCTTCTTTTAAGAATGGTGCACCCTCTACGGTCATAGTACCGCAAATGTATTCGTTGGCTTCCGCAATTTGCTGACGGTTGAAGCCCAAGGCTCTTAATAAATTAAAATCGAAGTCGTTATATTGCTCTGGTTTAAAGCCTAAGCGTTTTAAACAATCTTCGCCAAGAGTCCACTGGTTAAATATAAAACCAATTTCGAAGGCAGAGATTACCGCTTTATCTAATTTTTCGATTTCTTCTTGTTTGAAACCTTTATCAGCTAAAGTTTCAAAATTGATGTGAGGAGCCCCTTGTAAAGTGGCAGCACCTTTTGCATAATTAACGATGGCTTCGATCTCATGTTCGCGGTAACCTAAGTTGCGCAAAGCAGATGGTACTCCCTGGTTGATGATTTTGAAGTAACCGCCGCCAGATAATTTTTTGAATTTTACCAAAGCAAAATCTGGTTCTACGCCGGTGGTATCGCAATCCATTACCAATCCAATAGTTCCGGTAGGTGCAATTACAGTAGTTTGTGCGTTGCGATAGCCATATTTCTCACCTAATTCTAATGCTTTGTCCCAAGCATTGCAAGCTGCAGATAATAAATAATCAGGACAGTCTTTCGGATCGATACCCATTGGTTTAATTTCTAAACCTTCGTAAGCGTCGCTTGCATTGTATGCAGCATAACGGTGGTTACGCATTACACGCAGCATGTGTTTTTTGTTTTCTTCGTATCTTCTGAAAGCGCCCAGTTCTTTGGCCATATCTGCAGAAGTAGCATAAGCAGTACCGGTCATGATAGCGGTGATGGCACCACCAATGGCACGGGCTTTATCGCTATCATAAGGAATTCCGGCTACCATTAGCATGGAACCTAAGTTGGCATAGCCTAAGCCTAAGGTGCGGTAATCGTAAGATAATTGGGCCACATCTTTAGATGGGAATTGGGCCATTAATACCGAAATCTCCAATACCACGGTCCAAACACGACAGGCATGTTCAAATCCTTTGACATCAAATACTAAAGTTTCAGGGTTAAAGAAATGCGCCAGGTTAATGGAAGCCAGGTTACAAGCCGTATTATCGAGGAACATGTATTCTGAACAAGGGTTCGACGCATTGATCCGTCCGCCTTCTGGGCAGGTATGCCATTCGTTGATGGTGGTGTCATATTGTACCCCAGGATCGGCACAAGCCCAAGCCGCGAAGGCGATGTCTTGCCATAATTTTTCGGCCGAGATGGATTTGATCACGTCTCCTTTAATACGTCCGATCAGATCCCAGTTTTCACCGTTTTCTAATGCTTTAAAGAAGGCATTCGGGATACGAACAGAATTATTGGAATTTTGTCCGGAAACTGTGCGGTATGCTTCACCTTCATAGTCTGAAGAATAGCCGGCTGCAATTAAGGCAGCCACTTTTTTCTCTTCTTCTACTTTCCAATTCACAAATCCTTCAATCTCCGGGTGATCCAGATCTAAGCAAACCATTTTGGCTGCACGACGGGTGGTACCGCCCGATTTGATCGCACCGGCAGCACGGTCTCCAATTTTCAGGAATGACATCAATCCTGAAGAATAACCACCACCGGATAGTTTTTCGTTTTCGCCACGGATTTGGGAGAAGTTGGTTCCCACACCTGAGCCGTATTTGAAGATACGGGCTTCACGCACCCAAAGGTCCATGATACCGCCATCGTTTACTAAATCATCACTCACCGATAAAATGAAACATGCATGGGGTTGCGGACGCTCATACGCGGAGGTCGACTTGCTCAATACTTCAGTATCAGGATCTACAAAATAGTGACCTTGTGGCTTTCCGGTAATGCCATAAGCGCTGTGCAATCCTGTATTGAACCATTGTGGTGAGTTTGGAGCAGCCAACTGGCCCACGATGGTATACACTAACTCATCGTAGAAAATATCTGCATCTGCCTTGCTGGCAAAATATCCGTAACGGACACCCCATTGTCTCCAGCAATCAGCCATACGGTGTGCGACCTGTTTAATGCTCTTCTCAGAACCTAAACTGCCATCTGGTTGAGGAACTCCGGCTTTACGGAAATATTTCTGGGCCAAAATATCGGTAGCCACCTGACTCCAGGTGCCGGGGACTTCTACATCATTCATTTCGAATACTGCGTCTCCCGACGGATTACGAATTACGGACGACCTTTTTTCGTATTGAAAAAGATCGTAAACATTCACCCCTTCTTTGGTGAAATGGCGCTGAAAGCTGAGACCTTTACCGGAGGTTCTTGCTTTGCTTGTAGAAGTTTTACCCATGTTTTAGTTAAAATAAAAATGTGATCGAGATTGTTTGACCCTAAAAACTTAGGGGGT
>JBEDFI010000117.1:0-4969 GCA_041175245.1 Bacteroidota bacterium
CGCATACCCCATTTCTTCTACCTTCTTTTACTTTTTTGCTGTATCACGTTCAGTGTGCAGGCACAATCTATTTCCCTTGATAATATTCAAAACCTAAAGGTTGATCAAATCAGTGATACTGACCTTCAATTGTTTCAAAAGAAACTACAAAGTTCAGGCATCAGCCTTGACAATGCCCTGCAGCTCCTTTATCAACGCGGCATGAAAGCGACCGAAATCGATAAATTAAAAAAGCGTTTGAGCGGCGTAATGGGTAGTAAGCAAAACGGCCTTGCTGCAAAAGCCGACAGCATTAATTATGTCCGTCAGGAATTAATTATTGAACCAAGCAGCTTTGTCGATGTTCAATCGGAAATCTACGGTGCTTCCTTTTTTAATAATCCAAAGTTAAGTTTTGAACCTAATTTAAGAATCGCCACCCCACAAACTTATGTATTGGGAGCAGATGATGAACTGATTATCATCCTCTCGGGATTAAATGAATCGTCGGTAAAGACGAGGGTAAGCCCGGATGGAAATGTTCAAATACCCTATGCAGGCTTAGTTTTTGTCAACGGACTGAGTATTGAACAGGCAAGTGTCCGGATCAAAGAGAAAATGAAACGCGTGTATCCGGCATTGGCTTCCGGACAAACCAATTTGACGATTTCATTGGGCAATATCCGCAGCATCCGTGTAAACATCATCGGCGAAGCCAAGCAACCCGGCACTTATACAGTTTCCTCCCTCTCTACCCTCTCGAATGTATTGTATCAATCCGGCGGTCCGAATGCCAATGGATCGCTCCGGAATATCGAAATCATCCGAAACAATAAGGTGTACCGGGTGGTGGACTTCTATCAATTTTTACAAAAAGGGTTGTTGAGTACCAATGTACGGCTGGAAGATCAGGATGTAATTCGTTTTCCTTTTTATCAGAAAAGAATCATTCTGAATGGCGAAGTAAAGATGCCTGCCAGCTACGAACTGAAAGAGGGCGAGAACTTAAAACACTTAATTGACCTGGGCGGAGGATTTAGAGACGGAGCCTATAAGGCAATGGTAAAAGTGTATCAAAAAGGGGATGTAGAATTGAAGGTGAAAGATGTTCCTCAAGATTTTTATGCCAATTACGTGCCGCTCAATGGCGATTCTGTGTATATCGGCAAGATCTCAAACAGGTATACCAACCGGATTTTTATTAAGGGAGCTATCCAACGGCCCGATACCTATGAATTAACGGAAGGCCTCCGCCTCTCTGCTCTCATTAAACATGCCGGCGGGTTAAAAGAAGATGCCCTCCTGGGCCGGGGTTATATTAACCGGATCAAAGCCGATTTAAGCAAGCAAACCGTTTCATTTGATTTGGGAAAAATCATGAAAGGGACTGCCGAAGACCTGATCCTGCAACGCGAAGACGAGGTGTATATTCTTTCTTCTAAGGAAATGGGCAACGAATTAAGCGTAAGTATTTCCGGTCTCGTAAAGCAGCCGGGCACCTATACCTATCGTGAGGGCATGCAATTGGCCGATCTGGTAGCCATGGCGGGTGGTTTTAATTATAATGCTGCGAATCATCGCATTGAAATATCCCGCATCCTTCCGAATAAATCGGATGAGGTAGCTAACCAGTTGGTAGAAACCTTTACGGTGAAGGTAGACAGCAACCTGCTCTTGAACCAGGAAGCGGTATATCTACAAGCACTCGATAAGATTACCGTTCCGCAATTGGTGAATTATCAGGTATTGGGTAATGTAAATATTGGCGGTGAAGTCTTGTTTCCGGGAAATTATGCCTTGCAACGCCGCGATGAAACTATCATGGAAATGCTGAACAGAGCCGGAGGATTGAGTCCGGCTGCCTCCTTAGAGAATGTACAGATCTATCGGAATGGCTTACGGGTGGATGCAGAATTAAGTGGACGTGCAAAAGAAAGGAAGCTGATTCTGCTGCCACAAGACAGCATTTTTGTTCCTAAAGACAATCCCTTTGTAGAAGTGGTGGGCGGCGTGAACACGCCGCAACTCTTCCGTTATAAGAGTAGTCGCTTTACTTATTATGTGAATGCCGCCGGAGGAACTAAAAACCATGTTCGCATTAAAAATGCCTACGTTGCATACCCCAATGGGATCAACCGTCCGGTAAAACGCTTCTTATTCTTCAAAAATTATCCAAGAATTAGTAAGGGCAGCCGGCTGGTTATACCGCAACCCGAGCCGGAATTGAGGGTTAAACTGGGTGTGGGAGAGATTTCTGCTGCCGCATCTATCCTCACGGCCCTAGTGAGTGTCATCGCTATTTTAACTAAATAACATGGAAAAATACCCCGCAAATTATCCTCAGGAGGAGAATTTCTCATTCAGAAAATTAATCCTGGAGCGTAAACAAGATCTGCTGTATGTGTGGAGTCATCGCATGAAGATTACCATGATCGGTTTGAGCGGTGGTGTATTGGGCTTTGCCCTCTCCTTCTTATGGCCAGTTAGCTATACGGCCCGTTTAAGTTTTGTGGTGGAAGATGTAAAACCGGGTGGCGGATCAATTGTTTCTGCACTGGCCGGACAATTCGGCTTTGATATGAGTGCTCTCGGAAATACTTCCGGGGTGATGGCCGGTGAAAATGTGCTTGAATTATTAAAGAGCAATACCATTCTTAAAAATGCCCTGCTCACTCCTTATGATGCCCAGGCACGCATGAGTTTGGCAGATGCCTATGCCTTGCAGTACAAGTTGAAAGATCGCTGGGAAAGCAAGTATCTGGATGGCGGCAAATTGAGCTTCCCGGCTGATCGGTCTCAGTATAGCCGCTTGCAAGACAGTTTATTGCAAGACATAGCCGAGCGGATTGTGAAGAAAGAATTATCGGTCTTTAAACCAGATAAAAAATTAGGCTTCTTTGAGCTAAGCACCACCATGAAAGATGAAAAGCTGGCCAGCTTATTGTGCAGCCGGATTCTGGAGGAAGGTGCCAATTTCTATATTCAGACCAAAACCAAGCGATTGAAAGTAAATGTAGATCGTTTACAAGCCCGTGCGGATAGTTTGAGTGCCTTGTTAAACCGAAAAACCTATTCGGCCTCTTCTTCTACTGCCCAATTGGTGGATGTGAACCCTGCCTATGTGACTGCCAAGGTAGGCTCAGAAGTGAAAGAGCGTGACAAAATGGTCTTATCCACCATTTATGCCGAGGTGGTGAAAAATCTGGAAGCGAGCAAAACCATTTTAGCGCAAGAAACGCCTACGGTACAAATCGTGGATCAGCCGGATTTACCGCTGAAGAAAAACCGACTCAAGTGGTATGAGGGCATTGCTTACGGTGGCTTTTTTGCAGGAATGTTTTATACGCTTTTCCTGCTCTTTGTAAAACCCGCTAAAAGAAATAATTAAGACCTATCTTGAGGTGTAAATTGTTGACATCTTTCCCTATCGGAAGATAATTGCCCGCCGGCGTGAGGTTCCTCCACTGGTAATTGAGGGAGCGGATATAATTGAGCTCGGAGTTAATCAGGATCTTATTCCAGTTCCAGCGACCCAGCAGGGCAAATGAATAATCTACCCACCTTCTGCTTTGGTTATTATAATCGCCGATGGCGGCGTTGTAATAATCCTGATCTTGTACCAGGCGTTCGAGCCTGAATCCAAGCGATTTCATCCCCCTGATCCAGCTAATGTCTAGCGATTGCAGGTTACTGCCTGAACCGATGCCCGCTCCCAGTACCTGTCCATTATGGGTCATGCCCTGTTTAACTTGACTATGATAATACCAGGCACCTGCGGGACGAAGGATACGGTCGATGGTTTGAGAAAGCTGGGTAAATTCTCCCTGCACCGATATAAAGCTTTCCTTTTGTTTCAGCGGGACTAATTTCCTGAAACCAAATAAGTAGGCCCTGGCGTGTTCGGGGGAACCGAGGAAATCGCGGAAATCCCAGGCATTGTCGTTCTTACCGAATTCTACATAGACTTCGGCATGTGCTTTCGGGAACAGCCATTTGGCATAGACTGAGGTCAGCTGATCTCTTGGAATGGGATCGCCATCATCCGTATTGATCTTCTGATACGGGGTTAAATAAGGAAAATATTCGCCGGAGGCCTCTACATCAGAATGATAGGCCTGAAAACTTCGGGTTAAGCCGAAAAACAAGCCGGGTATCCACCGAGGTTGATACGTGAGGTGCATGCCGGAGAAATAACGCCACTCTTTACGGATAGATGCATCGGCATCGCTGCCTCGTAATTTACCCCCTATCAACTGAAATTCTACGCTTCCAATGGGAGTTTTAAGGGGCGCCACACTTTGCAGAGAAAGGTGGGCAAAGCCATCGGCATGATTACTCAGTAAGAGGGCATTCCGTACGCCAGGGCCCCACCAGATATTTTCGTTCGAAAGTTTAAGGGCAAATTTAGAGACTTGTAGCTGGATATACGACTGACCAACGCCGGCCTTACTGTAATTGCCGGTTCCAAAACGTTCGGGCTGATCGGTACCGCCTTTTATTATTCCGGTAGTTTCAAAATCGGTATTGGCCGCCCATACATATTCCGGCTGGAATTGAACAGATAAGGGACCGTACTTGATGTGGACGCCCCCGGAAAGCAGTGTTTGATAACCTTTGGCAGGAATCATGGCGCCATCGTTCCAGCCATAGGGATGATGGGTATTAACTTGTTGTTCCCACCTGAAGGGCAGCATGGTTAAGCTTGCGTTCTTAATTCGGGTATTGATCTGTTTTAGGTTCAAATAGCCTGCATCTGCAAGGGTATCCCTGGTTTTCAGGCTTTGTTTTATGCTTTCCAAAGCCAGGGGACGATGTGTGAAGGAGCGATTGGAATCCAGCTGATTTTGTAGGGTTAGCTGCTTAATATAGGTTTCCAGGATACTTCCCACCGGCAGGGATTGGGCCTGTGTCTGCTGCGTAAAAAGTAGCAGCAAGCAAAGAGCTATGTAATTTCTCAATCTCATTAGAAACTATAATTAATGCCCAGCTG
>JBEDFI010000118.1:0-4962 GCA_041175245.1 Bacteroidota bacterium
GCTTTCAGTGTATTGGCACAAAAAAAATCTAAATCCGTACCTGGCAGTTCCCGCTATGCTTACGACAGTGTGTTGTATAGTAGTATGAAGTACCGTCTTATCGGACCCTTTCGTGGTGGAAGAAGTGCTGCCGTGGCGGGTGATCCTAACCAGAAAAATGTCTTTTACATGGGTGCTACCGGTGGCGGGGTTTGGAAAACCAGCGATGGCGGAAGTAACTGGAAAAATATTTCTGATAAGTATTTCGGCAGTACCATTGGTGCGGTAGCGCTTGCGCCATCAGATCCTGCGGTGGTTTATGTGGGCGAAGGCGAGAATACCATGCGTGGTAATGTGAGTGAAGGCCTGAACGGGATGTGGAAGAGTGAGGACGGTGGGCGGACCTGGAAAAACATCGGTTTGAAAGATGCTCGACACATTGTACGCATTGTGGTGCATCCTAAAAACCCGAATATAGTTTGGGTAGCGGCAACCGGCCATTTGTTTGGCCCTAACCAAGAGCGAGGTGTTTATAAAACTACAGATGGTGGTAAAAGCTGGCGCAGGGTTTTGTTTGTGAATGAATTATCGGGTGCCGTGGATCTAGTGATGGAACCTGAAAATCCGAGTGTCTTTTATGCCAGTACCTGGCGGGTGATCCGTACACCACATAGCCTGGAAAGCGGCGGTGAGGGCAGTGGCTTATGGAAAAGTACCGATGGGGGTGAAACTTGGAAAAATATTTCACGCAATAAAGGATTGCCGAAAGACACCCTGGGTATTATCGGTGTGGCCGTAAGTGCTACCAATCCTGACAGGATTTACAGTATTATGGAATCGAAAACCGGTGGTTTATTCCGTTCGGATGATGGGGGAGACAGCTGGACTAAAATGAATAGTGATAATGAGATCCGTCAGCGGGCCTGGTATTATACCAAGGTGTTCATCGATCCTAAAAATGATAATCAGGTATACGTATTGAATGTGAGTTTTTTACGCTCTCGCGATGGTGGACGGACTTTCCAATCGATCCGTACGCCGCATAGCGATCACCACGATCTATGGATCGATCCTAAAGATCCGAACCGCATGATCGTGGCAGATGATGGGGGCGGCCAAGTAAGTTTTGATGGCGGCGCCAACTGGAGTGATATGAATAATCAGCCGACGGCTCAGATCTATCGCGTTAGTACAGATAATCATTTCCCGTATCGTATTTTGGGTGCACAGCAAGATAATTCTACCATTCGCATCTTATCCAGAACGTACGGCGGTGCCATTACCGATAAGGATTGGGAGCCAACTGCCGGAGCAGAGTCGGGTTATGTGGTGGCTGATCCATTGAACCCGGAAATCGTGTATGGAGGTAATTATGGAGGATATTTATCGAGATTAGATCATCGTACCGGTGAGAATCGTGCAGTTTCTGTGTGGCCTGATAATCCGATGGGTTCAGGGGCTGATGTGTTGAAGTACCGTTTCCAGTGGAACTTCCCGATTTTCTTCTCTCCTCACAATCATAAACGTTTGTATGCAGCAGGTAATGTGTTGTTTAAAACAGAGAATGAAGGTCAATCCTGGGAAGCGATTAGTCCAGATCTGACCAAAAATGATAAATCTAAACAAGGCCCAAGCGGTGGTCCGATTACGAAAGACAATACCAGTGTGGAATATTACGGTACCATTTTTACAGCAGCTGAATCGCCTTATGAACCTGATCTACTCTGGTCGGGTAGTGATGACGGTTTGCTCTATGTGAGCCGTGATGGTGGTAAAAATTGGCAGAATGTAACGCCGAAAGGCATGCCTGAGTGGATGATGTTCAACAGTATTGATGCCGATCCGTTTAAAAAAGGGGCTGCTTATGTAGTGGGTACCCGCTATAAATCTGATGACTTTAGGCCATATATTTATAAAACGGAGGATTATGGCAAAACCTGGAAACTAATTACCAATGGGATAACTGGCAAGCATTTTGTAAGAGTAGTTCGGGCAGATCAAAAGCGCCCCGGCTTGTTGTATGCCGGAACCGAGTATGGAATGTATGTTTCGTTTGATGATGGTGCCAATTGGAAGCCTTTTCAATTGAATTTACCGGAAGTGCCAATCACTGATTTGACTATCAAAAATAACGATTTGATTGTGGCTACTCAAGGCCGTGCTTTCTGGGTGTTGGACGATTTATCGACTTTACAGCAATTGGAAACTGGTATAGCTTCCAAAAATCTCTATGTATTTAAGCCAGGTGAAAGTTACCGAATGGCTGGTTTCGTGAACCCGAATGTGCGTAATGCAGGTCAAAATCCGCCGAATGGCGCTATTATTAACTATTATTTGAAGCAGGCCAGTGATACTACGAAATTGTCGATTGCGCTTTATGATGCCAAGAATAAATTAATTCGTACCTACAGCAGTACTGCCAGTGCCGGGGAGAAGATTGAGCCGAAAGCGGGCATGAACCAGTTTGTTTGGAACCTGGATTATCCGGCTGCCGAACGGGTAGAGGGAATGATTTTGTGGAATGGGGCAGTGGGCAGTCCGAAGGCTATCCCGGGTAATTACAAGGCAATAATCAAATCGGGTAAAGATTCAGTTTCGGTTGATTTTGTGGTGAAGCCTGATCCGAATTATCAACTCTCAGCAGCAGATTATGAAGCGCAACTAAATTTCCTGATCCAGGTACGCGATAAATTTTCTGAAACACAGAAAGGCATTCAGCAAATCCGTAAAATCCGCACCCAAATCAATGATCTGGTATTGAGTCGTGGTAAAGAAACACCGAAGGAAGTGAAAGATAAAGCAGATATGATGGTAAAGGCTCTTACTTCCATCGAAGAAACACTTTATCAAACCAAGGCGAAAAGCGGTCAGGATGTGTTGAATTATCCAATTCGATTGAACGATAAATTATCTGGAGTGTTTGATGTGGCTGCTTCGGGCTTTAATGCGCCAAGCAAACAGGTAAAAGAGGTGTATGCTGAGCTTGCCGGCCAGATCGATGTGCAATTGGCGGCATTGAAAAAGCTAAAAGAAGAGGATTTGAAAGCGCTGAATGAATTGATCACTAAAAATGCAGTGCCTTTGATCCGGGTGAATTGATGACCACTTAGGCCTTCTGACAGCTTTCCTAATTTAGGGGAGCATAAAAAAACCCCCGTCAATTGGCGGGGGCTTTTTATTTATTCTTGTTATCCTGAACGGAGTGAAGGATCTTAAATTAAATCATACGATACTTCGCTATGCTCAGTATCACAAATGAAGACACTTACAAGTGAATCACTTCCCCGTAGGCATCCGCGGCGGCTTCCATCACCGCCTCACTCATGGTTGGGTGCGGGTGTACGGTTTTCACAATGTCCATGCCGGTGGTTTCCAGTTTACGGGCAACCACTACTTCGGCAATCATTTCGGTTACGTTGGCACCAATCATGTGGGCTCCCAGGAATTCGCCGTATTTAGCATCAAAAATTACTTTTACGAAACCATCTTTGGCTCCAGCTGCACTGGCTTTACCAGAAGCAGAGAATGGAAATTTACCTACTTTGATCTCATAACCTGCTTCTTTGGCGGCTTTTTCGGTATAGCCTACTGAAGCAATCTCCGGAGAGCAATAGGTACATCCAGGAATGTTATTATAGTTCAAGGGCTCCGGATGGTGACCAGCAATTTTTTCTACGCAGATGATGCCTTCCGCAGAAGCCACGTGTGCCAATGCTTGCCCCTTTACGATATCGCCAATGGCGTATATCCCCGGAATATTAGTTTGATAGTAATCATCGACTAAAACGCGTCCTTTATCAGTTTTTACGCCTACTTCTTCCAAACCGATGTTCTCAATATTAGGGCTTACGCCTACTGCTGATAATACGATATCACATTCCAGGGTTTCTACACCTACTGCGGTTTTCACCTGTACTTTGCAACCTTTGCCTGAAGTATCTACCGACTCTACATTAGCACCGGTCATGATGTTGATGCCTGATTTTTTGAAGCTGCGGAGCAATTGTTTGGAAATATCTTCATCTTCAACCGGAACAATGTTATCCAGGTATTCCACGATAGTCACTTGCGTGCCAATGGAATTGTAGAAGTAGGCAAATTCAACACCAATGGCACCAGAACCCACCACTACGATTGATTTTGGCTGTTCGGGCAGTACCATTGCCTGACGGTATCCGATGACCTTTTTGCCATCTTGTTTCAGGTTAGGCAATTCTCTCGAACGACCGCCCGTTGCCAGAATGGTACTTTTTGCGGTAAATTCCTGGTTAGATCCATCGGCACCCAAGACCTGTACTTTTCCACCAGCTTTAATTTTGGCCGTACCCATGATGACATCAATCTTGTTTTTCTTCATCAGGAACTGAATGCCTTTGCTCATGCCATCAGCTACATCACGGCTACGTTTTACTACAGCTGCAAAATCTACCTTTGCATCACCTACTTTCAATCCATACTCTTCGGCATGGTGTATATATTCAAAAACCTGAGCACTTTTTAATAAAGCTTTGGTTGGAATACAACCCCAATTCAAACAAACACCACCTAAAGATTCCTTTTCAACAATGGCTGTTTTTAAGCCCAATTGAGCAGCTCTGATGGCTGCAACATAACCTCCCGGGCCACTGCCTATCACAATTAAATCGTAATTCATACCACTTATTAAAATGAAGTTCCAAAACTAAGCAATTGCAATGGGACGAAAAAATGATGCTTAATTCCATTTCGGCTATATTCAACTTAATCAAGCTTTTTCAGCGCCTCAAGGATATAATTCGAATATTTCAATTTGTAATGTTGAAAAAAATAGCCTCTGTGGATAAGAATTAAAATTTTGAACGTGAGAATTTTTATAATTTATAAATAATGCTGATTATATTTGCGCTTGTAACATACACACCAATCATTTCAAATCATTAAAAATTGAAACTATGATGAAAAAATTACTTTATTCGATGGTTCTTGTAATGGCAAGCGTAAGTT
>JBEDFI010000119.1:0-4938 GCA_041175245.1 Bacteroidota bacterium
GTCGTTATTAAATGACTTTTTCACGACATTTTCTTCAAAAGGCTGCATCTGTTTTTGCCTAAAAGTATTTTGATCTATAATAACAATCGGCTGGTCAGCTTCGTCCATAGTCCCGGCATACTCCTTTAAAAATTCGGCGTTTAAACTACTAAACGTGTGTAATTCTATCGCCGCAATTAAATCTCTTTCAGGAAATTGCTGCTTCACTGCATGGATGGTCGCTTTTAATTTTGAAGGCGAATGGGCAAAATCTTTAAAAACCGACGAATTTTCGGTCTTTCCTAAAAGTTCCAACCGCCTGGCGGCTCCTTTAAACGTGGCAATGGCCTCATTAAAAACAGACTCAGAAATGCCAAGTTTTTCACAAACTTTTTTTGCGGCAGTTAAATTTTGCAAATTATGTTCTCCGAACACTTGTAAATCTACTTTTCCTGCTTCGGTGTGCAAGGACGTTCGACCGTTTGCAATTTCATATTCAGGAATTCCATAGGGAATTTTTTCGATCGCAGTTTGCTTATTCCGTACTAAGTCATTCAGGGCCTCGTCCAGCTCACAGTAAACCAGACTTCCTCCAGGCTGCAGAGTGTCGATGAATAAATCAAACTGCTGGATATACGATTCCCAGGTAGGAAATACATTGATATGATCCCAGGCAATTCCACTAATCACCCCGATATGACCCTGATACAGGTGAAATTTCGGGCGACGGTCAATCGGTGAAGCTAAATATTCATCCCCTTCAATCACCATAACCGGTGCATCTTCTGTAATTTTAACCATGGTGTCAAAGCCTTCCAGCTGTGCACCCACTAAATAATCGAAATCTATACCCGCATGCTGCAATACATGCAAAATCATGGAAGTGATGGTGGTTTTACCATGGCTGCCGCCGATCACCACTCTGGTTTTAGTTTTTGATTGCTCGTAGATGTATTCAGGGTACGAGTAAATACGAAGTCCCAATTCCTGTGCTTTTAATAATTCAGGATTATCAATTCGGGCATGCATCCCCAAAATCACCGCATCCAGGTCGGCACTAATTTTCTCCGGAAACCAGCCGGTCTCGGGCGGTAAAATATGAAAGCGGGCCAAACGTGATTTGGACGGTTCGTTGATCACATCATCCGATCCACTGACCCGATAGCCTTTTTTAGCCAGGGCAATGGCCAGATTGTGCATGGCACTTCCGCCAATGGCGATAAAATGTACGTTCATCTTACTTTTTAATAAATATAGCAGCTGTCCAGTTCTCTCTCACCCGGTGTTCTTGATACTTAAAACCCAGCGAACTGGCTTTTTCCTTTAAGATTTCCAGGTCCGGATGCTCATAAAAACCACTCAAATACAGTTTTCCTCCCGGGATGAGTACTTCCGAATATCGATCAAGCTGGTCCAGTAAAATATTTCGGTTGATATTGGCTAATATAATGTCGTATGTTTTATTAGGAATGATTTCCTTGGAACCACACCAGCCCTTTATATGATGGCATTGGTTCAAAACCAGATTCTTAAGCGTGCTATCGTAACACAATGAATCATAATCGATGGCGTCCAGTTCCACCGCACCGAGCTTTTCAGCCAGGATGGCTAAAATCCCGGTTCCGCAACCCATGTCCAGTACTTTTTTGCCAACAAAATCTTCCTCCAGCATCATTTCCATGATTAAAGAAGTAGTTTGATGATGCCCGGTGCCAAAAGTCATGTTTGGATCAATGACAATCTCATAAGGGAATGCAGGTTTGCCTTCGTGAAAGATTGCTCGAACACAAATCTGATCAGCAATGAAAATCGGTTCAAAGGTACGTTCCCAGAGGGCATTCCAATTTTGTGATTCGATGTCAAGTTTCTGAAAAGTATATTCGAAATTTGGCGTGTGCGCTTCAAGCAAGTCCCTGATCAAACTTGCTTGGTATAAATGAGTGGGTATATAGGCCCTGAAGCCTGTTTCGGTATCCTCAAAGCTGTCAAAACCCAAATCAGCCAGTTCGGCAATTAAAATATCTTGATGAAAATCTTCGCCAATAACTTTGCTGAAAATTACTTCGCAATAATTCATTGGCCGTTAAAGGTTTTCACGATGTCTACAAAATCTCTCGATTTGAGGGAAGCTCCACCGATCAATCCACCATCGATATCTGGTTGAGCAAATAATTCAGCGGCATTAGTAGGATTACAGCTACCCCCATAAAGAATACTCATGTTATCGGCCAATGTAGAATCGTACCGTTCGGCAATGGTTTTACGAATGAAGGCATGTACTTCTTGTGCTTGTTCGGGCGAGGCGGTCAAACCGGTACCAATGGCCCAAACCGGCTCATAAGCCAGCACCACTTGTTTAAAGTCTTCCGCACTTAAATGGAAAATCCCTTTTTGTAACTGTTCAGCAATGATCTGCCAAAATTTACCCGATTCACGTTCCTGAAGGGTTTCTCCAATACAAAAAATTGGCTTTAACTGATTCGTTAATACCGTATTTACTTTTTCAGCCAGCAGTTCATTGCTTTCGCCAAAGTACTGCCGGCGTTCTGAATGACCCAGAATAACATAGCTAGCACCCACCGACTGAATCATAGAGGCCGATACTTCTCCGGTATAGGCTCCGGATTTGGCCTGGTGACAATTTTGTGCACCAATCGATACGTTTTCAGCACCTTTCGACAAAGCAACTAAACTACTCAGGTGGATATATGGCGGGCAAACGATTACTTCCTGATTGCCCAAAACCTCATCCTGTACCATGGTTAAAATCTCAGAAAAAAGGGCCATACCCGAGGTATAATCCTGATTCATTTTCCAGTTTCCGGCTACAATTTTTTTTCTCATATACGTTTTATGCGTCGATCTTAAAATCTCCGATGTGTTGCTGTTAGTTCAAATACTTTGGATAAAATATCCTTTTCCGCCTGGTCAAATTCGCGGTTGCGGCGCTGATATACTAATTCGGCGGTTTCAAAAACCTTATTCAAGGCATACACCTCAAATCCCTGCGCTCCGCCCCAGGCAAAATCGGGCACGAAATTGCGGGGATAACCGGCCCCGAATACATTGGCACTTACGCCAACGACTGTTCCGGTGTTGAACATGGTATTAATACCGCATTTGGCATGATCGGCCATGATCAGCCCGCAGAACTGTAGGCCGGTTTTGCGGAAATTCTGGTTTTGGTAATCCCAAAGCCGCACTTCGGTATAATTATTTTTCAGGTTGGAGTTATTGGTGTCTGCACCGATATTGCACCATTCGCCCAAAAATGAATTGCCCAGGAAGCCCTCATGTCCCTTCGATGCATAGGCCTGCAAAATGGCATTACTTACCTCACCGCCCACTCGGCAATGCGGACCAATAGTAGTGGCTCCATAAATTTTAGCACCCATT
The DNA here is from genome assembly GCA_041175245.1 of Bacteroidota bacterium. Classification (GTDB taxonomy): domain Bacteria; phylum Bacteroidota; class Bacteroidia; order Sphingobacteriales; family Sphingobacteriaceae; genus JAIPAN01. The sequence goes on from JBEDFI010000119.1 coordinate 3,376, forward strand.
TTTACCTGTGAATGCTCGCACAAAGCGAATGAGCCACGAATATGGCTGCCTTCCCAAACCTGGGTATCTTTTGCCAGGTAAATGGGCCCTTCGAGGGTATTGAAGGTAGAGCAGTAGGCCACAGCTCCTTTTTCAGCAAAAAAATCAGTACCTAATATGGTATTGCTGCTGTCTATGGTGGTTGAAGTACGACCGGCAGTTAGCAAGTTGAAATCTTTCCGTAATTCGATATCGTTTAATTTGAAAAGATCTTCGGGATATTTGATCTTCAGAAAATCATGCTTGTAAGTTATTGTAGAATATGATCTGGAATTATGATCAAAATTGGCTGCACCTGCATCATCCAACCGGGCGGCAATCAGCAATTCTTCTTGCACCAAGGCCTCACCCTTTCCCAAAGCTTGTACTGCCTCACACAGCTGCTCGTCCGGACATATTGAACCATTAATCAGCAAATTATCCGCATCGGCCAGAATAGGAAATTTGGGCTGTAAATAATCAGCTGTATGAAAAGCCACCGGAACATCTGATAAGCGTTTAGCCCATTTTTGAGCAATGGTCAGAATACCGATACGCAATTCGGCCACCGGCCGGGTAAAGGTCAGTGGGAGCAGACTATCTCGGGTTTGATCGTCAAAAAGTATGAGGCGCATTCAACAAAAATAAAAAAAGTCCCGACTGTTGGGCCGGGACTTTCGTATAATTATCAGTTTGATTACTTCTTAGCGTAACGGTTTTTGAATTTGTCGATACGACCAGCGGTATCTACCAACTTCATTTTACCGGTGAAGAACGGATGAGAGGTGTGCGAAATCTCCAGTTTAACCAGTGGATATTCGTTACCATCTTCCCATTTAACAGTTTCTTTGGTTTCGATGCATGACTTGGTTAAGAAGGCATATTCGTTAGACATGTCTTTAAAAACCACTAATCTATAGTTTTTTGGATGTAATTCAGCTTTCATCGTCTTTCAATATCTTTTTGAGAGGGGCAAATATAGCGGTAAAAGTCAAAACAAAAAAATCAAAACGTAAAAATATTATGATTTGATTTCCTGACATAGTTCTACCAAAACACCACTCGCGTCTTTAGGATGCACAAAACAAACCAACTTGTTGTCTGCCCCATTTTTAGGTGTTTCGTTCAATAAGGTAAATCCTTCCTGTTTTAAACGCTCCATTTCGGCGTAAATATCGTCCACAGCAAATGCAATATGATGGATTCCTTCTCCCCTTTTCTCTAAAAATTTATGAAGGACACTTTGCTCACCGCTCGCTTCCAGCAGCTCTATTTTGTTCTCTCCAGTTTTAAAAAAAGCCGTGTTGACCTGTTCCGATTCCACAGCTTCAATTTTGTAATGTTTTACTCCCAATAAACGCTCGTAAAGTTCGCAGGAAGCGGCTAAATCTCTCACAGCAATGCCGATATGTTCGATATGTTTCATTTTGTAACCTTTGTCACAAAAATGACGATTTTATGAGGATTTAACGATAGTTACCTTCATTTTCTTCAACGTATTTTTTCTATCTTTGTAAGTATATTTAAACTGAATCTAAATAAAAA
>JBEDFI010000120.1:0-4924 GCA_041175245.1 Bacteroidota bacterium
ATTTTCAAACAAAGCCTTAAAGGCGTTGAAGGAAATTCGCTACGGCCTTGTTCCGGACCCTTTTGGCTGGAATCATTTGATTTAAGTTTTCAAGGAGCCTGGTCAAAAGCCGGGCTTTTTTATCTACTAATCAAAAAAGGAATACTGCCATTCTGTCATTATTTCTAAAATAATCTTTATTTTTGCATGGATATGGAAGAACTATTGAAGACGGGATTATCGATTAAAGACCACGATGAGAGTCGCCAGGGGGAAGCCTTAATGCTGGATGGCAAACAAGGCGAGCCGAATGGGCGTAAACTCTACATTGAGAGTTATGGTTGCGCCATGAATTTCTCTGATTCGGAAATTGTCGCTTCGGTTATGATCGATATGGGCTTTGAAACCACTTCCAATTACAAAGAAGCAGATGTGATTTTCATCAACACCTGCTCTATTCGCGAAAATGCCGAACAACGAGTGCGCAACCGCTTACGTGAGTTTGGTGCCATCAAAAAAACAAAAAAAGATGCGGTAATTGGCGTGTTGGGCTGTATGGCCGAACGCCTGAAAGCCAAATTTTTAGAAGAAGAAAAATTAGTAGACCTGGTGGTGGGCCCGGATGCTTACCGCGACCTGCCCAGTCTCATCAACCAGGCCGATGAGGGCGGAAGAGCCGTCAATGTTTTATTATCCCGGGAGGAAACCTATGCCGACATCAGTCCAATCCGGCTGAACAGCAATGGCATTAGCGCCTTCATTTCGATCATGCGGGGTTGCGATAACATGTGTTCTTTCTGCGTGGTACCTTTTACCCGTGGCCGAGAACGAAGTCGCGATGCCCATTCGATTGTACAGGAAGCCAGAGAGCTTTCACAAGCTGGCTACCGCGAAATAACTTTGTTAGGCCAAAATGTAGATTCTTACAAATGGATCAGCGAAGACGGGACCGAGTCGGTGAATTTTGCGCATTTATTAGCCATGGTTGCCGAAGTTGATACAAACATGCGTGTTCGTTTCTCTACTTCGCATCCTAAAGATATTACCGATGAGGTATTGCACACCATGGCCAACTATCCAAACATCTGTAAGTACATCCACCTGCCGGTGCAATCGGGCAATAGCCGTATTCTCGAAAAAATGAACCGTACCTACGATCGCGAATGGTACCTGGAACGGGTGGAAGCTATTCGTCGTATTCTTCCTGAGTGCAGCATTTCTACAGATATTATTGTGGGCTTCTGTTCAGAAACAGAAGAAGAGCACCAAGATACACTCAGCTTGATGGCCGACTTAGACTTCAGCTTTGCCTACATGTACATTTATTCGGAACGACCCGGTACACTAGCAGCCAAACGTTTTGCCGATGATATACCTGCCGAAGTGAAAAGCCGCCGTTTGAACGAAATTATTGAGCAACAACACCGAAGCGGGCACAAAAGATTATTGGCTCAAATTGGTAAAATACAAGAAGTACTGATTGACGGTTTTTCCAAGAAATCAGATAAAGATTTTTCAGGCAGAAGCGACCAGAATGCTACCGTTATTTTTCCGGTAGATGCACGCTTTAAACCGGGAGATTATGTTAAGGTGATAGCCGAAACATGTACCACCGCAACTTTAATTGGTAAAATTGTAAATTAAGCATGGACATCCAGGATATTAAAAACCGATTTGGAATTATTGGGAATTCCCCCCTCCTCAACCGGGCCATTGATGTAGCCCGCCAGGTGGCACCTACCGATATTTCGGTATTAATTACCGGGGAGAGCGGAAGTGGTAAGGAGGTATTCTCACACATTATCCATCAACTTAGTGCCCGGAAACACGGTGCTTTTATTGCGGTAAACTGCGGTGCCATCCCGGAAGGAACCATCGATTCTGAATTATTTGGTCATGAGAAAGGCTCCTTTACCGGGGCGCATGAATCGCGAAAAGGATATTTTGAAGTGGTAGACGGTGGAACCATTTTTTTGGATGAGGTAGCCGAACTGCCTTTGGGTACCCAGGCCCGTTTGTTGCGGGTGTTGGAAAGCGGTGAATATTTGCGGGTGGGATCTTCGAAAGTTCAAAAAACAAATGTTCGCGTAATTGCAGCCACCAACGTGGATGTGTACGATGCGGTTAGGGCCGGCAAATTCCGCGAAGATTTATATTACCGGCTAAATACCGTTCCTTTAAAAATACCTGCTCTAAGAGAGCGTAAAGAAGATATTTACCTACTCTTCCGCAAATTTATAGCTGATTTTACCGATAAATACCGTAGTCCGTCGGTGCAATTGGATATGGAAGCTCAACAAATTTTGACTAATTATAGCTGGCCCGGCAACGTACGTCAATTAAAAAATGTAGCCGAACAAATTGCTGTATTGGAGAAAGACCGCAACATTACCGGGCAGAGTATTTTAACTTATATACCGCACGAAACCAGCAGCAACCTGCCCATGAAGGTGGATAAAAATCATAAAGAAGATTTTTCAGAACGCGATATTTTATACAAAGTGTTATTCGACATGAAAAGAGACATGCTCGAACTGAAAAAACTGGTGGCAGAAATTATTCAGCATGGTGGAAATGCCGCACATTTAACTGCAAATCCACAGGTTTTGAATCAACTTTATCAGGATATTGAATTGCCTGGTACAGTAGCGGAATTACCTGCTCCAGCAACCTTAACCATTCACCAGCCAGGGCAGGATAATCATCATTTTGATATCTTGCAGCACGAAGAAGAAGCCGAAGAATCGCTGTCGCTCATCGATAAAGAAGCTGATTTAATTAAAAAAGCCTTAAAAAAACATCGCGGTAAACGTAAATTAGCAGCACAAGAATTGGGTATTTCAGAACGCACCTTGTACAGAAAGATCAAAGAACTTCAATTGAATTAATGAAAAGCTTGGTAAAATATCTGGGTAAGAAAATAGCACTGATGCTGCTTGCATTGGTATCCATGTTGAATGGTTGCGGTATTTATTCCTTTTCGGGAGCATCCATCCCTACCGAGATGAAAACCGTTTCGGTACAATTTTTTGAGAATAATGCCAGCCTGGTGGTGCCTTACCTCAGCCAGCAATTTACAGAAGATCTGAAGGACCGGATTCGGAACCAGTCGAGGTTAAGTCTGGTGCGCTCTGAGGCGGATGCGAACTTCCAGGGTCGAATTACCGATTACAGCATTCGGCCGGCCGCCATCCAGGGAAATGAACGAGCCGGACTGGAACGGCTCACCATCACCGTTTCGGTCAAATACACCAATGTACTCGATCCCGAATTGAACTTCGAAAAAAGCTTCAGCCGTTATTTAGATTTTTCAACGCAAGGGAGACCTTTACAGGCACAAGAGCAACAATTGATCAAATCGATCAACGTGATGCTGACCGAAGATATTTTTAACGCAGCTTTTGCAAATTGGTAATCAGCACAAGATGGCAGCAGAATCAACTCAGGAATTTTTCAGTAAACTAAGTCGCAATCCGGCCGACTTGGACATGACTGATGTTGAGATGGTGAAGCAATTGGCAGAAAAGTATCCTTATGCCCAATTATTACAATTTGCCAAGAAAAAGTTAGGGAATGAACCTGAAGAAGCGGCTATTTTTGCCAGCGAAAGGTCCCTTTTAGGGAAATTTATTATGGCTCCCGAACGCCTTTCTGTACTCCATTCCGGAGAACTGCCGGCGCCGCAAGCGGAAAACTTGACAGCAGAAGAAGAGCCGGACGAACTCATACTGGAACCGATGTTGTCGGTCGCAGATGAGGAAAACTCGGCTGTGCTGGATGAAACACAACAGTTAATTCTGGAGAGTATTGCCGCTGCCGATTTTTTTGCGCTGGAAGATAAAGTAAGCGAGCCGTTTGTTTCTGAAACTATTTCGCAAGAAGTATCTCGATATGATGATGATCAACTACCCTATAGTTTTTTATGGTGGCTCAATAAAACCAGGAAAGAACACGCCGATACGTATCAGCCGTATGTGAGTTTTAAATTAGACACCAGTCAACAAATAAAAGCTAGCAGTCCGGCCAATGAAGCTGTAGAAAAGCCGATCGCCGATTTTGATTTAGCACTCATCAATACTCAAAACAAGTCAAAAAATATAAAAACCAACAGAGCGAAGACCCTTAAAACGAAGGAAGATGAGCTGGTTGAACGATTTATTTTAGAGGAACCTCAAATTTCTCCTCCGTCGGCTGATAAAATGGGGACTGAAAATAAGGCTCGTAAAAGTGCAGAAGATTCCCTGGATGTAGTATCCGAAACACTTGCTCAAATCTACACCGAGCAAATGCTGCTCGACAAAGCAATCGAAACCTACCGGAAATTAAGTTTGAAATTTCCCGAAAAAAGCACGTACTTTGCCAACCAAATTAGTTTACTCGAACGCAAAAAAAATTAATTTAATAATAATATGTATTTCGCAATCGTCATTATCGCCATCATCGTTTGTTTGATATTAGGACTTTTCATCTTGGTGCAAAATCCAAAAGGCGGTGGTTTGTCCTCCGGCTTCGCTGGATCAAATAACATCATGGGTGTACAACGTACCGGTGATTTTTTAGAAAAAGGAACTTGGTTTCTGGCTGTTACCCTCATGGTATTGGTAATTTTAGTGAACGTGGTTATCCCGAAAGGTGCTGCAGTAAACGAAAAAGCAGAAGAGATTCAACAAAAAATTGAAAAAACGGCTCCAAGTCAAGCGCCTGTGGCCCTTCCGGCTGCCCCTCAAAACGGCACTGGGAAATAAATTCAAAAGCCTTCACAAAAAAGGCTTCCCGATACTGGGAAGCCTTTTTTGCTTTTAACCTGACAGCCTGACACTCATCGAATGAGGAAATGATTCCAAAAATGAAATTTTGGCAACAAATCTCCGCTTGAAGCAATTGGCATAAAAACTGTTGTTGGAGGAACAGTTCTATTTTATTTCATCAAAACAAAAAAATATAA
>JBEDFI010000121.1:0-4833 GCA_041175245.1 Bacteroidota bacterium
TCCCAAGCTGCTACGAAATCTTTCACAAATTGTTCTTTGTAGTCCGCTGAAGCATACACTTCAACTAAAGCACGTAATTGCGAGTTCGATCCGAAAGCCAGGTCGGCACGAGTAGCAGTCCATTTGGTGGCACCGGTATCTCGATCTTTGCCCACATAGGCATTGTTACCGGCAGCTTCCCAAGCAGTGCTCATATCCAATAGATTTACAAAGAAATCGTTGGTCAGTGCTTCCGGATTTTTGGTGAATACCCCGTGCTGACTGCCATCAACATTGGTATTCAACACACGCATACCTCCCACTAAAGTAGTCATCTCAGGAGCGGTCAAGGTTAACAGTTGAGCCTTGTCCAATAACCACTCTTCGGCATTGCGGTCGTATCCTTTTTTAGCAAAGTTGCGGAAACCATCAGCTTTAGGCTCTAATACCGCGAATGATTCTACATCGGTTTGATCTTGAGTAGCATCAGTACGACCCGGAGTAAACGGTACCGTTACCGTAAAGCCAGCTTTTTTAGCAGCTGCTTCCACACCCGCACAACCGGCCAACACAATCAAGTCGGCTAAGGAGATTTTTTTACCTCCAGCATTGAAGCTTTGCTGGATACCTTCCAAGACTTCAATTGTTTTTTGCACCGACTGATTCACTTCCCAATATTTTTGCGGACTCAAACGGATACGAGCACCATTGGCTCCACCACGTTTATCGCTTCCGCGGAAAGTGGAGGCAGAAGCCCAAGCCGCAGATACTAATTGACTGATGTTTAACCCTGAGTTCAAGACCTGCGTTTTTAACGCAGCAATATCTTGCTCATTCACCAAAGGGTGATCCACAGCTGGAACAGGATCTTGCCAAATCAATACCTCAGACGGCACATCTTTACCCAAATAGCGGCTCAGCGGACCCATATCACGGTGGGTTAACTTAAACCAGGCTCTGGCAAAGGCATCGGCAAACTCAGCCGGATTTTCGTGGAATCGTTTGGAAATTTTATGGTAGATAGGGTCTTCTCTCAAGGCCATATCTGCAGTAGTCATCATTGGCGCATGCTTTTTAGAGGGATTGTGCGCATCAGGAACGTTGACACCTGCTCCACCTTTGGGTTGCCATTGCTGGGCACCTGCCGGGCTGTGGGTCAATTCCCATTCGTACCCAAACAAGGTATCGAAATAGCTGTTATCCCACTCAATCGGCGTCGGTGTCCATGCACCCTCAATACCGCTCGTGGTGGTATGTTCCCCTTTACCGGTTCCAAAGCTATTCAACCAGCCAAATCCCTGATCTTCTAAACGAGCACCTTCCGATTCTGGACCAACCAGTGCCGGATCGCCGGCACCGTGGGCCTTACCAAAGGTGTGACCACCGGCCACTAAGGCTACGGTTTCTTCATCGTTCATGGCCATACGGGCAAAAGTTTCGCGGATATCACGAGCGGAAGCCAATGGATCTGGCTTACCGTTAGGGCCTTCAGGGTTCACATAGATCAAACCCATTTGCACCGCACCAAGCGGATTTTCCAACTCACGATCACCAGTGTAACGCTTATCTCCTAACCATTCGGTTTCCGGACCCCAATAAATATCTCCTTCTGGCTCGTACACATCGGCACGACCACCGGCAAAACCGAAGGTTTTAAAGCCCATAGACTCCAAAGCCACGTTTCCAGTCAGGATCATTAAATCGGCCCAAGAAATTTTACGGCCATATTTTTGTTTGATAGGCAATAATAAACGACGAGCCTTATCCAGGTTGCCGTTATCAGGCCAGCTGTTTAACGGAGCAAAGCGCAGAGTCCCCGCACAAGCTCCACCACGACCGTCGGTTACGCGATACGTACCGGCACTGTGCCATGCCATACGGATGAAAAAGGGACCATAATGGCCGTAATCAGCGGGCCACCAATCCTGAGAATCAGTCATTAAGTCGGTCAAATCCTTTTTCAAGGCATCCAGATCCAGACTTTTAAATTCCTTCGAATAATCAAAATCCGGACCATAAGGATTGGTCTCTGCTGAGTTTTGATGGAGGATTTTTAAATTTAATTGATTGGGCCACCAGTCTGCATTAGAGAAAGCACCTGCTGTTGTATGGCGGGGGGCAGCATCATACCCAAAAGGACATTTAGCTTCGTTTGAATTATTATTTTCCATGATGATATTTACGCTTCGATAGGGCAGTAAATTTAGTATTTTCTTGTCCGATAATTTAACGTCTAAACATCAAAATTAAGATTTGAAAAAAGGATGACAAGAATCCCAAAAACCGGGCAAATTCTCATCATGGTAACTGCCCGGTTTGACAAACATCAAGATTTATCGGAAATTGAAGATCAAGGGAAACAAGAAGGTCACAAAGGCCGTCCATAGCCCATAAATGGGTAGGTAGGCCGCAATTATATCTTCTACCTGTTCAAGTCCTTCTTTTTTCCGCCACACCATACATAATTTATAGGAAACCAGGAGCAAATTCAGGAAGATTAAGACATTGCTGCCCAAAACAGCCAGTCTGTTTGGTGTGATTCCAAATTCGGCAATGCGTAGGGCAATGGCCGATAATGCAACTCCGTTGGCAATGATGGTGAGTAAAGCCAATCCGCACAAAAAGAGTAAATTGATTTTTCCGATACCGGTTTTGGTCGCCTCGGTGACCGAGAAAACAATCAATGCCATCACGCCAATGAGCAGGGCATTGAATATCATCAGGAATTCGCGGTCGTTATACGGATTTTTAACTGCCGTGCACATTGCCCCCAAAAACAGGAGAAGCATCAGTCCTACGATGGGCGTGAAGATTCGGGCAATGAGCGGTGAAATACGATTCACCAAACTCGGATTGGTTTGCACCAAATACGTTCCGACAATTGGAATTGCCGGAGCTGCAAAAACCAACACGTATTTTGCATAAAATTCACCGATTAGGATTCCGATTAGTTGAAATAACCCGAAGGTAATTCCGGTAAATAAGGCTCCTGAAAGGGCAAGTAAGGCACACATCACCACCAGATCTCCGTTATATCGCAAAAAATCAATTCGCTTTGGTTTGCTTTTTGGCTCCTTTCCCAAAAACGTAAAACCCAACACCGCCCATAAGAGCAGGGGCAAATGAATACCTGCCAGGATGAGGGTATCACTATTCGATTGGTCGGGTAGCACATTGATGTACACAGCCGAACCAATGAGGACCACGGTGGGGAATACCAGCTGTTTCAAACTCAGTTTTTGCCTCCAGGCGAAAAAGGCAATCAACACTGGGAAAATTACAAATCCGATGTTTCTCGGGAAGAAATAATCGGGATCTAAACCGGTAAAATCCGGAATTTTAGCAATTAACCCAGCCAAAAGCACTGAGACCAGCACAAATTTTAATTCATTTTTGTTCGCCAAAAAGAGATCTTCTTGTCTGAAATTTAATCGTTCATTCCAGGTTTGAGCAACCTGGTTTCCCTTTATTTGGGGATAAATTTCATTGAATTCGCGTTGAAAGGCACGTCGATGTTGACGGTATAAGCTTTCGAGCTTGGCCGGCTGATCCAGAGATTGAGATATTAATTCTCTCAGCCCTTGCATGCTGTTTGTTTGTGTGTTCATGTGATATATTGTTTAGAATTATTCAAGCGACTGTTTGATTAATTTTTCCAATGCATCCAAATGCCCGGCGAAGGCTTTTTTACCCTGAGGGCTTGCGGCATATGAAGTGTTGGGTTTTTTTCCGATAAATTGCTTCCTAACCTCGATGTAATTTAGCTTTTCTAAAGCAGCGATGTGGCTGGCCAGGTTTCCATCGGTAATCTGAAGCTGCTCTTTAAGTCTAGCAAAGTCTATTGAGTCGTTCACCATGAGGATCGACATCATGCCCAAACGCACCCTGCTTTCAAATGCCTTGTTTAAATCCCCGATGAAATTTTTCATTTCTCGTACTTATTGTAAATCAGCAGACCATACACCATGTGCAAGAGACCAAATCCAACAGCCCAAATCAACAAACCGTAGTCAATAAAAAAGGAAGCCAATAAGCCCAATAGGAGCTGCCATAGACCTAAATAACCGATGTCGTCAATAGTATATTTACTGGTATTCAATAAAGCTAATCCATAAAAAATGAGAGTTGCCGGGGCGATGAATGCAAGCTGTCCATGATAGAGGAGCACAAAACAATACACAGCACCTGCTAAAATTGGTATAGCTAAATTGATCAAGGCACGTTTGGCGGTAGCATCCCAAAAGGGTAAACCCTGTTTTTGGGCTTTGGTTTTCGCAAACCAAAAACCTGCAAAGAGCGATAAGAAAAGGACCAGGGCTACATCGGCAATTAAGAAATTGGAAAAATCTGGATTGAGGCTTCCATCGGGTTCACCGATCCATTGATAGTATTTGGTGCTATCAGGCGAAATACCCAAATATAGATAAGCCGCTGTCACTCCTGTAATGGCAATAGCCCCTACCACCAAACCGGCTAATCCACTGAGAGAGAGGAAACGCGACGAACGTTCCATCAACTGACGAATCTCCTTGAGTTCAGTCAATTGTTCTTCTTGCTTTTTCATAATCCTATCTATTTTACTTAAAAGAAGTCAACATCAGGTCGATCTTATCAAACAATTCGCCCACCCCAACTGCCGACCAAACGATAAAAAATCCAATCACAAGCTTCATCCAGGCCTTGACTTGAAAACCAGTCCTGTTGACCAAGTAGCCTGCTGCAGGTGGATAATAGACCAGCGATAGCCCGATGACAAAGAGCCCATAATAAGTATCGTTCCCCCAAAATGTATTGATGAACCCAATGGCAGTAAACAGGATACCGAACAATACACTGATGGCCCCTGAAATAAAA
>JBEDFI010000122.1:0-4776 GCA_041175245.1 Bacteroidota bacterium
CTCAAAGCCTGCATATACCCAGCCATTCATCATTTTCCAAAGCGAAAGAATTTGCTCATCGCCTCTTTCCCAGGCTTGGAGCATTTGCTGAGCTTCTTTAATTAAGGATGCATTTTTTTTGGCTTCTTCTTCACTCTGCCCCTGAGATTTAAGTTCATCTTGTTGTTTTTTATATTCTTTATCGAAGATGACATAATATTTCCCGACTAAATGATCTCCTTTTAAGCCACTGCTTTGGGGTGTTTCTCCCTCACCAAATTTTTGCCAGGCCAGCATCGACTTACAGATATGGATTCCCCGATCGTTCACCAAGTTTGTTTTGATCACTTCATAACCATTGGCAGCTAATATTTCAGCAACTGAAAAACCCAAAAGATTATTACGTATATGACCTAAATGCAGGGGTTTATTGGTATTAGGTGAAGAATATTCTACCATCACCTTTTTGCCATTCGCAGGCATGATGCCATAATTCGGTTTCAGGTATTCTTCTTTTAAGCGTTTAAACCAGTACTCATCGCTAATAACCAGGTTTAAAAAGCCTTTAATTACATTAAATCCTACAATTTCAGTGATGTTATCCTTCAAAAATGCACCTAATTCCATACCCGTTTCTTCGGGTGATTTTTTGGAGTAACGAATGATGGGAAAGGTTACCACCGTAATTTGACCTTCAAATTCTTTCCTCGTTTCCTGCAAATTGAATTGATCGGATGCCACGGCAGTAGTATACAAAGATTGTACAGCTGCTGAAAGTTGTTGAAGGATATTTTGTTCTAAGGTCATGTTAGATATAGCAGCGGGAAAATTAATCGTTTAGTAAGGCATTGGTGGCCCTTACCAGGATTTCGAAGGCGTTTTCGGCCATCAAATTTTCCTTGTCGAGCGTCGGATTTACTTCCACCAATTCAAAACAACATACTTTTTCGGAAGTCATTAAGCGGGCAACCAAGTTTCCTGCTTCCCGCTCGGTTAAACCATTGGCTACGGGCGTACCGGTTCCTTTAGAAATAGAGGCATCCATCGAATCTACATCGAACGAAACATAAATGAGGTCACAATGATCCAATAACTGTAAAGCATCAATTGCTACCCGTTCTACCCCTCTTTTACGTATATCTGCCGGAGTAAAATTTCGGACCTTGTTCCTTTTTAATAGAAAATTCTCCTGAGGCTCTGTGTCTCTCAGCCCAATATAAATTAGGTCATTATAGGTAATTTTAGGGGCAATATTTCCGATATTTTTAAGCTGAAACCAGTAGTTTAAAGTTTCCTGATCGGGTTTATTCACTTTCGATTCTATATTATCCTCATCTAACACGATGGCCAGGGGCATCCCATGTAAATTACCCGAAGGGGTGGTATAAGGTGAGTGAATATCCGCATGGGCATCGATCCAAATTACTCCTAGTTTTAATTTAGGATGCGCCATTCTAATCCCAGATATGGTTCCGGCAGCCGTGCTGTGATCGCCAGCTAAGACAATCGGAAACTCTTCATTTTTTAAAGTTTTAGAAATTTCTTCGGCGACACGCTCAGACATGGTTAAAATACCAGAAATCCGTTTTGCATAGCCATTCCCCGAAGATTCGAGCAACAAATGGTTTTCGTTTGGCACTTCCACCGAAGTGTGTTTCTTAAAATAACGACTTCCAAAGTCAAGGGCAGCTATTTTGATGGCATCTACCCCCAAGCTTGCACCACGGGTACCGGCACCAATCTCAGATTTAACTTCTACTATTTTGATTTCTTTCATAACATGCGCTCAGATTTCCCCGGCCTGTGAAGATAAAATAAATGCAAAAGAATCATTCATTGCTATTGCTTTTTTATCTTTGGCAAAAATACTAAAAAATGCAGAGCTACGCCGAATTTATAGACCTAAGTGTTGGGTTCCCTCAAGAGGGTTTTGAGGTGATTGACGATGAGTTGTATTTCCACGAATTAAATTTGATGGAAATGATTGAAACGTATGGTACTCCTCTGCGTTTCACCTACCTGCCCATCATCAGCAAAAAGATTCAGGAATCTAAACTCATGTTCCAAACAGCGATTGTGAAAAACAACTATCGCGGTGGTTATAAATACTGCTATTGCACAAAAAGCTCTCATTTTCGCCACATTGTTGAAGAAGCTCTGAAGAACGATATCCACCTGGAAACTTCCTCGGCTTTTGATATGCCGATGATCGATTCTCTGGAGAAAAAGGGTGCCTTGGATAAAAACATTACCGTGATTTGCAATGGCTTTAAAACGGCACAATACAAGCAATACATTATTGATATGTTTCATGATGGCTTCCAGAATATTGTACCGGTATTGGATAATAAAGAAGAATTCAACGTGTATGATGATGAGCTGGATATTCCTTGCAGTTTAGGGATCCGGATAGCTTCTGAAGAACAACCGGATTCTCAATTTTATACTTCACGCCTTGGCATTCCGCTGGAAGATGTGATTGATTTTTACAAAGCTAAAATTGCGCATAATCCGAATTTCAAGGTTAAATTATTGCATTTTTTCATCAATTCGGGCATTTCCGATACCCCGTATTACTGGAACGAATTGGAGAAATATGTAACGCTGTATTGCCGTTTCAAGAAAATTAACCCAGATTTAACCACCCTGGATATTGGCGGCGGTATGCCTTTTAAAGATTCCCTGGTGTTTGATTTCGATTACGAATACATGGTAAATGAGATCGTAAAACGAATCAAGGAAATTTGTGCGGAACACGAAGTGATGGAACCGGATATCATTACCGAATTCGGAAAATATACGGTAGCAGAAGCATCTGGTATTTTGTACAAAGTATTGGGCCGTAAGCAGCAAAACGACCGGGAGAAATGGTTAATGCTCGATGGTTCATTCATCACCAATTTACCGGATGTTTGGGCACTGAATCAGAAATATATCCTTTTGCCTATCAATAATTGGGATTCTGAATATGAACGGGTGAATTTAGGCGGGATTACCTGCGATGGTCAGGATTATTACAATCAGGAAGCGCACATGAACAACGTGTTTATGCCCAAAACTCGGAAAGTGCAATATTTAGGGTTTTTCCATACGGGTGCTTACCAGGAGGTTTTAAGTGGCTATGGCGGTATTCATCATTGCCTGTTACCTTCTCCGAAGCATGTGATCATCCGCAGAAACCGGGATGAAACGTTCAATTTCGAAGTGTTTGGAGAAGAGCAAAACAGCAAGCAGGTGCTGAAAATTTTAGGATATACTTCCTAATTATTGATCGAATTTTTCCAATAATTTCAGCAGGGTTGCAAAATCTTTTGGGTAAGGTGCATGCACGGTGATGGAAGTTTCCGGATCAGTTTTAAAACTTACTTCTCTGGCATGCAGGGCAAAGCGCTTCATAACTGGCAGTTCTTCCTGATTTTTCCCTAATTTATATCCTCTTTTAATTTCGGAAAGCATCACTGCTTGTCCTCCGTATAGCTCATCACCGGCAATAGCGGCCCGTTGGGAAGCCAAGTGAATCCGGATCTGGTGCATGCGACCGGTTACCGGCCGACACTCTACCAGTGTGTAATGTTTAAAGTATTGTAAGGAATTGAAATAAGTTTGTGCTGCTTTACCCTCCTGTTTATTGATGGCTACATTCTTGTTTCCCAAATTTAAGATGGGTAAATCGACCAAGAGATCTTGAAAAATATGCGAACCACAAATAATGGCATGGTACAACTTAGAAACCTCCCGGTGCTCAAACTGCATAGATATAAAGCGGTAAGCTTCGGGATTTTTCGCAATGATGATTGCCCCGGAAGTTTCTTTATCCAGGCGATGGCAGATTTGCGCATCGGTACTATATTGTTTGGCTATGCGAAGTAAATTCAGGTCTCCCCCTTCCCGATCGTCCAGCGAACTTAAAAATGGGGGTTTGTTGACAACAATTACGTTCTCGTTTTCAAATAATATCAGATCCTTAAAGGGGGGAAATTTCAAAATTCAGCGTTTAATACGCTGCAAAAATAAGAGGATGTTTGAATAATCAGACCTCAAATTTATAGCCAACTCCTTTTACGGTGCCCACATAGCGGTCACCAAGTTTTTCTCTCAGTTTTCGAATGTGTACATCGATGGTTCGATTGGTAACAATCACCGAATCTTCCCAAATACTTTTTAAGATTTGCTCTCGGGTAAATACTTTTCCGGGACGAGAGGCTAACAGATACAAGAGTTCAAACTCTTTTTTTGCCAAAACAACTTTTTGTCCGTTTTTATAAACTAAAAATGCATCCCGATCAATAACTAAATCGGCAATCTCAAGGCTTTTGAGATTATTATCTTCCGTCTCTTGTTGACCATTTCTTCTTAGAATGGCATTGATACGACTGACCAGAGATCTTGGTTTAATGGGTTTGGTGATGTAATCATCGGCACCTACGTTAAAGCCGGCGATTTCGGAATACTCTTCGTTTCGGGCAGTCAAAAAAACCATGAAGGTATGCTTAAACTCGGGCATGGAACGCATAAGCCGACAAGCTTCGATACCATCCATTTTAGGCATCATTACATCAAGAATAATCAAATCGGGACGCACTTTTTTGGCTTCGGTGATTCCTTCCTGGCCATTTTTAGCGGTAAATACTTGATAGCCTTCTTTTACCAAATTGAATTCAATGAGTTCGAGGATGTCTTCTTCGTCATCAACAATCAAAATTTTAGGTAATTGATTACTCATCTGTTTTTTTTACGAATCTAAAAAAGACTATTCGCTTCGCAGTATTAAATTTCTGTTAACAAATAATTTAATAG
>JBEDFI010000123.1:0-4709 GCA_041175245.1 Bacteroidota bacterium
CAGAAACCGGGCCAGTATTCATGGGGCCAATGGTCAATTGGATTTAATTATCCCCATTTTAAAAGGAAGCAGGGTTCATACTTCCATGAAAAATGTGAAGATCAGTAATGACTTTAACTGGCAAAGATTGCACTGGATGAGTTTAGAGACCGCCTACCGAAGTTCTGCTTTTTTTGAATTTTACGAGGCGGAATTTGCTCCTTTTTATGAAAAAAAGTGGGATTATTTACTGGAATTCAATCAAGAGATAACGGACTTGCTGATCAGGCTTTTGAAACTGGATTTATCTTTCGAACAGAGCGAGTCTTATCTTGAACCTACAGAGATCTTGTTGGATTTTCGCTCAAGTATTCACCCCAAGAAACCCTCCGTTTACCCTCAAAAAAGTTATTTCCAGGTTTTTGAAGATCGAAATGGATTTATTCCTCATTTGAGTATAGTTGATCTTTTATTTAGCCAGGGACCACAGAGTAATAGATTTTTGAAGGTATAAAAAAGCCCCATCCAAGGATGAGGCTTTGAATGATAGATCTGCATCTATTATTTCTTTAGGCTGATTTCCTTGGTTTCCCCATTTACGGTAACGGTGGCTTTTGCATCACAGGTTCCGTCGCCATAATCAATTACTTGGGTAGGTCGTCCACTTTTGTTGATCTGCAGTTTTCCGGCTACGATAAATGGACAAGCCACCTTCTTGATTAAAGGTTTGATCGTGGTGGTAGAAAATGTTTTACCATTTGAATCAGAACCACTGTCTGCCCCTGTAATTGCAAAAATATCATCCAATGGCAAATTGCTTGAATAACCTTCTAACCAGGTAAATGTTTTTACTGAACTATGAGTGGCTGAACCACCACCGGTAAAATTGCGAGTATGATTTACGGTAACTGTGAAACTAACTTTCCCATTTGCATTTGGACCGTTGTTTACAATGGTTTTTGTACCTTCAATACGGTCATCATTCACGTAAAAATTCTCATAGGTGGTGCTCACTGTACTTCCAACATCTTTTAATTTACCGGTAAATACTGAGATCATTTTCCCCTTTCTGGTTTTACCACCTTCTGTACATCCTTGACCAAAATCGATAGTAACCGTCCTTGGAAATACATTTCCAGATGGACTTACACTAATGGTTTTACAACCAACCGCTGCACCGTTTAAGTTGTCTTCAATTATAGAGATCCCGTTGCTAATTTGAGGGTTAGAGGATTCAAACAAAGAAAGGTCAAACAGAGAAAGTCCGATAATTTCAGTAAAATTATCTGTAACCATCTCATCTACTTGAACATTCTCCATCAATGTAGTGCGATCTGTTTCGTTGACGGCGATGGTTTCATTTTTCTTACAAGAAGAAATGATCATCATCAACAGGATGATGCCTGTAAAACCTAAATTTTTTCTATTTTTCATGTTGCAATTGGTTTAATTATCTTTTTGATAAACATGATACCAAAAGGTTTAATGCTCATGATCAAAAAAATTTATTAAAATTACTAATAATTATTTTTGCGTAAAACATCCATGAAATTCGGAACAAAAGCCATCCATGCCGGGCAGGAGCCCGACCCAACCACCGGGGCCATCATGACTCCCATTTATCAAACATCTACTTACTGGCAAGAATCGCCGGGCAAGCACAAGGGCTACGCCTATGCTCGTGGTAAAAATCCTACCCGAAAAGCCTTGGAAGATTGTTTAGCAGCTTTAGAAAATGCAAAGTTTGGATTAGCCTTTTCGAGTGGAATGGGTGCCACAGACACGGTGATGAAATTGCTTAAACCCGGAGATGAAGTGATTACCGGCAACGATCTCTATGGTGGTTCGTACCGAATGTTTACCAAAATATTTGAACCTTTTGGGATTAAGTTCCACTTTATTGACCTTAATGATGCCCAAAACATTCAACAATACATCAATCCCAATACTAAACTGATATGGATTGAAACTCCAACTAATCCTACCATGCGTATTGTGGATATTGCTGCGGTTGCTACCATTGCCAAGAAACACCAACTGACCTTAGTGGTGGACAATACCTTTGCCTCGCCTTATTTGCAAAGTCCGATCGATTTGGGTGCAGATCTTGTGATGCATTCAGCTACAAAATATTTAGGTGGACATTCGGACGTAATCATGGGTGCCTTAATGACCAGCAATCAGGACCTGTTTGAGCGATTGGCCTTTATCCAGAATTCATGCGGTGCCGTACCCGGTCCAATGGATAGCTTTTTAGTCTTAAGAGGGTTGAAAACGCTGCATTTACGAATGAAAGCCCATTGTGAAAATGGACGTAAAGTGGCCGAATTCCTCAAAGCACACCCGAAGGTGGAATTGGTATACTGGCCTGGTTTTATCGATCATCCAAACCATGAAATTGCCAAAAAACAAATGCGGGATTTTGGTGGCATGATTTCTTTCTCCATGAAGGAAGCTAATCTGGAACGTACTTTCAAACTGGCGTCTTCATTTAAGGTTTTCTCTTTGGCCGAATCGCTGGGTGGGGTAGAGTCTTTGGTTAACCATCCCGCTACCATGACCCATGCTTCCATTCCGGCGGCAGAACGTGAAAAAGCGGGTGTAACCGATAACTTATTGCGTTTGAGCGTGGGAGTAGAGGATATTGAAGATTTACTGGCTGATTTAGAGCAGGCCTTAGCCTAAGTGTGTTGATATTACGGGTTACAAGTTTCGCTGGTATTTCTCACTAAATTACTCGATACATGTTGCTCGATCTCAAGGAATTTTTAGACGCCAAGGTCGCTCAATACAATCAACCCGGTTTTATTGAGAACGATCCGATTGTGATCCCTCATGCTTTTACAAAAAAGCAAGACATTGAAATCATGGGGTTTTGGGCTGCAATCCTGGCCTGGGGCCAACGAAAAACCATCATTACTAAATGTCGTGAACTAATAAAATTGGTTGATGGAAGTCCTCATGACTTCATTCTTAATCATCAGGAAAGCGATTTAAAGCCATTTTTAACTTTTAAGCATCGTACGTTCAACGATGTAGATACATTATACTTTATTCACTTTTTTAAACAACATTATTTATTCAACGATAGTCTGGAATCAGCATTTATTCCTCAAAATAATCTTGAACAGCTGAGTATGGAGCAGATGCTTAACCATTTCAGAAGGTATTTTTTTTCTATTTCGGATGATTTTCCACACAGAACGATGAAACATGTGTCTGCACCCTCTCAAAAATCGAGTTGTAAACGATTAAACATGTTTTTACGATGGATGGTAAGAAAGGACGAGAATGGAGTGGATTTTGGGATTTGGAATCGGATCAATACCTCCCAATTGATTTGCCCCATTGATCTGCATGTAGAGCGAGTAGCCCGTAAACTGGATTTAATTGATCGGAAACAATTAGACTGGCAAACCGCCCTTGATCTTACTGAAAACCTGAAACAGTTCGATCCGAAGGATCCGGTTAAATATGACTTTGCCTTGTTTGGCCTCGGAATCGAAGGGGGCTTTTAAAATAAGCGTATATTTGCGTCCTTATGAACGTTTCCTCAGATACCATTGTGGCTCTGGCTACTCCTTCGGGGAGTGGTGCAATTGGCGTGATTCGGCTATCAGGTCCGGAAGCTGTTACTCTGACCCGACAAATTTTCAAGGGCAAAGATCTGAGCAAACAAGCATCTCACACCATTCATTTCGGAACGATTCGAGACGGGGAGCAAATCATCGATGAAGTATTGGTTTCTTTGTTTATCGCCCCACACTCCTATACCCGCGAAGATGTAGTGGAGATTTCCACCCATGGTTCTGCATTCATCATTGAAAAAATCATAAAACTACTCATCACTCAGGGTGCCAGA
Source organism: Bacteroidota bacterium (assembly GCA_041175245.1). Lineage (GTDB taxonomy): Bacteria > Bacteroidota > Bacteroidia > Sphingobacteriales > Sphingobacteriaceae > JAIPAN01. The sequence goes on from JBEDFI010000123.1 coordinate 3,842, forward strand.
GCCGCCAAACCCGGTGAATTTACTTTAAGGGCTTTTCTAAACGGACAATTGGATCTATCGCAGGCAGAAGCCGTAGCCGATCTCATAGCATCGCATTCTCAGGCTTCCCATCAGATGGCCATTCAGCAAATGCGGGGCGGTTTTTCGAATCAGTTGAAACAATTACGGGAAGAATTGATCCACTTTGCCTCCATGATCGAATTAGAACTCGATTTTGCGGAAGAAGATGTGGAATTTGCCAATCGAGGAGATCTGAAGGCGCTTATTTATCAAATCAATCAGGTAATTCGTTCCTTAATCGACTCTTTTGAACAAGGAAATGTGCTGAAAAAAGGAGTGCCGGTGGTGATTGCAGGTCAACCCAATGTGGGTAAATCAACGCTCTTAAACACCTTATTGAACGAGGAAAGAGCCATTGTTTCGGACATTGCCGGAACTACCCGCGATACCATCGAGGATGAAATGATTTTGAACGGTGTACATTTCCGTTTTATTGATACAGCCGGTATTCGAGAAACTAAGGATGCAATCGAAGCAAAAGGAGTGGAGCGTACGCTGGATAAGATGAAATTAGCCAAGCTGATTATCTATTTATTTACTCCTGATCAGGATGAAGAAAGTGTTATTTCACAGCTTTCTGCCTTAGATAAATTACAAATCCTCTTTATCGGGCTGTTAAATAAAGCCGATTTATTGAATTATCCACACCAAAGTAAGGGCCAGCAAATTGAGCTTTTACCCATTTCGGCACAACAAAAAGTTGGAATTGATACATTGAAATCAGCAATATTAGAAAAAGTAAACCTTTCCACCATCAATACCGAAGGGGTAATGGTAAGCAATATTCGTCACCTGGAAGCCTTACAAA
>JBEDFI010000124.1:0-4695 GCA_041175245.1 Bacteroidota bacterium
ATTCTGGACGCTTCCCGCATTGAGGAAGTGGTGGGAGATTTTGTGCAGCTTAAGAAGCGGGGCACCAGCCTCCTCGGACTTTGTCCGTTTCACAACGAAAAAACGCCCTCATTCAATGTTTCGGTCCCAAAGGGGATTTATAAATGCTTTGGTTGCGGTAAGGGCGGCGATTCGGTGCGTTTCGTGATGGATCACGAGAAATACAGCTATCCCGAAGCCTTAAAATATCTGGCCAATAAATACAATATAGAGATCGAAGAAACGGTCTTCACCCCCGAAGATCAGGAAAAGAATGATCGAAGAGAAAGTCTGTTTATTGTATCGGCCTGGGCAGCTAAATTTTTTCAGCAGCAATTATGGGAAACGGAAACCGGACAGAGCATTGGCTTGAGTTATTTCAAGGAGCGGGGCTACCGGGAAGATATCATCAAGAAATTTGAATTGGGCTATTCGCCCGATGACTGGGATTCATTAATTCAACAGGCTCAAAAAGAAGGCTACAAAGAAGAATATTTGGAAGCGACCGGTCTCAGCGTAAAAAATGATAAGGGTAAATCCTATGATCGCTTTCGCGGAAGGGTGCTTTTCCCCATTCATAATCTTACTGGCAGGATTATTGGTTTCGGCGGACGGACGCTTAAGACCGATAAGAATGTTCCGAAATATGTGAACTCGCCGGAGAGCGAAATTTATCATAAATCGAATGTATTGTATGGCTTATCGCAAGCCAAAAAAGCCATTCGCGATGAAGACACTTGTTTTTTGGTAGAGGGCTACGCCGATGTGCTCTCGGTGCATCAGGCTGGGATAGAAAATGTAGTGGCTTCATCGGGCACATCGTTGACCACCGAACAAATCCGCTTGATTGGTCGATTCAGCCAGAATGTAACGATCTTGTATGACGGGGACGAAGCCGGTATCAAAGCTTCGCTACGTGGATTGGACATGATTTTGGAAGAAGGATTGAACGTTAAAGTGGTTCTTTTTCCGGATGGGCACGATCCAGATTCCTATGTGCAGGAGGTAGGTAGTGCTGCTTTCAAAACTTATATCGAACAGCATCAGCGAGATTTTATCCTTTATAAAACAGACATTTTATTAAAAGATGCCGGAAACGATCCCCTAAAACGAGCCGGCGTGATCCGCGAAGTAGTAGAAAGCATTGCCAAAATTCCCGACAGTATTAAGGCTTCGGTGTTTTTGAGAGAATGTAGTTCGCTCTTGAAAATTGAAGAGCGGGTATTGATGACCGAGCTCAATAAAATTCGTCAGCACAAACAACGAAAAAGTCCGCTACCCGAACCGACACAAACTCTAGAACAAGTTGCGGATGCCGATCCGGAACTGGCAGCATTTTCTCAAACCGACGAAAACCAGGAAAAAGAAATTGTTCGTTTATTGCTTTGTTACGGTCATGAGCTGGTCCATTGGGACGGGATAACCGATACCTATATTGCACCGTATATGATTGGAAATTTAAGTGATGTGGAATTTGAATATCCTCCATGCCGTACAATTATCGATACGTATAAGTCGGAGTTAAGTGCTGGAAAACTACCCGATGAGCAGCATTTCATTAAACATCCGGATAACAGCATTGCAGATTTGGCTATTTCGCTGGTTTCTTCACCTTATATGCTCAGCGAAAATTGGTACAATAAACGTAAAATCTATGTACGCCACGAAGCGGAGAATTTACGAAGCACCATTTTGGGTGGGATTTTTCATTTAAAGAAACGCAAGGTAGACCGGATCCTGAAGAATATCCGCGATGAAATCCAACAAGAAACCGATACCGACAACCAGGCTATCCTAATGAAAAAATATTTGCAGGTAAAAGAAGTGGAGAAAGGAATCTCCAAATTTCTAGGTTCGGTAATTGTGAAATAAATGGCTGATCATTTGGAATTGGGCAGGCAGGGTGAGCAATTGGCGAAGGCCCATTTCTTGAAGCAGTATTATGAAATTTTAGAGGAGAACTGGAGGCATGGTAAAGCAGAAGTGGACCTCATTCTTTATCAGGATGGCACCCTGGTGTTTGTAGAAGTGAAGACGAGAACGGGTACGGCCTTTGGCCAGCCGGAAGATTTTGTAGATGCTGCCAAACAAAAGCAGATGCAGCAGGCCGCTGAGGCCTATATTCAGCTAATGGAGCATCGGGGAGAAGTACGTTTTGATGTGATTTCCATCTTGATAAATACTTCTGGAGAACAGACATTAACACATATTCCCGATGCTTTTTGGCCGGGACAAGACGAATAAAATGAACAAAATAGCAATCTTTTTTTTGCTTATCACGGGCGGTTTGCTGACGGCTTGTACTGGTAGTAAAGCCCCAAATGAGTTGGCAACATTCAAATCTCCTGAATCGGGGGCGGTTATACAGGCCGGCCAGTTATTGACCCTGGAGCTTAGCCTCAGCGAAACCAAAGGCATCGATTCCGTTGTCTACTTTTTAGATGAGCAACGATTGACATCGACCAAGGCTGGTGAAGCCTATTCTTTGGCCACCGACAGCCTAAAAATGGGTAACCGGCTGCTCACCGGGCGAATCTACAAGGCTGGAGCCGTCCAGGAAGTTACTTCTAGTGTGCTGCTGAAACCTGTGTCGGCATCTCTCAAGTACAGCTACCGCCTGGAGGCAAGTTTCCCCCACGATACCAGTTCCTACACCCAGGGCTTGGAATATCATGAAGGTGTTTTTTACGAAAGTGATGGCGAGTATGGTAGTTCCACGGTGCGTAAGGTGGACCCGAAAACTGGGAAAGTGTTGAAGTCGGTCGATTTTCCGGACGATTATTTCATGGAAGGACTTACTGTAATGGGTAATCGCATTGTGTTATTGACCTGGCAAGAAAATATGGGTTTTGTGCTCGATAAAAACAGTCTCGAAATGATCACAGATTTTCCCTATCAAAACAGCCGGCAAGGATGGGGTTTGTGTAACGATGGTAAGAAGCTGTACAAATCAGACGGAACAAATATGATTTATTTCCTCCACCCGGAAACTTATTTGGAGCAAGGTTTCATTGAAGTGTACGATCAAAATGGTCCGATTGAGCAACTGAACGAATTGGAATTTATCGATGGCTATATTTTTGCCAACATTTACCAAAGCCGCCGGGTAGTGGTTATCGACCCGAAAACCGGTGCGGTGACGGCTGAAATTGATTTCAGCGGACTGAGTGTGAGCAACAGCAATGCAGATGTATTGAACGGTATTGCGTATGATGCCGCCATTGGACGCATCTGGCTTACCGGAAAAAAATGGAACAAATTGTTCCAGATCAAACTGCTGAAATAGCCAATCGTTTCAATCCAGTTTTTCGATATAGCCGTAATAACTAATCGGCTGCCTGAAGTTATCGCGAACACTCAGTGTAGCATAGCCACTTGAGCCAATATCCAAATTGAGTCGGTAGTTGTTCCGCAGGTCTTGTGTAACGATCTGGATACTCCATCCTCCCTTTTTTCTCTTTAGCTGTTTAAAGGAGAATTTTTTCGAGTTGAACTTGATGCTCATTTCTTCGCGGTCGGCAATGCTGCCATACGATCTGCCAAAATAAGGTAAGAAAGCCATGATACTGTCTGTTTTTAGCTGAAGATCATATATTGAAGAGTTCAATGCGATGGTGCCGCCTCCGGGATTTCCCAGCGCTCTTAAAGCCTCATATAAATCGGCATCGGCAAAAGGAATAGCCGTATTGGCTTTAAAAACAAATTTTTTGGATTCGAGTAAGGCTGGGAGTTCTTCCTTCTTCACCTGACTCAAACTTATCCAGGGCAATAATAAGCAGACCAGTAGCATTTGCAGCGTTTTCATCTTCGGGAATTTACCTATCTAAATTTACAAAGAATTTCCCTGGCTCAAGCTAGCAGCCATTCGTCTTCGCTTATCAACCATCCATCCTTCTTTTGCTACCATTCGTCAGTTATAGTTAACTGTAAGCGTTGGACAATTGTTCTAACCCTAAAATCAAAATGCTATGAAAACGAAGATAGTATGGTCCTTTACTTTAGGGCTCTTTTTATTCCTTTTTTCTTGTAAAACAGACAATCCTGCCGGTCCGGAATACGGGACGGTAACTGATATCGAGGGTAATGTGTACAAAACCCTTAAAATCGGCGATCAGCAGTGGATGGCCGAAAATCTGAAAACGCATAAGCTTAATGACGGAACGCCGATTGCCTATGTTACCTCGGATGCCACCTGGGCAGACGTAAATAATACAAATCCTATGATGTGTTATTATGACAATGATGTAGATAACAATAAAAACAAATACGGGGCCTTGTATAACCGGCATGCTGTAAATACTGGGAAATTGGCCCCTGCCGGCTGGCATGTTCCCACCGATGCCGATTTGAAAAAATTGCAAGATTACCTGATTGCCAATGGCTATAATTACGATGGAACTACAACAGGTAACAAGATTGCTAAATCATTGGCTGCAAAAGCTGGTTGGGATCCCGATCAAGAAGTAGGTAATGTAGGAAATAATCAGGCAAGCAATAACAAGACAGGACTGAATATCGTACCAGCTGGATACAGGACCGAAACCGGTTCATTTGTAGGGTTTGGCAATATGGCATTTTATACGTCTGTTGGAGATTCATTCAACTATTGGGCTATTTATACAAATTCCCCCTTTTTAAGTTTCTCTACAATACTCCCCAATGCGGGCTTAGCAGTCC
>JBEDFI010000125.1:0-4662 GCA_041175245.1 Bacteroidota bacterium
CTTTTTGTAGTTATCTGCAAATTCAAGGTAAGGTTGATGCTGATCAAAACGTACAGGTAAGCCCCGAGGCCCAGGGAATTGTAACGGCTGTTTTTGTTAAACCAGGCCAGCAGGTTTCTAAAGGTCAGGTGCTTGCGCAAATTGATGACCAGATTTTACGTCAGGGCATTGCCGAATTACAGGCACAAGTGGATCTGGCAAATACTGTCTTCCAGCGTCAGCAAAATTTATGGGATCAGAAAATTGGTACCGAAATTCAATACCTGAATGCTAAAACGCAAAAACAGGCCCTCGACCGTCGGATGGCCGCCTTAAAATCGCAGGCTGCCTTGTATAAAATAAAAGCTCCCATCAATGGGATAGTCGATCAGTTCGACATCAAAGTTGGGCAGGCGGTGATGCCCGGTATGCCGGGTATTCGGGTAGTGAACTCCTCCAATTTGAAGGTGAAGGCCATGGTTGCCGAGTCATATGCAGGTAAAGTGAATCAGGGAGATGAGGTAAGTGTTATTCTACCCGATTTAATCGATACTGTTCGCACTCGTTTAAGCTTTGCTGCCAAAACCATCGACCTCACCTCACGAAGTTTCGGTGTGGAAGTGAAATTACCCGCAGCTAAGAACTACCGTCAGAACATGGTGGCGGTGCTTAAAATTGTGGATTATAAAAAAGAAAAAGCTTTGTCCGTTCCGGTAAACATTATTCAAAAATCAGAAAACGGCGATTATGTGTATCTGGCTGTACAAGGCAAGGCCAAGCGGGTAGCCATCCAGTCGGGTAAAGTTTCAGAAGGTATGGCCGAGGTGTTGAGCGGATTAAAAGCGGGAGATAAAGTGATCACTACCGGCTTGTCAGATTTAAATGAAGGCGATTTAGTTAAGTTTTAATCCTCGCAACAGAACAGATGAAAGATCTATTTAAAGAATTTAAACCCGCCAGCTGGGCCATTGAGAATAAAACAGCTATCTATGTGTTCACCTTTATTTTGGTGCTCATGGGCTATTCAGCCTATCAAAATCTTCCTAAAGAGAATTTTCCGGAGGTGGTGATCCCAAAGATTTTTGTGCAAACCATTTATCCTGGCACCTCTCCAGAAAATATGGAGAATCTGGTGACCAAGCAATTGGAGAAACAGCTTAAATCTACTCCCGGTTTAAAGAAAATCACGTCTAATTCTTATCAGGATGTTTCTGTTATCACGGCAGAATTTAATACCAACGTTGACCTTAAGGAAGCCAAACAGCGGGTGAAAGATGCGGTTGACAAGGCACGTCAGGATTTGCCGAATGATCTGCCGAAGGAACCGAATGTAATGGATATCAACCTGGCTGACCTACCGATTATGTACGTGAACATTTCAGGGGATTACGACTTAAAGAAACTGAAAGAATATGCAGATGACCTGAAAGACCAGATCGAAGGAATGAAGGAGATTTCAGGAGTCGACATTGTGGGTGCTTTAGATCCGGAAATTCAAATTAATGCCGATCTGAATAAAATGGCAGCTGCTCAAATTTCATTCAGAGATATTGAATCGGCGGTAGGCTATGAAAATCTGACCATCTCTGGCGGTACGGTTAAAATGGATGGAGTGCGTAGAACATTGAACGTAAAAAAAGAATTCAAGAGTGCCGAAGAGATTGAAAACCTGATTGTTCAAACCCCAACCGGTGCTGCTGTTTACTTGAAAGAAATTGCAGAAATCAAGGATTCCTTCAAGGAACAGGAGAGTTATGCCCGTTTATACGGCAAAAATGTGATCACGCTGAATGTAAAGAAGCGAAGTGGAGAAAATTTGATCGAAGCATCAGATAAAATCAATACGTTGATTAAGGATATGCAGCTGAATTCCTTGCCTAAAAACCTGAACATTACCATCACCGGCGACCAATCCGATCAAACGAGAGTTACCTTGCACGATTTGATCAATACCATCATCATCGGATTTGTACTGGTTACGCTCATCCTCATGTTTTTTATGGGTGTTACCAATGCCTTGTTTGTGGCCTTATCGGTTCCCTTGTCTATGTTTGTGGCGTTTCTTGCCATGCCTGCATTAGGAAGTCTGCTGGGCTTTAGTTTCACCATGAATATGATCGTCTTGTTCTCTTTTCTCCTTGGATTGGGAATTGTGGTCGACGATGCAATTGTAGTAATTGAGAACACCCACCGTATTTTCGATAATGGCAAGGTGCCAATTGTAAAAGCAGCTAAAATGGCTGCTGGTGAAGTGTTTTTGCCGGTCCTCTCCGGAACCCTGACCACATTGGCCCCATTTGTACCCTTATTGTTCTGGCCGGGGGTAATCGGTGAGTTCATGTATTTCTTGCCCATTACGTTGATCATTACGCTATTAGCCTCCTTGTTGGTGGCTTACATCATTAATCCAGTCTTTGCTGTCGATTTTATGAAACCACACGATGAGCACCAGGAGAAGCCAAGTTTTGATAAAAAAGTAAAAAAAGTGCTTTACGTCTTCGGAGCCTTAGCCATCCCTGCCTACCTTATTAGCTTTGGCTTCGGGAATTTCGTAATCTTTATGGCCCTGCTATACCTGCTCAATCATTTTTATCTGACCGGGGCGGTAAGCAGGTTTCAACAAGTTACCTGGCCGCGTTTTCAAGATAAGTATGTAAAGCTCCTGAAATGGGCAGTAGAACGCCCCAAAAGAATGCTCTGGGGAACAGTCGGCTTATTTGTTTTTTCAATCTTTTTGATGGGAATTATTCCGCCTAAAGTGGTGTTTTTTCCAAGCAGTGATCCCAATTTCATATATGTATATGTAAACCTTCCCATCGGAACAGATCAAGCTTATACCAACGAGGTAGTAAAACGGGTTGAAGAACGGGTAAGCAAAGTAGTGGGCAAAGACAATCCGATTGTTACTTCTATTATTTCCAACGTAACCGTAGGTGTAACCGATCCACAGGATGAAGATCAAGGGAACTACCCGAACAGGGGAAAAGTAACCGTAGCCTTTGTTCAGTTCGGTCAGCGGAATGGGGAAAGTACCTCTGCTTACCTGGATAAAATCCGCCAGTCGGTAAAGGAAATACCGGGTGCAGAAATTACCGTGGCTCAGGAACAAAATGGTCCTCCCACATCAAAGCCAATTTCTATTGAAATAACCGGCGACGATCTAGATGCACTGGTCCGTACCTCCGAGCGGCTAAAAAAATTCCTCCAAAGCAAGCAAATTGCTGGGGTAGAAGAATTGAAATCGGATTTTCAGAACAATAAACCTGAGATTGTATTTGATATAGACCGCGAACGGGCTAATCGTGAAGGTATTTCGAGCGGACAAATCGGCATGGATCTTCGTACAGCTATTTATGGTAAAGAAATTTCTAAATTCCGTGATTTGAATGAAGATTATGAGATTAATCTTCGTGCCCCTTCAGATCAACGAAACAATTTGGATGCTCTGCGCAATATGAAAATTACCTACCGCGACATGGCAATGGGCGGTATGATTCGTCAGGTTCCCTTGGCTTCCTTTGCTGAGATTGATTTTGTGAATACTTATGGAAGTGTGAAGCGTAAACAGCAAAAGCGTATTGTTACTCTTTCTTCCAACGTATTGGGTGATTATAACCCAAATGAAGTGGTGGCTGCGGTTGAAGCCGAAGTCAACCAATTTGATAGTCCTGATGGAGTGAGCATTCGCATGGCAGGTGAACAAGAAGAGCAAAAAGAAACCGCAGCATTCCTTGGATCTGCCTTACTGATTTCCCTCGGTTTGATTCTTATTATTCTGGTGACTCAGTTCAATTCAATTTCTAAACCCATCATCATCCTGATTGAGATCTTGTTCAGTATCATTGGTGTGATTTTAGGGATTACCCTCTTCAGAATGGATATGTCTATCGTGATGTCGGGTATTGGAATTGTTGCCTTAGCAGGAATTGTGGTCCGGAATGGTATTCTGCTGGTAGAATTCACCGATTTACTGGTATCGCAAGGAATGCCGGTCAAGCAGGCGGTGATCGAAGCAGGCCGCACTCGAATGACTCCGGTGCTCCTCACTGCCACGGCAACCATCTTAGGCTTAATTCCATTGGCGGTTGGGCTAAATATTGATTTTGCCACTTTGTTCAGTGAATTCAATCCGCACATCTATTTTGGTGGAGATAATGTGGCTTTCTGGGGTCCCTTATCCTGGACCATGATTTTTGGTTTAAGCTTTGCAACTTTTCTAACCTTAATCCTCGTTCCTTGTATGTATCTATTGTCGGTAAACAATACTTCCAAGATCAAGAATTGGTTCAAAAAATCTGTGAGTTAGGTTTTGGTTTTTTGGTAAAAAAGAAAGCGGGTTCCAATCATGGGACCCGCTTCTTTGTTTGGTAAAATTCGACGCATAAAAAAACCGTCAGGATATTCCAGACGGCTTCTTTTTTTGCTTGTTTCTTAATTACTGAGCAGCAACAGTTGTGTCAGCAGCAGCAGTAGTGTCAACAGCAGTAGTATCTACAGCAGTAGTGTCAACAGCAGCAGTATCAGTAGCAGCTTCTTCAGTTTTGTTAGAAGAACATGCAGCAACAGATAAAGAAATAGCTAAAGCTAAGAAACCGAATTTGAATAAATTTTTCATGTTGTCTTGAGTAAAGGGTTAATTAATAATTATTAATAATTTGTTGTTAATACCGCAAAATTAAAAAG
>JBEDFI010000126.1:0-4651 GCA_041175245.1 Bacteroidota bacterium
GTGTTAATTATTAAAGCTAATAACTAATAATTATTTCATTTATTGTTTATCCCAAAAAAGTCGGGTATCGGTTTTATCTCCTCCGATGGCAGCTGCGGCTGCTTCTTGATTTTTACTGTTGAGGTTTTGTTCATCAACCGGATAGGTAAATCGCAAGGGTATGGGCCTGTCGTTTCCTACCGGTGGGATCAAAGCCGGAACATCTAGGCGCCGCCATTCTGTCCAGGCCTCATGCCCGCGGTTGTAAAGGGCAATCCACTTTTGAAGACCGATTTTTTGCTTGTAATCTCCGGAAGCTGTGGAATAAGCCACTTCTGGCTTGGCTATGTAAGCCGATGCCTCGGCATCCGTTCCTCCCCAATATAAAATGGATGCAGTAATGGCATTATTATAATGCGATTCGGCAGTACCGCCCACCTGGTAGCCTCTTTCAGTGGCTTCGGCCAGGTAAAACGCTGTTTCTGCATAATCCAATAAAAGGCCTTCAAAATCTTCAGCAGTCATTTTTTCACTCGGTTTAGAATAGGAAGGATAACTGTTGTTGGCCCCATACACCCCTCCTTTATATTCGCCCTCCACCATGGTAAAATAGAACGGACGACGCGGGTCTTCCAAAGTATTCATTCGATCGACCAGTGTGTTCGCAATTACAAAGTCTTTCCGTTTGCTTTGGATCAGATTGGTCCAAATCGGGTTCGTATAAGGCGGGGCCTTCAAAAATTTAAAGGCAGCATTATCAGCATTCGACTGAAATACGTTGGGGGCAGCTTCTTCCACCATTTTTTTTGATAAGGCTGGGTCTGATTCGGCCAGGGTCATGCCCAATTTTAATTTTAATGAATTACCGAAGCGTTGCCACTTTTCTACGCTGCCTTTATAGATGAGATCTGCGGTCTCAAAAGCGGGCTTGGATAAATCTAAATTTGTCAAATCAGCGTCGAGTCTTTTTTGCAGATCGGCATAAATGGTGGCTGCGTCATCGTATACGGGTTGCAGGTTGCTGATATCCAATGCTTCGGTATAAGGAATATTACCAAAAGTATTTACTAAGACCGAATAGGTATACACCTGCAGCATATCTATAATGGCCAGCTGGTTTTTTATTACCGCCGGATCGGTAAACTTGGGATCTGTTTTTTCGACAATGGTTTGCGCCTCTTTTAAATCACGCAATACGTCTCGGTAGAGTAAAGTCCAGAAATTATCCGGAATTTCTCTGGTAACTAGGTTATAGTTACTTTCTTCGATGTAGGTGGTTTGAGTCCAGTGCTGGGCCAACAGCCTGAAAATATTATTGTTCACATTAGGAGAAGCCATGATGCTTGCCAAACTGAGTTGAGCATTTGAAAGCAGGGTTGCCGCAGGAGCCTCCCCTATTTGTGCAGCCTTGGTGTTTACATTGTAATCGTCGAGGTTTTTGGTACAAGCGACCAAAAACAATAAACTGATATTGAGAATGATAATGAACTTTTTCATACGTTTTTTAAAAATTAACTTTGACATTAAACCCGTAAGTACGATAGGTTGGATATACCCCCACCTGATAACCCTGTAAATTGGGGTCGCTAATGCCCTCTTCCGGGTCGGCCTCGGGCAGGTTTTTGTGGATGATCCACAAGTTTCGTCCAACCAAAGAAAACTGAACTTCTTTAACTCCTTTCAGTTTTGTGATCCACCGCTTGGGCAAATCGTATCGTAAAGCGAGCTCCCTTAATTTCACAAAACTGGCATCGTATACAAAAGCAGCATCGGGCTGTCTCAAATAACCATATAGCTCCTGATTGTTTGGAACACGAATATCGTTCGGGCTTCCGTCTTCTTTCACCCCCGGCAAGATTACGCCGCCGCCTTGATCAATCGGCAGCCGGGAGGGGTTCCCCAAATCGTTGAGGGCCGCTGTTTTTTCAGAAATTCCGGTAGCCAGTCCATAATATTGATCCAGAGAGAACACTTTGCCGCCCTTCCTGATATCAATTAAAAAACTCAAGCTGACATCCTTATACCGAAAGCTATTATTGATACCGCCGGTCCAGTCTGGGTTTACATCGCCAATATTAAAGGTCGATTTAGGTGTTTTCATATAATAACCCTTCGCATTCACCATTCGCTGACCATTCTCATGATAGATAAACTGGGTACCCCTCAGCGTTCCATAAGCCTCTCCTTTAGCAGCATTACTGCTTATTCCAGCCTGATAATCGTTAATTTTCAAGACATCCGCTCCTTCATAGAGTGACAATACTTTGTTTCGATTTAGCGAAAAATTGAAGCCAACATTCCAGGAGAATGAGGAGGCCACCAGAGGGGTCGCATTTAACGATAGCTCCAGGCCCTGATTACGTATTGCACCGGTATTCATGTATTTATGGGTGTAGCCCGTGGCGGTACTTACCGGAACAGGCACAATCTGGTCAACACTCTTGAGTCTGTAAAAAGTAAGATCAAACCCTAACCTGTTATCAAAAAAGCCCATTTCAAGACCTACTTCCGTACTTTTGGTCCGTTCAGGTTTTAGTTCAGGATTGTTTTTTGTGTTTGTTACCGAAAACAGGGGTGTCGATTCAAACGGACCAGGCTTGGAGTACACATCCCAAAGACTCATACTTGGTGCACTGCTTCCTACCTCAGCATAGTTCAAGCGAACCTTGCCATAGCTTAACCAATCCTGATTTTTTAGGAGTTGAGAAAAGATAAAACTTCCGGCAATGGATGGATAATAGTATACCCGGTTATGCGCTGGCAACGTAGTGGATTCATCTCTACGGCCGGTAAGATCCAAAAAAGCAAGCTCTTTGTACGCTAAAGTAGCACTGGCAAATATTCCGTCTACTCCTACTCGTGAGAAATTCTCGCCTGGAGGACTGAGCATATTCAAAGAATTTGACAGGGAGTAAAGGCGGTGAACCACCAAGCCGCCATTGGTTCTCGCAAAGATAGCGGAGGCTTTGGTTCGGCGAAGGTTGGTACCCAATAATCCGCTTAATCTAAAATCTTGGCTCAGTTTCTTGTTGAAATTTAATAAGAGATCGTAATTAAACTCAGAAAATGAACGGTTATACCTGGAGTAATCGGAAACTTCCACACTGCTTACTGCAATGCGCTCTTCCTGCATTTCGTCATACGTATCTAAACTAATACGACCGGTAAGATCGAGCCAATCATAGATTTTCCAGTTCAGACTTACATTTCCCCAAAAACGATTCCGGCTGTCATCTTGGTAGTTTTCGTGCCGCACCCAATAGGGGTTATCCCAATAAATGGGTTCTAAAAGAGCAGGATCTGCCCAGTTCCAGGTAATGTTTCTACGGGTTCTGAAATAGGCATCTTTTTGTTCCTTGATATCTACATTGCTCTGCCACCATTGCCTGAAACCTTGGGCAGTATTCAAGGCATCATATCCGGTGCCGTATCGTCCTCTACCTTTTGTCTTAGTATAATTTGATGTGAGACCGAGCGTAATATTTTTGATCAATTGATGTGAACCTGAAAAGTTCAGCGTATTTTTTCCAAGCTTACTGTTGGGTAATATGCCGCTGTCATCGTTCCGGGTATATCCTAGTTTAAAATAACCCAATTCATTGCCTGCTTCGAAATTGATGCTATGATTAAAGGAATGAGGGTTGATGAAAAAGGTGCTAGGATCATTCTTTGCAGCTACCCAGGGGCGCTTTTTGTTATAGTTGGGCGAAGAGGGATCGAAAGATGTCCAATCGTATACCATTAAATTGGGGTCAAACTTAGCCCCATAGGATGCATCTTCACTCATCGGCACCACCAGATCTTTTTGGCCATCTCCATCGATATCTCGATATAAAAAATAAGCATCCGGCGATTCGTACAGTGGACCATAGCCGCCGCCGTATTGCTTTTGGAAGGTGGTAAAGGTGCTTTTATCCATTGAACCGGTCTGATATCCGGTGTTGACCGAAACTGAAAAACCGGGTTCCTTGCTCCTTCGTTTCTTGGTGGTGATGATCAGCGCCCCATTACTGGCACGGGAGCCATATAAGGCGGTTGCGGCAGCCCCTTTCAGCACGTTGATGGATTCGATATCATCCGGATTAATATCTGCGGCTGCACTTCCATAATCGTATCCGCCACCGCCACTTTGTTGACTTGCACTATTGGTATTGGAATTATTAAACGGAACGCCATCTACTACCACCAGGACCTGGTTATTGCCAAAAAAAGATTTGGCGCCCCGAATATTCATTTTAGTTGAACCACCCAGCGTGTTGCTTTGGGTAATATTTAGCCCGGCAATTTTACCATGCAGGGAGTTCATAAAGTTGGGGTCGCGGGTACGGTTGGCATCTTCCGCAGTAATATTCTGAGCTGCAAAGGGTAATTCATTTCGTTTTCTGGCCTGGCCCAGGGCGGTAAACACAACGGGGTCGAGCATTTTAGTCACCATAGCCATACTGAGGTCTATGGTAGTTCGGCCCCCCACTTTAACCACTTCATGTGCGTAACCCACAAATCTGAATTCCAGCTCGACATCTGGATGTGGGATTTTAATCGAGTAACGACCATTGACATCGGATTGGGTACCTGTTCTACTGCCCCGAATTAACACGCTCACACCCGGCAGAGGCAAGCGGTCTTTTCGGTCGGTAACGGTACCACTCACGGTCATTTCCTGAGCCAAAAG
>JBEDFI010000127.1:0-4605 GCA_041175245.1 Bacteroidota bacterium
GTATGTAGACCTGAATTTATTTAAGGTATTACGCACAAATATAGGTGTGGATGTACGCTATCATACCGAATTTGCAAATCCGGCTTATGCAATTAATGCTGCCCAGTTTTATAATCAACAGGATGCCAAGCCCCTGCCTTCGTATCCCATTGTCGATGTTTTTGTGCGGGCAAGTTTAAAAAGAGCGAATTTGTTTTTGAGATATGATTATGCCAATCAAGGAATACAATCTCAGGGCTATTATACGGTAGACCGCTATCCGATGCCCGACCGCATCCTGAAATTTGGAGTCAGTTGGAAATTCTATAATTAAGTATGATTCTGCAATTCGAGCAAAATACTATCTTAGCGGCCAGAAAATACTATGAGCAAAGCACTGATAAAAACCGAAAAAGGCGATATGACCGTACAGTTCTACGATCAGGATGCGCCGAATACTGTAGCCAATTTCATTAAGCTGGCTAAATCAGGATTTTATGATCACGTAACTTTTCACCGTGTGATCCCAAATTTTGTGATCCAGGGTGGTGACCCAACCGGTACCGGAGCAGGTGGTCCGGGTTACAAAATTGATTGTGAGTTGGATGGGGATAATCAATTCCACGACCGCGGAGTATTGTCCATGGCTCATGCCGGACGTAATACGGGGGGTTCACAATTTTTTATCTGCCATAGCCGCGATAACACGGCACATTTAGACCGAAATCATACCTGTTTTGGTAAGGTGATCGAAAATGTGGAAGTAGTAGATGACATTCGTCAGGGTGACAAAATTTTAGGCATTGAAATTATTGAAGAATAGTTGGTCTTACTGAGGAAATATGAATTTAAGAGGAATTGTAGCCGTATCGGGTAAGCCCGGGTTGTTTAAACTGATTGGCCAGAATAAAACCGGCTTTATTTTAGAAGGGCTGGATGCTCAAAAAACTAAATTGGTGGTCAATATGTCGAATGCCAAGATGGCTTCTTTGGAAGACATTACCGTTTTTGGTGATGATGAAGATTTAAAATTGGTCGACATCTTTGAAAACATGAAAAAAACTAAATCCATTCCTGACCCGAAGGCAGATGGTTCGATTTTGAAATCGTTTTTCAAAGAAGTGGCTCCAACTCACGATGCAGACCGGGTGTATACGTCGGATATGAAGAAGATCATCACTTGGTTTACCATTATTCAGCCATTGCCCTTGTTCAGCGAGCAGGCACCGGATCCCCTGGATGCAGAAGGCCTGAAAAGCGCTTCTAAAGAGCCTGCAAAGAAAGCAGAGGCTAAGCCGATGGACAATAAAAAACCCACAAAAGGCGCTGCCACTTCTAAACGCACTTCGTCTAAAGCAAAATAAAGTCACTTAAAAAAACGCTCAGCCCTTCAATTTTGAAGGGCTTTTTTCATTCCCGGCAAAGGCTTGCACATGTTCTGCAAGTCGCTGCGCATTGTTCACAATGCTCGTGCTGGGCAGCATGTCGTTCACAGGCATCAGCACATGTCTCGCACATGCGGGCGCACAACTGACAGAGTTCCTCTGCAAAAGCCGATCTTCTTGATGAGAATCGAGCGCAAAGCGTACAGATATCTGCACAATCTCGACAGCTTTTGATACATTCTGCAAAATCTGTACTACCAATTTCAATACAGGCATTGGCGCACCTTTCACAAGCTCTCATGCAATCCAGGCAAGCTTGTATGCATTCTTCCATTTTTTTCATGATATTACAATTAACCCCATCATAAGAACATCGAAGAAAAAAACTTGTTTTCTTGATTCAGGAATGATGATAAGGTTCGCCTTTGAGGATGGTGAAAGCCCGGTACACTTGTTCCACAAAAAAGAGGCGCACCATTTGGTGGGAAAAAGTCATCCGCGAAAGCGAAATGCTTTTTTTTGCATTTTGATACACGCTTGGATCGAAGCCATAAGGGCCGCCTACCACAATTACCAGATTTTGGACGCTGGCGAGCATTTTTTTGTGCAGGTAAACAGAGAACTCCTCCGAGCTGAATTGATCCCCTTTCTCATCCAGTAAAACGAGCTCATCGTTGGGTTTGAGTAGTTTGAGAATCAACTCAGCCTCCTTGCTTTTTTGTTCGGCTTCGTTCAGGTGTTTGGTATTCTTTAGGTCAGGAATTTCGAGGTATTGGAATGAAATATAGTGTTTCAGGCGTTTAAGGTATTTTTCGATACCCTCACGCAGATAAACCTCGTCGGTTTTGCCAATGACCAGGAAGGTGATCTTCATTTTTCAAGTATATAAAAAAAAAGTCCCGCATCAACGGGACTTCTGTTTATAGCATATCGCGATTAAGCATTTTGATTTTTACGAATGATGTTTAAGGCACCACCTGCTTTAAACCATTCTATCTGCTGCGCATTATAGGTATGATTTACTGGGAAAGAAACCGTGCTGCCATCGGCGTGCGTTAGTACTACGGTTAATGGCTTGCCGGGCGCAAATTCAGTTAAGCCTGTAATCGCCAGGGTGTCATCTTCCTGAATGCGGTCATAATCTTCCGGATTTGCGAAGGTCAGCGCAAGCATCCCTTGTTTCTTCAAATTAGTTTCGTGGATACGGGCAAAGGATTTAACCAGGATGGCACGAACACCCAAATGACGCGGCTCCATGGCAGCATGTTCACGGGATGAACCCTCACCATAGTTCTCGTCTCCAACCACCACCGTGCCAATGCCTGCAGCTTTATAAGCTCTTTGTACCGCAGGAACTGATCCGTAAGTTCCATCTAACTGATTTTTCACCTGATCGGCTTTTTCGTTGAAGAAATTGATGGCGCCGATTAACATGTTGTTGGAAATATTATCCAGGTGACCACGGAATTTTAACCAAGGACCCGCCATGGAAATGTGATCGGTTGTACATTTTCCTTTGGCTTTGATCAATAATTTTAATCCCTGCAGGTCGGTTCCTTCCCAGGCTTTAAATGGTTCTAAAAGCTGTAATCGGGTAGACTGCGGATCAACAATTACGTTCACCTTAGTGCCATCTTCGGCAGGTGCCTGATAGCCCGCATCTTCTACTGCAAATCCCTGAGGAGGCATTTCAAGGCCCTTGGGTTCATCTAATTTCACCTGTTCGCCATTTGCATTGGTTAAGGTATCGGTTAAAGGGTTAAAGCCCAGATCGCCGGCAATCGCTAAGGCGGTTACAATCTCTGGCGAAGCCACAAATGCATGGGTATTCGGATTGCCGTCGTTACGTGCTTTAAAGTTTCGGTTAAAGGAGGTAATGATGGAATTTTTTCGGGTCGGATCGTCACTATGACGGGCCCACTGTCCGATACACGGTCCGCATGCATTGGCCAAGACCACTCCACCCATCTGATCGAAGGTATTCAAATAGCCATCCCGTTCGATGGTATAACGCACCAGCTCAGAGCCGGGTGTTATGGTAAATTCAGCTTTTGCTGTTAAGTTTTTATCTACTGCCTGTTTGGCAATGGATGCCGCACGAGTAATGTCCTCGTAAGAGGAGTTGGTGCAAGACCCGATTAAGCCCACTTCCAGGTCTTGCGGCCATCCGTGTTCTTTTACAGCATCCTTTAATTTAGAGATCGGCCAGGCCATGTCGGGGGTAAAGGGTCCGTTTACATGCGGCTCCAGGCTAGAAAGATCGATTTCTATGACCTGATCAAAATATTTTTCTGGATTTGCATACACTTCATCGTCTCCGGTAAGGTGTGCTTTCACCTGATCGGCGAGGTCTGCAATTTCTGCTCTTTTAGTTCCTCTCAAATAATCGGCGATTTTCTCATCGTATCCGAAAATAGAAGTGGTGGCGCCAATCTCTGCACCCATGTTGCAAATGGTACCCTTACCCGTTGCAGATAATGAACGGGCTCCTTCGCCAAAATATTCCACAATGTATCCAGTTCCACCCTTCACTGTCAGAATGCCGGCTACCTTCAAAATCACGTCTTTTGCAGAAGTCCATCCTGATAGTTTACCGGTTAACTTTACTCCAATCAGTTTGGGGAATTTTAACTCCCAGGCTAATCCGGCCATTACATCACAGGCATCTGCACCTCCCACACCAATAGCAATCATGCCCAAACCACCTGCATTTGGGGTGTGAGAATCGGTACCGATCATCATCCCACCTGGAAAGGCATAATTTTCTAATACTACCTGGTGAATGATGCCGGCTCCTGGTTTCCAAAATCCAATACCATATTTATCAGACACCGAAGCAAGAAAGTTGAAAACTTCTTTATTTTGCGCATTTGCGGTGGCTAAGTCTTGTTCAGCGCCAATTTTAGCCTGAATTAAGTGATCGCAATGTACGGTTGAGGGTACGGCTACACTTGGCCTGCCGGCTTGCATAAACTGCAACAAGGCCATCTGGGCGGTGGCATCCTGCATTGCTACCCGATCAGGGGCAAAATCTACATAGTCATTACCCCGCTGGTAAGCACGATCTGCATTGCCGTCCCAAAGGTGAGCGTATAATATTTTTTCTGTCAATGTTAAAGGTTTACCCACTACTTTACGGGCAGCTGCAATACGAGTTTCGTATGAGCCGTATACCTTTTTAATCATGTCTAAATCAAATGCCATGTATGTTCTTTAGCTGTTGTTTTATTACCTATTTACT
>JBEDFI010000128.1:0-4596 GCA_041175245.1 Bacteroidota bacterium
AATTAATATTATGTTAAGTAAAGTAAGATCATAAAAAAAGCCCCGGTAGTTTCGGGGCTTATATCCTACCTAAGTGGATGTACTAAACTTATCTGATTGAAGATAAAGTTTTGTTAATCTCATCCACTTTAGCCTGGTTCCTTTTAATTACATAATATGTTTTAAGATTTTCCCAGCCCGCCAGTGATTTTGGATTTATTTCGACGGTTTTTTGCAAATAAGGTAAAGCTCTTTCAAATTCTGCATACGCCTGTTTAATAGCAATATCATATTCCTTTTGCTTTGATACCGGTAATTTGTTAGCAGCATTGTATAAATCAATACCTTGATTTAAAATGGTACTTCCCAAATTTAATGCACCATCTTCGTAATTCGGATCAATCTCCAGGGCCTTTTTATAAGACTCTTCTGCTTTTTTATAATTTTTGGAAGATCCGTAGGCTATACCTAAATAAAAATGATAGGTTTTATTGCTTGGCTCTTTGGCCACTTGTTCTGATATTTTTGTGAGTACTTGTTTTTCTTTCCCACTCATCAGACTCAACTCAATTTCTTGTGTTGCCAAGGCTACATCATTGAATTTTGCAGAAAATTTGGATGCAACCTCGATGGCTTTTACAGTATCTTTTTGTAATGCGTGCAACCTGGATAAATCAAGTGCAATTTGTGGAACAGAGGAAAAGTTGGTCTCGACCAATTCTGTATATTTCGATATTGCAGCCGGATAATTTTGTGCGTTAATTGCAGATAAACCTGAATAATAAATGATCGTGGTATCACCGGGACGATAAGTTAAAGATTGGTTAAACAGATCAAATGCAGCTGAATATTGTTGTGTCTGGTAGGCCTTCACTCCTCTATTCAAAAAATATTGGGCAGAAAGATCCCCAACTACTTTTAAATTGCTTTGTTGAGTCCCTTCCTTATCCAGTTCTAAACTTGTTTTAAGCGCTTCCTGAGCAGCATTAAAATAAGATTCCGCGGAACTGGTGGTGTCAATAAGTGCCAATTCGGCATTAATTAAAGCTTTATAAGTCCAAACTGCCGGATCGCTCTTTGTTTTCTCATTTACACTGGCTTTTTCGATGGAAGTTTTTGCATTTAAAATACTGGGCTTGGCTAATACTAATGAACCTGCTTCCTTAAGTTGAACAAATTTCTCATAATTACCTTTGGCACTGTTAAATTCGTTTTTTTGAGCAAATGCACTCAGGCAAAAAACCGTAAGCACTGCAGTTAAAATGGATTTAATTTTCATGATGATTGATTTAAAATTGATTATTCGGCAGTAGGATCAGCTTCCTCAGAGGCGGTATC
Organism: Bacteroidota bacterium; assembly: GCA_041175245.1. Taxonomy (GTDB): domain Bacteria; phylum Bacteroidota; class Bacteroidia; order Sphingobacteriales; family Sphingobacteriaceae; genus JAIPAN01. The sequence continues at coordinate 1,318 of JBEDFI010000128.1, forward strand.
CACTCCAGTTTCTTCTGTTGTTGGGTTTGAATCTAATTCAATGTTTTCTTCCTCTTCTTCTTCTTCATGGTCTACTTTGGCAATGGACGCGATGGCATCTTCCTCTTTTAGCGTAATTAGGCGAACACCTTGTGTGGCACGTCCCATTACCCTTAAATCACCTACTCCAATACGTATCACAATACCCGATTTGTTGATGATCATCAAATCATCTTGATCCGTTACATCTTTAATGGCTACCAATTCACCGGTTTTATCGGTGATGTTAATGGTTTTTACACCCTTTCCACCCCGGTTAGTAACGCGATAATCTTCAATATCTGTACGTTTTCCGTAACCTTTTTCTGAAACTACCAACACAGTCACTTCCGGATTGTTAACGGCAATCATACCAATCACCTCGTCTTTTGCATGTGCAAGTGTAACCCCGCGAACTCCGGTAGCTGTACGTCCCATCGGCCGTACGGTCGACTCGTTAAAGCGGATCGCTCTACCCGAACGCAGGGCCATCAGAATCTCACTCTTACCATCGGTTAAACATGCTTCGAGCAACTGATCGCCCTCATTGATGTTGATGGCATTGATTCCGTTTGCACGAGGTCTTGAATAGGCTTCGAGCGAAGTTTTCTTAATGGTACCCTTTTTGGTACACATAATGATAAAGTTATTCTCGAGGTAATCCTGATCTTTGAGATTGGTAACTTTAATAAAGGCCTTAATTTTCTCTTCTTTCGGGATATTGATAATATTTTGAATTGCTCTTCCTTTTGAAGTACGCGTTCCTTCAGGAATTTCAAAGGCCCTCAACCAGAAACAACGTCCTGCTTCGGTGAAAAACAACATATAATTATGAGCAGAAGCGGTGATGATATGTTCAATGAAATCTTCATCACGAGACTGGGAGCCGATAGCTCCTTTGCCGCCCCTTCCCTGCCTGCGATAATCTGTGAGTGGAGTGCGTTTAATGTATCCTTCATGTGAAATGGTGATGACCACCTCTTCATCTGCAATAAAGTCTTCCATGCGAAGATCTTCCGCAGAGTGAACAATACTCGATCTGCGTTCATCCCCATACTTCTCTTTTACCTCTAATAACTCTCCTTTGATGATGTTCATACGTAAACCTTCATCTGCCAATATAGATTGCAGGTATTCGATGGTTTTCATCAATTCTGCGTATTCTTCTTTGATCTTGTCTCGTTCAAGTCCGGTTAAACGACGCAGTGTCATGTCGAGGATGGCACGTGCCTGCACATCAGACAAGCCAAATTTATCCATCAAACCGGTACGGGCATCATCAGGGGTATCCGAATTACGGATCAATTTGATCACCTCATCAAGATGATCCAGTGCAATCAGTAAACCTTCTAAAATATGAGCTCTTTTCTGAGCTTCCGAAAGTTCGAATTTTGTTCTGCGAACCACCACCTCGTGACGGTGTTCTACAAAATATTTGATGAGGTCTTTCAGGTTTAATAACATCGGTCTACCGTTGACCAACGCAATATTATTCACTGAAAATGAGGTTTGTAGAGCTGTATATTTATATAAATTGTTTAATACAATGGATGCATTGGCATCGCGTTTGATCTCATATACAATGCGCATCCCCTCCCGGTCAGATTCATCTCTGATCTCAGAAATACCTTCTAATTTCTTCTCGTTTACCAATTCGGCGGTACGCTCAATCATGTTCGCCTTGTTGATCTGATAAGGAATTTCAGAAACTATGATCCGCTCTCGTTCATTACCGTAGCTTTCAATTTCAGCTTTGGCACGCATCACAATTCGTCCACGGCCGGTTTCGAAAGCTTCTTGAACTCCTGCATAACCATAAATAATACCACCAGTAGGAAAGTCCGGGGCTTTAATATGCTGCATGAGGCCTGAAACGTCAATATCATTATCATCGATATAAGCGATGGTGGCATCCACCACTTCACTCAAATTATGCGGGGCCATGTTGGTAGCCATACCCACGGCAATACCAGAAGCGCCGTTCACTAATAAATTAGGGATTTTGGTAGGAAGTACCGTAGGCTCTTCCAAAGAATCATCGAAGTTTAACTGAAAATCGATGGTGTCTTTGTTAATGTCGGCCAGCATCTCCTCCGCAATTTTTTTCAATCTTGCTTCGGTATAACGCATTGCTGCCGGACTATCACCGTCTACAGATCCGAAGTTACCCTGGCCATCTACCATTGGATAACGCAAACTCCATTCCTGAGCCATACGCACCATGGTATCGTATACCGAAGCATCACCATGTGGGTGATACTTACCCAATACATCCCCAACGATACGTGCAGACTTCTTGTAGGGTTTGCTGCTGGTGACACCCAAATCGAGCATACCAAACAATACCCGCCGGTGTACGGGCTTCAATCCATCACGAACATCGGGTAAAGCTCTTGACACAATCACCGACATCGAATAATCGATGTAGGCTGCTTTCATTTCTTCTTCTATGTTGATGGGAATAATTCGGCCGGTATTCGGGTCTAAACTATCATTTAAGGTTTCGTCAGCCATGCTCAGATAAGGTTCTCCAAAAAATTATAATGCTCTACTTTAATATGCTAAACAGCAATTGCGAAGTTAATAAATTGAACGTGTTAAGCGGTGGGATGTGGAAAAGTTTTCCGGATCTTAAAAATCAGCATAAATTATGTTTAAACCCAGTTTATTCCCTTTTTCAAAAAGTGTAGGGTCTCTTCTTCCGAACTGCCTTTTTGTGGGATAAAATTGTACACCCAATTGGCTTGAGGGGGCAGGCTCATTAATATAGATTCAATACGACCATTCGTTTCTAAACCAAATTTAGTGCCGGCATCGTACACTAAATTAAATTCAGCGTATCGGCTTCTGCGTTGATATTGCCAGTCTTTATCTTGTTCAGTGAAGGTTTTATTACGATTTCGGTCTACGATTTCAGCATAAATAGGTACGAATGAACGTCCCAATTCTTTGGAAAAATTGAAAATCTCTTCCCAGCCAATGTTTGCAGATTCCGGATTGAGACGATCATAAAAAACACCTCCCACTCCCCTGGTTTCCTGGCGGTGTTTAATGAAAAAATAGTCATCGGCCCAATCTTTAAATTTTTGATAAAAGCTGGTATGATAACGATCACAGACGTTTTTTAGGGATTGATGAAAGAAGCGGGCATCTTCCGGTAGCACAAAATGTGGCGTAAGATCAATGCCGCCGCCAAACCACCTGATCTGTTCGTTCATCTCAAAATACCGAATATTCATGTGGATGATAGGCACCCATGGG
>JBEDFI010000129.1:0-4590 GCA_041175245.1 Bacteroidota bacterium
CATCCCGGCAAAGCAGCAAGATTTCCGATTTCCCAGAATTTTGTACCACTTTTTGATAAAATTGCTGAATGCTGAAATCCTTTTCAGTCAATAACTTAACAGAATTATCTGTACTTGGCACATTTTCTGTAAGGCTTAAACGTACTTGATTAATATAAATTCTATACATTTGCAGCATGATTAACAAGCGTGAGATAGAGCAGAAAGTTGCTGAGTTTCTGTTACAAATTAAAGCAATAAAATTACAAGCAACGAATCCTTTTACCTGGGCCTCTGGTTGGAAATCACCCATTTACTGCGACAACCGAATCACTTTATCGCACCCCACTATCCGGACCTACATCCGTCAAAAATTATCCATTTCAATTCAAGAAGAATTTGGTACTGTTGATGCGATTGCCGGGGTAGCAACGGCAGGCATTCCACAAGGGGTGCTCGTGGCGCAAGAGCTGGGATTACCCTTCATCTATGTTCGTTCTAAAGCAAAAGAACATGGTACCGGCAGTTTAATTGAAGGCGAGGTGAAAGAAGGCCAACGGATCGTCGTCATTGAAGACCTTATTTCTACGGGGAAAAGCAGTTTGCAAGCGGTGCAGGCACTGCGTGATGCTGGTTGCATAGTGGCTGGTTTGGCAGCTATCTTCACCTATGGCTTCGACCAGGCTGAAGAGAACTTCAAACAAGCGAAATGTCCTTATTTTACACTTTCCAACTACTCAGCTCTTATCAGCTATGCTGCGGAGCATCGAATGATTGGGGAAGCAGAAATTGCCCTCCTGGAAAAATGGCGGGAAAATCCTTCTGAATGGGGAGTAAACGAGCCTGTATAAATCAAAAACCTATGAATACCACAATTGAGAGCACGGTATTGATTCAAAAGCCGATCAGCGAAGTATACACTTTTTTGGCTGATCTGAACAAGCATGAGCAACTGATGCCAGAAAACATCTATAATTGGTCATCTACTGCCGATGAGGCCCGCTTCACCATCCAAAACATGGCAAAATTGGCCATCAAAATCAGTTCAAGAGTGGAGAACCGGGAAATAGCTGCCATCCCTTCTGAAGAAGCTCCCTTTGCCCTTGAATTAAAATGGCTGCTGCAAGACTTGGGGAATGGCACAACAGAAGCAAAACACCTGATCTCGGCTGAGTTGAATATGATGATGAAAATGCTGGCTGTCGGCCCCCTCCAAAAATTAGCTGACCATCAAACTGCTCAATTAAAAGCCATTCTTTCTTAAGCTTTTTGTAGCTCTTCAATGTTTTCTCAATCTCCAGGGCATTTTTTCACAATGCACTCGATCCATTCGGATAGAATCTGTTACGCTGCCTCTTAGCACCAGCCGACCGGTATCTGATTGAAAGTAAAACCGGAGCGTTTCCATGTGTTGCTTACCTTCCTGTAAATAAGTATAGGTGGCCTGGATACTGTCTCCCCTCAATTGACCGCTGAGCGTACCCACTTTGGCATCCTTCTCCTTAGGGAGCCAAACATAGTCCGCCGTGATCCGCCGATCGGGCAGTATGTGTAATTTGAGGGCAATAGTATCTTGAAGTTTGGTGCCTTCCAACCTTAAAAAACAGAGCACCCGGTGGGTCTGTGGGATCTCGTTGGCAAGCTCGTTCGGACTAAAAGCAGGCAACTGGTCGCAATCTACCTTCCGCATTGGCTTGCTGTCTTCCGGATAGGTGCCTGGCTGGCGAAGTTCTTTGGTTTGTTTGTTGAAATAGAAACGGAGCTTTTCGCTCGTTTGAATCCCAGCCAACTGATATACCCAATGTGCCCGAATCGTGTCTCCTTTCAGGGTGCCCTCCAAGATCCCGGAAGACATCCTTTCCGGAGAAAAGCGGGTATAATCGCCGCTTACTTGATTATTGGTATTGACAAATAAGCGAACAGTAGTAGTGTCTCGCTGATTGGCAAAATAATAACATAAAGCCTCCGCCGATGTTTGATCGCTCTTTGAACCCGACCATTTTTTCATTGTGCAAGATGCCATCAGCAGAAACATCCCCAGAGTGATTGCAAACATGATTTCTTTCATTATTTTCTTGATTTAGCTGAACATACAACAAGCATGTGGGGTGGATGTTTTCAGGAGAGTGAATATTTGATCTCTGCAATTTTAACAGCTTAAATCTTTATAAAACAGTCATTTCGTCTGTTTTTTCAATAGCTTAAAGACAAAAATTCCGATTGAACCAAACTATTTAACCCTGGCAGTAGTTTTGACCACAGCTTCGTATGAATCTGAACAATTTTACCATCAAAGCACAGGAGGCTATCCAGAAAGCTTCTGAAGTTGCCCTCGGCCATCAGCAACAAGCCATTGAGAACGCACACCTGTTAAAAGGTCTGTTATTGGTTGATGAAAATGTGGTGAGCTACTTGCTCAAAAAACTGAATGTAAACCTCAACCGCCTTAATGACGCCCTAGATGAGCAGATCAAAACCTTCCCAAAAGTAAGCGGAAGCAATGTGTACTTATCAAGCGCTGCTAATTCCAGTCTTCAAAAGGCTCAAAGCTATCTGAAAGAATTCAAAGACGAATTCGTGGCGGTGGAGCATGTTCTCTTGGGTATTTTGAATGCCGGAGATAAAACATCTTCCCTTTTAAAAGATGCCGGGGTAAATGAAAAGGATCTGAAAAAAGCCATCACCGCCCTTCGCGGCGATAGCCGGGTAACCGATCCAAATGCCGAAGCCACCTACAATGCCCTGAATAAATATGCCCGTAATCTGAATGAATTCGCCGAATCAGGCAAACTGGACCCGGTAATCGGCCGTGATGAGGAAATCAGACGGGTAATTCAAATTTTATCCCGCCGTACCAAAAATAATCCGATCCTGATCGGTGAACCCGGTGTGGGGAAGACCGCCATTGCCGAGGGAATCGCTTTTCGCATCATAAAAGGCGATATACCTGAAAACCTGAAAAGCAAAATCGTGTATTCATTGGATATGGGAGCCCTCGTCGCGGGAGCCAAATACAAAGGCGAGTTTGAAGAGCGATTGAAAGCCGTGGTAAAAGAAGTAACGCAAAGCGATGGCGAGATCATCCTTTTCATCGATGAGATCCATACGCTGGTAGGTGCCGGCGGCGGTGAAGGCGCCATGGATGCTGCCAACATACTTAAACCAGCCCTAGCCCGTGGAGAACTACGTGCCATTGGGGCAACCACGCTGAATGAATACCAAAAATATCTGGAGAAAGATAAGGCCTTGGAACGTCGTTTTCAAAAGGTGATGGTTGATGAGCCCGATACACAAGATGCGATCTCCATTCTCCGAGGCTTGAAAGAACGGTATGAAACGCATCATAAAGTGCGCATTAAAGACGAAGCGATTATTGCCGCGGTAGAATTATCACAACGCTATATTTCCGACCGTTTTTTACCCGATAAGGCCATCGACTTGATGGATGAGGCTGCCTCCAAGCTGCGTTTAGAAATGGATTCGGTGCCAGAAGCAGTGGATGAACTCGATCGAAGAATCATGCAGCTTGAGATTGAGCGGGAAGCTATTAAACGTGAGAATGATGAAAAAAAGGTAAAAGAGTTGAGTGAAGAGATCGCCAATCTTTCTACCGAACGCGATTCGCTCAAGGCCCGCTGGCAGGGCGAGAAAGACCTGGTTGATGGAATCAATGCGAAGATCGAGCAAATAGAAAACTACAAACTGGAGGCCGAACAGGCAGAACGGGCGGGCGATTACGGAAAGGTTGCTGAAATCCGTTACGGAAAAATTAAAGAGGCTCAGGATGAAGTAGAGAAACTGAAGAAGGAACTGGAAACAACTCAGATTGACAGCCGCATGTTGAAAGAAGAAGTTACTTCAGAAGATATTGCCGGAGTGGTAAGTCGCTGGACGGGTATCCCGGTAACCAAAATGATCCAAAGCGAACGTGAAAAGCTCTTGCATTTGGAAGAGGAATTACACAAGCGTGTGGCTGGTCAGCACGAAGCAATCGAAGCGATCTCAGATGCCATCCGTCGTTCACGTGCTGGTTTACACGACAAGCGAAAACCCATCGGCTCCTTCATTTTCTTGGGAACCACCGGGGTGGGTAAAACCGAATTGGCCAAAGCCCTTGCCGAGTTCCTGTTTAATGATGATTCGGCCATGGTGCGCATCGACATGAGCGAATACCAGGAACGACATGCGGTATCCAGACTGATTGGTGCGCCTCCGGGCTATGTTGGCTACGATGAAGGCGGTCAGCTGACCGAGGCCGTACGCCGTAAACCTTATTCGGTGATTTTGCTGGATGAAATTGAAAAAGCGCATCCGGATGTGTTCAATATTCTTTTGCAGGTTTTGGATGATGGGCGATTAACCGATAATAAAGGTCGTGTGGTAAATTTCAAAAATACCATCATCATCATGACCTCCAATATTGGTTCTAATTTGATTCAAGATAATTTCAAGGATTTGACCGAGCTGAACCGCGAAGAAGTGGTGGCCAAAACCAAAAATCAGCTTTTCGAATTATTGAAACAAACCATCCGTCCGGAGTTTTTAAACCGAATTGATGAATTGATCATGTTTACTCCGCTGAATCGCGATGAATTGAAAGATATCGTTCGA
>JBEDFI010000130.1:0-4526 GCA_041175245.1 Bacteroidota bacterium
ATGCAGATCGTAACGCAGTAGACGGCAATTTATTAATCGCACTTAAAATAGATACTACAAGCAAATTTAACCTCCGGTATGGGGACCTCTTAATAACTCCAGCCAATTTTCATCCGGTAGAACCGCCTTATAACCCACATGAGTTCGACTTTCAATATTTTTTAAAGACCAGAAAAATACATTATCAGAGTTTTATTAATCAACAAGAGATTCGAAAGTTGGGTGGTGGATATGGAAACCAGGTACTGAGTTTTGCTCTGGAACTGAGGCGTACCATTGTGAATCATTTTAAAATACACATTCGAGGACATGAAGCAGCTGCGCTGGCATCTACCTTAATTATGGGTTATCGGGCCGATCTAAGTCCGGAGATACTGAGTGCTTACTCCAAAACCGGAACCATGCATGTACTCTCCGTTTCGGGCATGCATGTTGCGCTACTCTTTGTGATGTTTGCTTTTTTACTTAAGCCATTAGAACGCATTCAAAAACTTCGGGTTTTACAACTTTTCATTTTGATTACTTTGGTCTGGTTTTATGCCCTTCTTACCGGCTTTTCACCATCCGTGAACCGAGCCGCCCTGATGTTAAGCTTTGTGGTGTTGGGAAAGGCGGTTTATAAGTCAATGAATACGTATAATTTATTGGCCATATCTGCGTTTATCTTGCTCTTATACAATCCATTGTATCTGTTCGATATCGGCTTTCAACTTTCGTATTTAGCCGTATTCGGTTTGATTTTAATCCACCCCATGATCTATCAAAGCTTCTACATCAAAAATAAATTACTGGATGCCATCTGGAGTTATACGGCCCTCTCCATTGCGGCACAAACCATCACTGCACCACTCAGCATGTACATCTTTCACCAATTTCCACTTTATTTTCTGATGAGTAATCTGATCATCGTATTACCGGTGAGTTTGATCATGTACCTGGGTGTTGGATTTGTATTGCTCTTGCCTTTCGGTTTGTTTTTGCCCTTCACCGGCGAAGTATTGCACCATCTCATTCAGAGTACCAATAGCATGCTTCTGTATGTGGAGCATCTGCCTTTCTCAAGCATGGATGGGATTTGGATCAATTCTTTTCAGCTAATATTGATCTATTTAATCGTATTTGCCGTATCTTTTACCTTGATCTACAAAAGCAAAAAACTCCTCTTTACAACGCTTATTGCAACGGTTCTTCTACTGTTGAGCACGAATCTCCGGCAAGTCGAAATCAAGCGCAAGCAAGAAATTATCTTTTTCAGTCTGAGAAAAAATACTGCCATTGCCTATATCAGCGGGAAGGAGGTATTTTTAGTTACGGATCTCGAGAAAGAGGATAAAGCCTATCAGTTTTCAATTTATCCAGCTTTATCCCAAAGTGGACTCAAGATAAAGGCTTGGCTGAATCCGGGTGCAGATTATTACTCATCCGACTTTTGTCAGCAAAATAATCGAATGCAATTTGCTGCCTTAAAAGTCTTTCGTTGGAGCCCAGCACTAAACTATAAATTATTCGATCGGATAATTGAAACGGATATTATCCTCCTGAGCGGAAATCCAGTGATACGCCTGAAGGATTTAGTGCAAAAAGCCAATTTTAGTCAGTTATTGATCGATGGCACCAATCCCGATTATAAGATCAAAAAATGGATGGAGGAAGCCCGCACATTAGCAATTCCCCTCCATGTTTTGAAGAAAAATAAGGCATGGATCCAAGAAATTTCAGTAAATAAACCTCAATAAATATTTAATAACCCAAACATTCGCAGGTATTGCTTATTTTAGCAACATGCTATCATTTGAGCTGGATAAAAACGATTTGTTGCGCATTAAAGAAGCGCTCGAAGCTGACGATGCGGCTCTACAGGAATTGCTCTCGGAATTCCATGCTTCCGAAATTGCTATCGTGCTCGAAGGGTTGTCTCAAGATTCAAGAGACCGGATCATCAATATTCTTCCTGCCGAAAAAGCATCCGACGTTTTGTCGGAAATGGATGCAGAAAGTCATCCCGAGAAAATTCTCGAAAACTTAAACCCGGAAAAACGTTCTGAAATTGTAGAGGAGCTTGATTATGATGATGCTACCGACATAATCAGTCAACTGCCACAAGAGCAACAAAATGAAATTTTATTAGAGCTGGATGAGGAGGATGCCTCCAACATCCGTACCCTGTTAACCTATGCCGAAGATTCGGCGGGTGGTTTGATGAATACCCAGGTCATCAAAGTAAACAGCAATTTTAATAAAAAAGAGGCGCTGGATTCTGTGATCCGCCTTTCGGAGGAGATGGAAGAGTTTTATACCATATATGTGGTGAACGATGAAAACATGCTGCTCGGAATTGTATCGCTGAAAGACATCGTTAAATCAAAAAACAGTATTAAGATCATTGACCTTATTCAAACTGATTTTGAATATGTTAAGGCCGAAACCGATCAGGAAGAAGTTGCCCGTTTAATTTCTCAATATAATTTAACCAGTATACCCGTTGTAGACGATAACATGCAGTTATTAGGTCATATTACCTTTGATGATGTTATTGACGTACTGGAGGAAGAGAATACAGAAGATATCTTGAAAATATCCGGGGTATCAGAAGATGAAGAACTTTCAGGAAACTGGAGAGAGGCGGTAAAAAGTCGGCTTCCTTGGCTGATCCTGAACCTAATGACGGCTTTCTTGGCCGCTTCCGTCATTCGTTATTTTGACGGTACCATTGCCAAATTGAGCATTATTGCCGGTTATATGACCATGATTGCAGGCATGGGGGGCAACGCCGCCACGCAGTCGCTTGCAGTAACCGTAAGGCGGATTTCCTTGAATGATTTGACCGATAACCAGGCCTACCGAACGGTATTAAAGGAGTTCACGGTAGGTTTGATCAATGGTGCTGTAACCGGCTTAATTATACTTGCCGTAGCGGTTATTTATGACCAAAATCCGATGTTAGGTCTGGTGATCTTTCTGGCGATGACCGGAAACCTGATCATTGCCGGTGTAACCGGTTCAGCCATTCCATTGCTACTCAAACGGGTGGGGATCGATCCGGCCATTGCCTCTTCTATTATTATTACCACTTTTACCGATGTATTCGGGTTTATGCTCTTACTGGGTATGGCCAGTTATTTTCTTTTGTAAGCGCTAATCTTTTCGTTTTAAGCTATATTTCTCAATTTTACTGTACAAGTGGCTTCGCTGGATATCTATATCTTCTGCGGTTTTTGATACGTTCCAATTATTTTTCTCCAGTTTGAACCGGATAAATTCTTTTTCTGAAGCCTCTTTGTACTCTTGAAAACTTTGATACCGATCGAAATTATTGATCAGACTGATTTGTAAAGGTTTTCCAGCCGGCTTGTGCGGCTGTTGTAAGTGTGGATTTGCGTAGGCATGTACATCTGCCTCGGTAATCATTTTGTCGCTCAAAATAATCAGCCGTTCAACCAAATTATGCAACTCACGGACATTTCCGGTCCAGGGTAGTGCTTGTAAAGCATTCATAGCGCCCTCAGTGATGTTTTTTGTTGGGATTCCATATTCTCTGCAGATTTCCTCACAAAACTGTTGCGCAATGTCCGGAATGTCTTCTGCTCGTTCGCTCAATTGCGGAACATGAATGAGAATTACACTGATGCGATGAAAAAGATCCATTCTGAAATTTCCGGTTTCCATTTCCTTTTCCAGATCCTTGTTGGTGGCTGCAATTACCCTGACATCTACATCGATCTCCTTTTCACCGCCCACTCGGGTGATTTTATTTTCTTGGAGGGCCCTCAGTACTTTCGCTTGCGCCGATAAGCTCATATCGCCGATCTCATCTAAAAACAAGGTTCCCCCATTCGCCTGCTCAAATTTACCGATGCGTTGTTTCACAGCTGAAGTGAAGGAGCCCTTTTCATGTCCAAATAATTCACTTTCGATCAGTTCTGAGGGAATAGCCGCACAATTCACCTCCACCATCGGCCCCGCAGATCGAGTGGACTTTTCATGCAACCAGCGGGCCACCAATTCCTTTCCACTGCCATTAGGACCCGTGATGAGTACCCGGGCATCTGTGGGTGCCACCCGCTCAATAGTCTCTTTAATTTTTTGAATTTCGACCGATTGTCCTAATATTTCACGGGTTCTACTAACTCTTTGTCTCAGAACTTTCGATTCGGTGATGAGGTTTTTTCGCTCCAAGGCATTTCTAACCGTGATGAGCAGCCGGTTTAGGTCTGGGGGTTTGGAAATGAAGTCGAAGGCCCCCATTTTGCTCGCTTCAACGGCCGTTTCCACGGTGCCATGTCCGGAGATCATGATAAAAGGAAGGTCTGGTTTGTACAATAAGCCCTGGGACAACACTTCCATACCATCCATTTTATTCATTTTAATATCACACAGTACCAGGTCGAATTCCTGATGCTTGATCTGTTCAATTCCTGCGATACCATTGTCTACATCCTCCACCAGAAAATTCTCATATTCCAAGATTTCCCGTAAGGTATTTCTAATGGCACGTTCATCATCAATGATCAGAATCTTTGCCATAA
>JBEDFI010000131.1:0-4460 GCA_041175245.1 Bacteroidota bacterium
GAAAAAGATATTGATTTTATGTGCCTTTGCAATTGGTTTTTTAGGCCTTACCGCAATGAGTATCCAACAACAGCCCGAATTCAAATTTGATAAGGAAACCTACGATTTCGGCAAAATTCCCCAGGGAAAACCTGTGAGCGTAGATTTTAAATTTACCAATGTGGGCGAAGAACCGATCATCATCAGCAATGTAGAATCAACCTGCGGATGTACGGTACCGGAGTACACCAAAACTCCCATCAAAAAGGGAGAGAGCGGTATCATTAAAGTAACTTATAATGCAGCAGCGGCTATGCCGTTCAGCAAAGCGATCACCATCAAATCGAATGCTAAAACTCCGGTAAAGTCCCTGTATATTAAAGGTGAAGTAATCACCAAGTAATTCGAATTTAATATGACAAAAAACCCTGCCTCTAAGCGGGGTTTTTGTATTTTTGTACCATGCCTAACGTGTCTATAAAAGGAGCGGAAATGCCCGCTTCACCCATCAGAAAATTGAGTCCCTTTGCCGAAAAAGCAAAACAGGAAGGTAAAAAAGTATATCATCTGAACATCGGGCAGCCGGATATTGAAACGCCAGAGCTCATGCTCGATGCCATCAAAAACATCGACTTTAAGGTATGGGCCTATACTGCCTCGGAAGGAACTCTCTCCTACCGTAAAAAATTGGCCGGGTATTACAATGCCATCGGCTATGAATTAAATGTTGAAGATATTTTAGTGACCAATGGGGGCTCAGAAGCCATTACCATTGCCATGCAAACCTGTCTCAATCCAGGAGATGAAATCATCATCCCCGAACCATTTTATGCGAATTACAACGGCTTTGCCTGCATGAGCGACGTACTGGTGAAACCCATCTTATCGCACATTGAAGACGGTTTTGCGCTTCCCCCGGTTGCAGAATTTGAAAAGCTCATTTCTGAGAAGACCAAGGCCATAATCATTTGTAATCCCAACAACCCGACCGGTTATTTGTATTCCCGAGAGGAATTGGAGGCTTTAAAAGAATTATGTCTGAAGCATGATCTTTATTTATTCAGCGATGAAGCCTACCGGGAATTCTGCTATGATGGACGGAGCTTCATCTCGCCCATGCATTTAGCCGGATTGGAAGAACACGTGATGGTGATGGACACCGTTTCTAAACGCTACAGTGCCTGCGGTGCTCGTTTGGGCTGTCTGATCACAAAAAATAAAGCTGTAATGGCCGCTGCACTCAAGTTTGCACAAGCCAGACTCAGTCCGGGAATGGTCCCGCAACTGGCGGGAGAAGCTGCAGTAGATACACCCAAAAGTTATTTTGAAGAAGTAAACAAGGAATATACCCTTCGCCGCGATCTGCTGGTAAAACGTCTGAACCAAATGGAGGGCGTGTTCTGTCCGAATCCCGGTGGGGCATTTTATGTGGTGGCTCGTTTACCAATTGACGATGCAGATGCCTTCTGCCAATGGATTTTAGAAGACTTTGAATATCAAAAGCAAACCATCATGATGGCCCCGGCAACCGGCTTTTACAGTAGCCCAGGTGCGGGTAAAAACGAAGTCCGGTTGGCCTATGTATTAAATCAGGTTGAGCTGGAAGCTGCTATGGATTGCCTGGAACAGGCGCTGTTGACTTACCCGGGTCGCAGCCTCGAGCGTCCGGCCGTTTTGGCAGATGAGGCTTAATGGCCTAAATTTTGTACCTTTGTACCTACATATGGGGTCGACCGGAATTGACAGGATGGCGGCAAGTATGTAAGCATGCAGCGCATTGTGAGTCTAGCGCTTTAATCTGAACTTTCAACCTATAATTGGCGAAAATAACTACGCCTTAGCTGCCTAATTTAGAATTAGCTCAGCTTTTGTCTCGTATGGCTTCTGTTTGGTAGGCTGTACATGTGAGGCATCGAATCACCGAACTGGTTTGTTTAAGGTGCGATAAACAAATGAGAACAAGCATCTACGGAAGAAGGTACAGGTAAGCGATTGACCTTCCCCTTCCCGACAACTGAACAACCGCTAAGCATGTAGAAAGCGTAATTTGTACCATGTTTGGACGAGGGTTCGAATCCCTCCGGCTCCACAGAACAAAGCCCCGATTAATCGGGGCTTTGTTGTTGAATAACTCCTTACTCTATTTCTTTCTTTCCTTGAGCTGTGTAAGAAATCCGATACCCAAAATACTTTTCAATTGCAATCCGGGTCTATTGTTATCAGGGCCAAAGATCTGCACATCATCATCGTAAATAAGGTCAAGGTTATAATTGGCGCTCAAGTATTTGTTAATTTTAAATGTAAAGTTATTGGTCATAAACAAATCTACATTTTGAGGCTTCCTGCGATAATTACTAAATAAATCAATACGGCCTTTATAAAACACATTTTGTGCCAGATCCTTACTGTAGTTAATAGAAGCCAGGGCACCAAAGGCATTAATGGAATGTTTACCCGGCTCTACGCCATAAGCTCCTTTATCACTGAGGTAATTATTCATCACCACGGTCCACCGACTGGTAATGGCTGAAAAGAACACACTCATCCTGGGTTCTGGACGATAATCGATACCGGCAGACAAAAACAGATAAGCCGGCGACAGAATGGTTGAAGAGAAGGTACTGGTTCTGTTTGAGCCATAGGTATATCCGTCAAAAAACTGAGATCTAAAGTTAAACAGACCCGATGCAAATAAATTATTGCGGATTTTATGCCCGCTCTTTGAAACAAAATCGACCCGGTCATCATTTTTACGGCTACCCAAACTGGTGGTTTTCACGAAACCTAAATTAATGTCGAGGTTATTATCCCAAGTATGATTGCCCTTACGGTAAAATCGGAAAAAATTAAAATAGGAATTGATGGCCAATGAAAATTTATCGCCTCCGGCAGCCCAATTGCTGAGCGTTCCCTGGGTAACATTCACACTTAACAGCCCGCCGCTCTTAATAGTCCACTGTGTGGTGTCAGCTTTTTTTGCAATCGACTTTTCGGCTTCTTTTAACATGACCTTGACCGGAATCTCCTGGGCGTTGAGCACGCTGCAAAACCCAATAAAAAGAAAGAATAATTTTAGTCTCATTCCTGGTGTGAGGATGAAAAGATGGATTTAAAAATTAATTCTGATAAAATTAATAAATAATTGTTTTAACATTAAATACCCCGACGTTTACAGAAATAAAAAGAAATGATGACTGAAAAAAGGGCATAAAACCATAAGAATTGTGAACTCCAGTTCAAAATCTGGTTCAATCCATACCAATCGGGAGATTGAATTAGCATCATCATCATTAAACAACTTTTCAGTAATTCAAAAATCCAGGCATTGATATTTGCGTCCATCAGCTCGGTGTACGCATAGATTTGTAAGAAAACAAACAAGCCGTACACAAATAACTGGGGGCTGCCGATCTGAACAATATTTGCAAACAAATGACTTAGCAATAGTAGCAGCAAGAAAAACTGAAACCAAAGCCAGGTATTTAACAAAAGTGATTCCCTGCTTATGTATTTTTGAAAGGCATACACATCTTCTATTTTTTTCTGAGGAAATTTGAGCGAAACATCTGCAGGCCTCCAGCCGGTTGGCATCCACCATATTTTTAATTTATCCTCCCAGTTTTTAGTAAACCAGGCATCTCTGATCAAATTCATCAGGTGAAGAAAATTTATTTTGATGGGATTCCAGGTTCGTACCGGGAGGGTAATCCCATATACCGGTTTCACCTCCGGTAGTTCTTGCTGAAAAGTGCCAAATAATTTGTCCCAAAAAATGAACACCTGTGCAAAATTTTTATCAATGTATTCAGGATTGATTGCATGATGCACCCGGTGGTGTGAAGGGGTGACGATCACCTGTTCCAACCAGCCCATCCGGTTAATATGCTGGGTGTGGTACCAGAACTGAACAAACAAATGAATGGGCGCAACCGTGGCAATTACCTGAACCGGTACACCCAGACATGCAGCCGGCAACAGGAAAATAGTAAACAACTTAACAATAGATGATATACTCTGACGCAGGGCACAAGCTAAATTAAACTCTTCACTGCTGTGATGGATGAGGTGACTATTCCAGAAAAAATTAATACGATGAGCAATTCGATGTACCCAATAACCCGAAAAATCGAGGGCAATAAACGCGATCAGATACGTCAAAAAAGTATTTTCGATCTGAATAAAAGCAAGTTTGGAGACTAAAAATGGATAAGAAATCACCACCACACTTAAGCCGAGAACATCCTTGCACACATTGGTTATTCCGGAGCTGATGCTGCTCAAGGTATCGAAACTTACAAAGGTATCTTCCCCTTTCAAAACACCGTATACTTTTTCAGCAATAATCAAGATCAGAAATGCCGGCATGGCGAAGAGTAAGATTTTTCCGTAAGTCTCCATTCAGATTATGTTATTGAATCGATTGATATTCGTTTTAGGTATAAACTCTAAATCTTTAGCAAATTAAAATCCCATAATTAGGA
>JBEDFI010000132.1:0-4367 GCA_041175245.1 Bacteroidota bacterium
TACGTTTGTGGAAGAGGTGATCGAAAAGGGTGCGACTGCCGTTCCCGACTGGAAAACCAGCAATTCGGGTAAACGCTCCAACAAACCGGCAGCCATACATGAGATTTCTTACCAGGAAGAAAACCGTTTCATTACTCCGGACAAAGAATTGAACCGGGTGCTGGGCGGAGGTATCGTACCCGGATCTTTGGTATTGATTGGGGGTGAGCCGGGGATTGGCAAATCCACCTTAATGCTACAATTGGCCCTGATGATGCCTGGCATGAAAGTGCTGTACGTATCGGGCGAGGAAAGTGAGCAGCAGGTGAAAATGCGTGCTGAACGTTTGTTGAAAGCCAGCAAAGCCGATTGCTACATCCTGACGGAAACATCCACTCAAAATATTTTCAAGCAAATAGAACAATTAGAGCCGCAGTTGGTAGTGGTCGACTCGATACAAACCTTACATTCGGCTCATATCGATTCTACGCCAGGTAGCGTATCGCAAGTTAGGGAATGTACCGCCGAACTATTGCGCTATGCCAAGGAAACCGGTACGCCGGTATTCCTGATCGGCCATATTACCAAAGACGGCACCATCGCCGGACCAAAAATCCTGGAGCACATGGTAGATACCGTGCTGCAATTTGAAGGCGACCGTCATCATGTGTACCGCATTTTACGTTCCGTAAAAAACCGTTTCGGTTCGGCTTCTGAACTGGGTATTTATGAAATGCAGGGCAGCGGTTTACGCGAAGTCTCCAACCCTTCCGAAATTTTATTGTCTCAACGCGATGAACCCCTGAGCGGAATCACCATCTCGGCCATGCTCGAAGGCATGCGCCCCATGCTGATAGAAACCCAGGCATTGGTGAGCCATTCGGCTTATGGAACGCCACAGCGTTCGGCCACGGGCTTTGATACCCGCCGGATGAATATGCTGCTGGCTGTACTGGAAAAACGCTGCGGTTTCCGCTTGAGCACCAAAGATGTCTTCTTAAATATTGCCGGCGGATTAAGAGTGGAAGATCCGGCCATCGATCTGGCCGTGGTGGTAGCAATCATCAGTTCTCACGAAGATTTGCCGGTGCCTTCTAAGGTGTGCTTTGCAGCGGAAGTTGGGCTATCTGGAGAGATACGGGCCGTAAACCGTATTGAACAACGCATCGCGGAAGCGGAGAAATTGGGTTTCGAACAAATCTATATCTCCAAATACAACAAAAAAGGCTTAGACCCTAAACGCTACCAGATCGAAATTAAAACGGTTTCAAAAGTAGAAGAAGTATTCTCTTCACTCTTCGGGTAAACCTATTTACTCAAATACATCGATTTCTCTTTGTATAGCTTAATAAAGTAGGGATCCTGCAAATCTTTAATGAAACGAATCGCTTCACCGGTCGATTTCATCTCCGGACCCAGCTCCTTCTCAATTTCAGGGAATTTATTGTGAGAGAAAACCGGCTCTTTAATGGCATAGCCTTTCAGCTTACGCTCGATCTTGAAATCTTTCAACTTGTTGACCCCCAGCATCACCTTAGCAGCAATATTGATATAAGGAACATCATACGCTTTCGCGATAAAAGGAACCGTACGCGAAGCCCTTGGATTGGCCTCGATCACGTATACCTCTTCATTTTTGATGGCAAACTGGATATTGAGTAGTCCGCGAACATTGAGTGCTTTGGCCAACTTGATAGTATATTCCTCCATTTGTTGCTGCACCTTTTCAGAAAGGCTGAATGGCGGCAGTACGGCACTCGAATCGCCGGAGTGGATGCCCGCAGGCTCAATATGCTCCATCATACCGATGATGTGTACATCTTCACCATCACAAATAGAATCTGACTCTGCTTCTTCGGCTCTGTCGAGGAAATGATCAATCAACACCCTGTTCCCAGGCATGGCACGAAGTAATTTTACAACGGCTTTTTCCAGATCTTCATCATTGATCACAATACTCATTCCCTGGCCACCCAATACATAGCTGGGGCGAACCAATACCGGATAAGACACTTCATTAGCCACTTTGATCGCCTCTTCGGCAGTTTCGGCCACACCGTATCTTGGATATGGAATGTTCAGGTCTTTTAACAAATCGGAAAAACGTCCGCGGTCTTCGGCTATGTCCATATCGTTGAATGAAGTGCCGATGATTTTAATGCCGTTTGCATGCAATTTTTCCGCCATCTTCAAGGCAGTCTGTCCGCCCAGCTGAACAATTACACCCTCGGGTTTTTCTAAATCGATGATCTCCCGAACATGCTCCCAGAATACCGGCTCGAAATACAGCTTATCGGCCATGTTAAAATCGGTGGAAACTGTTTCTGGATTACAATTCACCATGATGGCCTCGTATCCCGATTCTTTTGCAGCCAGTAAGCCGTGTACACAGGAATAATCGAACTCAATCCCCTGCCCGATCCGGTTTGGACCGGAACCAAGGACCACAATTTTCTTTTTATCAGATACAATCGATTCATTTTCGAATTCGAAGGTGGAGTAGTAATAGGGAGTTTGTGCAGGGAATTCTGCTGCACAGGTATCTACCATTTTGTACACCCGCTTAATTCCTAATTGGCGGCGACGTTCATACACCTCATCTTCGGTCACATTCCCCAGCACCCAAGCAATTTGTGCATCTGCAAAACCTTTTTGTTTCAGGGTGATGAAGAAATCAAGCGGTATATTTTTCAGGGAATAGCGTTTCAATTCTTCTTCCAAAGCAACCAATTCCTGAATCTGTACCAAAAACCATTTATCGATACGCGTTGCCTTGCGAATTGATTCCAAAGGCACGCCCAAACTCATCGCATCTTTAATGTGGAACAAACGATCCCAGCTCGGATGCTCCAGACTGTCCATAATTTCTTCCAAATTACGGCTCTGACGCCCATCAGCGCCCAAGCCTAAGCGGTTGGTCTCCAAACTTTGACACGCTTTTTGCAGGGCTTCAATGAACGTGCGGCCAATGCCCATTACTTCCCCTACCGATTTCATTTGCAAGCCAAGTTCTTTGTTGGCTCCCTTAAATTTATCGAAGTTCCAGCGTGGAACTTTTACAATCACATAATCTATAGTTGGTTCGAAATAAGCCGAGGTGGTTTTGGTGATCTGGTTTTCCAGCTCATCCAGATTATACCCAATAGCCAATTTAGCGGCAATTTTAGCAATTGGATAGCCGGTAGCTTTGGAGGCTAAGGCCGATGAACGGGATACCCTTGGATTAATTTCGATGGCGATGATCTCGTCATTTTCCGGATTTACCGAAAACTGTACATTACATCCGCCGGCAAAGTTGCCAATGGCACGCATCATCATAATGGCCTGATTACGCATATCCTGGTAACAGCGATCGCTTAGGGTCATCGCGGGAGCCACTGTAATGGAATCACCGGTGTGGATACCCATCGGATCGAAGTTCTCAATGGAGCAGATGATGATCACATTGTCTTTATTGTCGCGAAGCAGCTCGAGCTCAAATTCTTTCCATCCCAGAACCGCCTTTTCTACCAAAACTTCATGGGTTGGAGAAGCTTGTAAACCGCGACTTAGTGCTGCGTCAAATTCTTCTTTCCTATGAACGAAACCTCCACCGGTACCTCCCAAAGTGTAAGAAGGACGAATTACGAGTGGAAATCCGATTTCTTGTGCTGCTTCCTTTCCTTCTAAGAATGAATTAGCAATTTTAGATTTCGCAACGCCTACCCCGATCTCCACCATCAGTTTACGAAACTCTTCGCGGTTTTCGGTTTTCTCAATGGCTGCAACATCAACCCCAATAATACGGACGCCATATTTTTTCCATATACCACGTTCATCCGCTTCAATGCATAAATTAAGAGCCGTTTGGCCACCCATGGTGGGCAAAACCGCATCAATTTTCTGTTCCTGCAAGATCTGCTCGATACTTTCACAATCTAAAGGAAGCAAATAAACATGATCGGCAATAACCTTATCGGTCATAATGGTGGCCGGATTCGAATTGATAATGGAAACGCTGATGCCTTCTTCCTTGAGTGAGAGGGCAGCTTGAGATCCGGAATAATCAAACTCGCAGGCTTGACCGATAATAATAGGGCCCGATCCGATGATCAGGACAGATTTAATGGAGGTATCTTTGGGCATAGGGCTTAAAAATGGGGGATTTTCCTATGCGTTGAAACGAAAATCCCGACTTGATTGTCGGGATATAAAAGTAGGTATTTTGCGGCAATTAATTGGAAACTGGAATAAAAAATAAATTTTTTAAAACCATTTCGGTGCAGGCGTGTTCTGATAGTGATTAGTAGCTCAATACTAATTTCTTCATAATAATTTGTTTGGTTAATAAATCCTTCAGGTGCAAACCTGGAGGATTTTTTTGTGCAGCAGAGCGTTCATATCA
Organism: Bacteroidota bacterium; assembly: GCA_041175245.1. Taxonomy (GTDB): domain Bacteria; phylum Bacteroidota; class Bacteroidia; order Sphingobacteriales; family Sphingobacteriaceae; genus JAIPAN01. The sequence goes on from JBEDFI010000132.1 coordinate 4,364, forward strand.
AAAT
>JBEDFI010000133.1:0-4268 GCA_041175245.1 Bacteroidota bacterium
CTCCATGTTATCAGCTTTCGCTGAGGTTTCAGTGGCCCCAACCCATGCAACTTCAGGATCTGTATAAGCTACTGATGGAATGACATTTGCTTGATATTCCACTTTCTCACCCGCAATTACCTCAGCTGCAATTTTGGCTTCATGAGTGGCTTTATGAGCAAGCATGGGCTGTCCTATAATATCTCCAATCGCATAGATGTGAGGAATGTTAGTTTTAAATTGCTTATCAACCGCTATGAATCCTCGCTCATCCACTGACACACCCGCTTTTTCAGCATCGATTAGTTTACCGTTCGGTATTCTTCCGACAGAAACTAATACCTTATTGAATGTGTCTTCAAAGGTTCCATCTTTGCCTTCAAAGGTGACCTTGATAAGATCTCCATCAGCTGTCATCTTGACCACTTTAGTTTGTAGAAAAATGTGTTCAAATCTTTTTTCCATCCTTTTTTGTAAAGGCCGAACAAGATCGCGATCACAACCCTGCATTAACCCATCTGCTAATTCAACCACCGTTATTTTTGTTCCCAGCGCATCGTATACCGTCCCCATCTCTAAACCAATAATTCCTCCACCAATAATTAACATGCGTTGTGGAATGTCTTTAAATTCAAGTGCGCCGGTTGAATCAATGATGTTTGGATGGTTAGGAGTATTGGGGATTACTATGGGTTTTGACCCCGCAGCAATAATGGCAGATTTAAAAGAAATATTTGTAGTGTTTTGTTTTTGATCCTCGATCACAAAGGTGTGTTCATTCAAAAACTTACCATAACCTTGAATCACGGTTACCCCTCTTTGTTGGGCCATTTGTGTGAGGCCACCTGTGAGTTTGCCCACAACATCATCATTTTTCCAGGTACGTAACTTATCTAAATCAATATGAGGTTTACCAAAGGTAATGCCATGATGGCTTGCATCTTCTGCCTCAGTGATGACTTTGGCCATGTGCAGTAAGGCTTTGGATGGAATACAACCCACGTTTAAGCACACGCCGCCGATGTTTGAAAATTTTTCCACGAGAGCTACTTTTAATCCGAGATCTGCTGCACGAAAGGCTGCGGTATACCCACCAGGACCTGATCCTAAGACAACCAAGTCATAGGCATCTTGCGTATCTGTTGAAGTTTCAGGTTTATTTGTCGCTGTCTTTAGTGCGTCATCTGTGTTTGTATTTATTTTTTTTGACTCACCTTGAGATGAGGTTGCTGATTTAAAGCTCAAAATATTGTCACCTTTAGAAACTTTATCTCCCACTTTTAATAATATTTTTTCAACAACACCCTCAACCGTTGAAGGGATATCCATAGATGCTTTTTCTGACTCAAGAGTAATCAGAGAGTCATCTTTTTTGATGGAGTCACCGGGATTTACGTGAATCTCAATCACTTCAACCGTGTCAAAATTTCCGATATCTGGAATTGTAAAAAAATTTTCAGCCATAATTAGGTTAGAGTAAAAGTCGTCGAACGTCAGATAACATCATTCGAAGATGCGAAGTAAAGCGAGCACCGTCGGCACCGTCAATGACGCGGTGATCATATGAAAGAGAGATAGGGAGAATTAACCTGGCTTCAAAACCTTTTGAGCTGCTGTCATAAACCGGCTGCATCTCGGCTTTTGATACGCCTAAAATAGCAACTTCAGGGCAATTAATAATCGGGGTAAATTTAGTTCCACCAATGCCGCCAAGGCTGGATATGGTAAAACAACCGCCTTGCATTTCATCAATGGTCAGTTTTCTTTCACGCGCCTTTGCTGATAATACTGAGAGGTCTTGAGCAATCTCTAATACATCTTTTTTCTCAACGTCTTTAATCACAGGAACTACGAGACCATCAGGCGTGTCACACGCAAATCCAACATTATAGTAATTCTTGTAAATTAAATTCTCACCATCCGCGGTCAATGAGGTGTTGAAAATTGGATAGGCGCGTAATGCATTCACCGAAGCTTTCATTAAAAAAGCGAGCAGGGTAAGTTTAGTCCCTCTTTTTTCCGCTTCAGTTTTCATTGATTTTCTGAACGCTTCAAGGTCAGTAATATCAGCATTATCAAATTGGGTAACGTGAGGCGCGGAAACCCAATTTAATTTTAGATAAAGGTTTAGTTTCATTTGGTCCAAACAAATTAAAATCAATCACTGGCATTGGGCTAGGAGCAAACGAAGCCCCCATGTTCTGAGTTCGTGGTTTACTTAACTCACCTTTGACAAAATTCTGGACATCTTCAATAAGAATTCTTTTTTTTCTGCCTGTGCCGCTGACAAAAGATAAATTTACCCCAAGTTCACGTGCAAATCTGCGCACAGAAGGGGAGGCATGTGATTTTTTTCCTGGGTCGGCAACAATACTTTCAGCCACAGGAACTGGTTTATTTTCAGGCTGTATTTTTTGAGGGGGTTCAGGAAAAGGTCGAGAAGGTTCTGAAATTATTTTTTTCTGAACCTCTTTTGAGGAGGTCACTTCAGGTGCTTTTTTCTCTTCTTTTTTCTTAACTTCATTGCCAACAGCTTCAAATGTTGCTATCGCCACTCCTTGTTTTACTTTATCACCCACGCTAACTTTTATTTCCTTAATAATTCCTGATTCAGAGGCAGGAATATCCATAGATGCTTTATCTGACTCTAGAGTGATTAAGGGGTCGTCTTTATTGACATGATCACCTGGTTTGACAAGGATCTCAATGACGTCAACACTTTCAAAATTTCCAATATCAGGGATTAATATATCAGTCATAATTAACTCAATGCCGGGTTGGTTTTAGTGTGATCTATGTTATATTTTTTAATTGCATCAGCAACCATAGAAACATCAATTTTATTTTGATCTGACAATGCCTTTAACGCTGCGATCACAATATAGTATCGGTCGACTTCAAAAAAACTTCTTAATGCTTCACGGCTATCAGATCGTCCATAGCCATCCGTTCCAAGCGATACAAAATGATTGGGAATAAAGTTAGAAACCTGATCCGCAAAGGACTTCATGTAATCGGTTGAAGCGATGATCGGTGATTCTGTGTCCGTGATTTGTTCTTGAATAAATGACTTTTTCTGGTCAAGTGGATTTAGCATATTGTGACGCTCCACTTCAAGTGCGTTTCTTCGAACTTCGGTAAAGCTGGTGACGCTCCATACATCAACCGCGATATTCCAATCGGCTTCAAGAAGGGTGGCCGCTTCTAATGCTTCCCTTAAGATAACTCCGCTACCCATGAGTTGAACTTTCTGCTTAGATTTAAGAGTAGTTTTTTGAATCAGGTACATGCCTTTAATGATTTGCTGTTCAATATCTTTAGGCATGTCAGGATGACTGTAATTTTCATTCATTAAGGTAATGTAGTAGTAAACATCTTCTTGTTGTTCCACCATGCGATGTAATCCATGTTGAATGATGACCGCTAACTCATAAGAGAAGCAGGGGTCATAAGATACACAGTTTGGAATTGTTGCCGACAATAAATGACTGTGACCATCTTCGTGCTGAAGACCCTCACCGTTTAATGTCGTTCTGCCTGCCGTCGCACCGAGTAAAAATCCTCGTGTTCGCGAGTCACCCGCAGCCCAAGCCAAGTCACCGATTCTTTGAAAACCAAACATAGAATAAAATATGTAAAAGGGAATGGTTTGAATCCCTGTTGTGCTGTATGAGGTGCCCGAAGCAATCCAAGATGAAAACGAACCCGCTTCATTAATCCCTTCTTCTAAAATTTGCCCATCTTTTTGTTCTTTATAAAACATCACCTGATCGGCATCTTGCGGTTCATATAACTGACCCACTGAGGAATAGATACCCAATTGTCTAAACATTCCCTCCATTCCAAAGGTTCTCGCTTCATCAGGAACGATGGGTACAATATATTTGCCGATTTCCTTATCTTTTACCATGGTTGTTAGCATTCTTACGAAAGCCATGGTGGTTGAAATTTTTCGCTCACCCGTGGTGGTTAAAAGATTGCTAAAGCTATCTAATTTTGGGACGGTGAGTTGGTTTCCTTTGGTGCGTCTTTGCGGTAAAGAGCCTCCTAAAGCCTCTCTTCGCTCCCTCATGTATGTCATCTCAGGTGAATCTGGATCAGGTTTATAAAATTTTAGCTCTTCAACTTCTTTATCGGAAATAGGTAAATCAAATCTTGATCTAAATTTTTTCAAAGATTCAATGTCCATACTTTTCTGTTGGTGGGATACATTATGACCTTCGCCGGCATCACCCATACCGTAGCCTTTGACTGTTTTTGCAAGAATCACTGAGGGTTGACCCTTATGT
>JBEDFI010000134.1:0-4196 GCA_041175245.1 Bacteroidota bacterium
GTAAATTATAATGACGGCAAGACCGAGCTGGAAGGTTATTTGGTGAAAGCAAAACCAGGCGCTCCAGGTGTGGTTATCATACACCAATGGATGGGGCTCAGTACTCATGAAAAGCGTGCTGCCGATAAATTAGCTGCCCTGGGTTACCAGGCTCTTGCCGCAGATGTGTACGGCAAAGGTATCCGCCCAAAAAACACCGGCGAAGCGGCAGTTTTAGCCGGAGGATACAAAAAGGACTACACACTATTTCAATCCAGAATAAAAGCGGCTATCGAAGAGTTGATTAAACAAGGTGCCGACCCGAACCGGATCGCCGGAATGGGTTATTGTTTTGGCGGAACCGGTGCCATAGAAGCCGCACGTGGTTTGCTGGGGGTTGCTGGTGTCATCTCTTTCCATGGTTCTTTGTTAAAAAATAAGACCCGCCCAAATGGATCCATAAAAACCAAAGTGTTGGTTTTACACGGTGCCGACGATCCTTTTGAAACTGAAGCAGAGATCAAAGATTTTCAGCAGGAAATGCGGGAAGCCAAGGCAGACTGGGAAATGATTTATTACGCAAATGCCGTGCATGCGTTTACACAAATTGAAGCCGGAAATGATGCTTCGAGAGGTGCAGCTTATAATGAATCAGCAGACAAACGTTCGTGGGAGCGTTTAAAATCATTTTTAACAGAACTCTTTACCCAATAAATACCTTACCCTAAACCAAACACAATAAATGGAACAAAATTTCAAAAACCACCGCCGCATGGTACCCGGGTACCATTATGTACTTAGCTTCTTACTTTTAGTCGGATTAATCGGCTCCATCATCAATTTATGCCAGTCTGAAGGAACGGCAGCCTATTATTCTGCCTCCTTAATTACGCTTTTATTTGTTTGTGCTTTTTTAACGACGGCATTTACACGAACATTTGCACTGAAAGCACAGGACAGAGCCATTCGTGCTGAAGAGAATCTCAGACATTTTGTATTGACCGGTAAAACATTGCCTGCGGGATTATCGATCCATCAGATTGTGGCACTACGTTTTGCTGCTGATGCTGAGTTTCCAACACTGGCTGAAAAAGCAGTAAAGGAAGGCTTGAGCGGAAAAGCCATTAAGCAGGAAATTAAAGACTGGAAAGCAGATCATTATAGAGTTTGATGATTTTTAACTAAAAATAAAAAGGCGATACATTAATGTATCGCCTTTTTATATGCCTTGATGATTCTCCGTTATACCCTGGATGAATAAGAAGCATTATAAAATCGCCTCACGAACGCGAACCAGTTTAGTGAGCAAAGCCTCCAATTGATCTAATGGCAACATATTAGCACCATCCGATTTCGCAGTAGCAGGCTCTGGGTGAGTTTCGATGAACAAACCATCGGCACCAACCGCAATGGCTGCTTTGGCAATGGTTTCAATCAGTGCTGGCTTTCCTCCTGTTACACCGCTGCCCTGGTTGGGCTGCTGCAGCGAATGGGTACAATCCATTACCACCGGAACGCCGAATTCACTCATTTCAGGAATGCCCCGGAAATCAACGATCAAATCCTGGTAACCAAAGCTGTTTCCACGGTCCGTTAAGATCACATTCGGATTGCCGGCATCTCTTACCTTATCAACAGCAAACTTCATAGATCCGGCAGACAAAAACTGTCCTTTTTTGATGTTGATGGTCTTACCGGTTTGGGCTGCAGCCACCAATAAATCGGTCTGACGGCATAAAAAAGCAGGAATTTGCAATACATCCACATGTTCCGCTGCCAAGGCCGCTTCCCCACTTTCGTGGATATCGGTCACGGTAGGTACACCGAATTCTCTACTGACTTTAGCCAGGATTTTTAAGGCTTTTTCATCGCCAATACCGGTAAATGAATCGATTCTGGAACGGTTTGCCTTGCGGTAGGACCCTTTAAAAATGTAGGGAATCTGTAATTTGTTGGTAATACTTACAATCCGCTCGGCAATGCGCAAAGCCATTTCTTCACCCTCAATGGCACACGGTCCAGCCATTAAAAAAAAGTTGGGAGTATTGGTAAATTTAATTTGTGGAATCGCTTTTAAGCTCATTTAATTTCCTAATTCTGATAAAAATTTGATCCGCATCAACTGAATTTCTTCACGAGTGTACTCATCGGTACCCAGCTCATTCAGTGCTTCGTCGATAGAATCGACCTCGACACTGCGAAAATACTCATAAACTTCATCTTGGCGGTCTTCATCGATCATTTCATCGATATAATAATTCAAGTTCAGTTTGGTACCCGAGTTTACAATCGATTCAATTTCGCGAATAATATCATGGTATGAAATGCCTTTTGAGGATGCGATGTCTTCCAGATCAATTTGTCGGTCAATATTTTGAATGATAGATACTTTTAAGGCTGATTTATTGGCTGCACTCTTAATCACCAAATCCAAAGGACGATCAATATCGTTCTCTTCGACATACGTTTTAATCAGGTTGACAAAGGGCATACCAAATTTCATGGCCTTTCCATTTCCCACACCCGAAATTTGCTTCAGTTCTTCGATCGAAACCGGATAGTGCGTACACATTTCTTCTAAAGATGGATCCTGAAATACCACGAAAGGAGGAATGTTTTGTTGTTTGGCTAATTTCTTTCTGAGATCACGAAGCAAAGCCATCAATTCTATATCTAATGCAGCTGTACCTTGTTGATTCTGCTCCTCGCTATCCATTTCGCCACTCTCCATCGGATGATTGAGCAAAAATTTGATGGAATGCGGATTGTCAATAAAAGATTTCCCGGCCTTGGTGAGTTTCAGAAGCCCGTAATTGTCAATGTCTTTGGACAGATAATTATTTAAAACTGCTTGTCGTAACAGGGATTTCCATAACAATTCACCATCTTCTTTTCCGCTGCCAAAGAAGGGATGTTGATGATGGCCATAGGATTGAATCTGCTGATTTTCAATTCCCAGCATGAAGTTATATAAGTACTGATCATCAAATTTTTCTCCAAATTCCTGTACAACGCTCAAGGTTTTGTGGAGTTGAATCTCCGCATCCACATATTTCTTTTCGGCCCGGCAATTATCGCACATATTGTTACAACCGGTCTCATTGAAGTTTTCTCCGAAATAATGTAAAATCTGCTTTCTCCTACAAACCGAAGACTCAGAATAATCAATTACTTCTTTTAAGATCTGAGTGCCGATCTCCCGCTCCGAAACTGGCTTATCTTTCATGAATTTGACCAGTTTATCGATATCTTTTTCAGAGTAGAAAGCCAAGCAAACACCTTCACCGCCATCACGTCCGGCTCTACCAGTCTCCTGGTAATAGCCTTCCATACTTTTCGGAATGTCATGGTGAATTACATAACGAACGTCCGGCTTATCAATACCCATTCCGAAGGCGATGGTGGCTACAATTACATCCACATCTTCCATGAGAAACGCATCTTGCGTATCGGCTCTAACTTTCGGTTCCAATCCTGCATGATATGGCAATGCTTTAATCCCGTTTAAATTAAGGGCTTCCGCAATTTCTTCAACTTTTTTACGGCTTAAACAATAGATAATTCCTGATTTTCCGGCCTGTCCTTTGATGTAACGGATAATTTCTTTCACTACATCACGTTTAGCCCGAACTTCGTAATATAAATTGGAACGGTTAAAGGAAGATTTGAACAAAACCGCATCATTCATCTGAAGGTTCTTCTGAATATCCTGCTGCACCTTTGGGGTTGCGGTTGCGGTAAGGGCAATGATTGGAATATGCTCGTCTAAACTATTAATTACCTGACGAATTTTGCGGTATTCCGGTCTGAAATCATGCCCCCATTCCGAAATACAATGAGCTTCATCCACCGCAACGAATGAAACTGGAACGGATTGAAGAAATTCAATATTTTCAGCTTTTGCCAGGGATTCGGGAGCAACATACAGCAGCTTGGTATCGCCATTGGTAATGTCTTGTTTAACCTGAGCAATCTCAGCTTTATTAAGGGATGAATTGAGAAAATGGGCTATGTGCGTATTTCCACCAAAAGCTCTTAACTGATCTACCTGATTCTTCATCAGGGCAATGAGTGGCGAAATCACAATGGCAGTACCCTCACTCATCAAAGCCGGTAATTGATAACAGATTGATTTACCGCCCCCGGTAGGCATGATTACGAAGGTATCTTTCTTCTGGAGGATACTGGTAATGATTAACTCCTGATCGCCTTTAAAG
>JBEDFI010000135.1:0-4190 GCA_041175245.1 Bacteroidota bacterium
TAATTTTAGGTATCTCTTTCAAAGCTATTTCATTTCTACACCCGGGTTATGTAAATACCGACGAAGTGTCATTTTTATTGTACGAACAACATAAAAAAAGCTCCGAATGAAAATCCGGAGCTTTCAAAAATTTAATATTGCTCTTTAAGCGTCTAAGTGCAACCAAGCTTTCTTAGCCAGCAATTGTTCTTCGGTTTCGCGTACATTTTCGTCATCTACACAACAATCTACCGGACAAACCGCTGCACATTGCGGTTCATCATGAAAACCTACACATTCGGTGCATTTATCCGAAACGATGTAATACACTTCGTCAGAAATTGCCGCACGGGTTTCTTCAGCATCAATCTGCTGACCACCGAAATCAATTAGTCCGCGTAGGCCGGTTCCATCAGAGAATCGCCAGGCTGCTCCTGCATCGTAAATCGCATTATTTGGACACTCGGGCTCGCAGGCACCGCAGTTAATACATTCGTCAGTGATTTTAATTGCCATGTTATAGCTGAAATTCTTTTTGTAAACTTAATTTTGCGAATTGTTGTTCGCAAGATCTTTGTAAAAACCTTACAAAGATATGAAATTTGAATATTTTTTGATGAATAAATCGAGTTTGAATACGGAAGATCGATTAAAGGCACTGATCGAGCTGGGAGAGGTATTAAGGCAGGGCGATGAGCAATTGGAGCAACTCATTCAGACCGCAGCAGGTTACAACCCCTGGTTTACAGCAGGCTTTACCAAAAAAGCGACGGATGCCCTTGCGGAGATGCTTAGGGCCGATGCCATGCGCTCATGGAATGCCCAATGGGCACATTACCCCGTAGTTCACAATCCAAAGAAAATTGGCTTAATACTGGCAGGCAACATTCCGATGGTTGGTTTTCACGATGTATTGTGTGTACTGGCTGCAGGTCACATTGCGCTGATCAAATGTTCTTCTCAAGACAATAAACTCCTGCCCTATATTTTGAATAAACTCTGTTCCATCGAACCCGCCTTTGAGAAACAGATCCTGTACACCGAAAAACTGGAAAATTTTGATGCCGTTATTGCCACCGGCAGCAATAACACTTCCCGGTATTTTGAGTATTATTTCGGCAAGGTTCCTCATATCATTCGTAAAAACAGAAATAGCGTGGCGATCCTCCGGGGCGACGAAAGCAAGGCTGATTTACACGCATTGGGAACTGACATTTTCGATTATTTTGGCTTAGGATGCAGGAACGTGTCTAAACTCATGGTTCCGGAAGAATATGATTTCCGTTTGTTTTTTGAAGCCATCGAATCATTCAGCGAGATCAGCCAACATCATAAATATCACAATAATTACGATTACCATAAATCCATTTTCCTGGTAAATGGCGAGTCGCATTTTGACAATGGCTTCCTGCTGCTGAAAAAAGACACGAAGCTGGCCTCTCCGCTGGCTGTTCTACACTACGAAAGTTATGCGAATCAGGTTGAATTAAGTGATGAATTGCTGAACAAGGCAGATGAAATTCAATGTATTGCCAGCATGCATCCTATAGAGTCAGCTAATCAGGTTGTGCCATTCGGAGCTACCCAACAACCCAGGCTGTGGGATTATGCGGACGGTATTAACCTGATGGAATTCTTGCTGAAAGAGCTCTATACAATTCCGGGAAAATTATAACTTTGAAACGATGTATATAATCAAAGTAAAAGGAGTTGCCAAGATACCCGACTATGTCCAATTAAGGGATGAGCATTTCACCCTTTTGGCTTATTTCAGAGTAGATCGACCTGAAAAATCATTGGATAAAATCGGATTGGACGAGCACGCTGAATACATCCTGAAAAAAGTAAATGAGCTTCCGTTTGGCCAGATCCTCAAACTAGACCTATAATATGACAGATCAATCCGTTATCAGATTAACTGATGTAGATGTTTTTCAACAAAACCAATTGGTATTATCCAGGGTAAACCTGCATCTCGACCGAAGTGAATTCGTGTACCTGATTGGCCAGACCGGTTCAGGAAAAAGCAGCTTGTTGAAAATTTTATATGGAGATTTACATATAAAAAGTGGCACAGGAAGGGTAGCAGGTTATGATTTAAAAACACTGAGTGAGGAACAGGTGCCATTTTTAAGACGTAAACTGGGCATTGTATTTCAGGATTTTCAATTACTGACTGACCGAACAGTTGAAAAAAATCTTGAATTTGTACTACAGGCTACTGGCTGGAGCAATGAAATGGAAATTGCCGCCCGCATCCGGGAGGTATTGGACCAGGTGGGATTGCGCTCTAAAATTCAAAAAATGCCTTTTGAGCTGTCTGGCGGAGAACAGCAAAGAGTAGTGATTGCAAGAGCTTTATTGAATCATCCTGAAGTGATTTTGGCCGATGAGCCCACCGGACATTTAGATCCTGAAACCTCCGAAGAAATTACCCTCTTGCTGCGTCAAATCAGCCAGTCGGGTACCGCCGTTTTACTAGCCACCCATGATTATCACATCATTCGCACGTTCCCATCGCGAATCATCAAATGTGAGCAGGGTTCAGTAGTGGAAAATGCCAGTATTTAGGCCGTATTTTTTAGATTTTGCGACAGTTTGTAAGCGCTTCAGCAGGATTAACTGACAGCTTGTCGCTAAAATTCCATTGGCAATAATTTTGACTATATCGGGCAAAGAATTTTGAAACATGTCGAAAACGAAAAAAAGTACCAAAGCAACACCGGCTGCAAAGACCGAAAAGCAAACCACTAAAGCAAGGCCGGACGAAACGCTGCAAAAATTAAGTGCAGAATTATCCGAAGCAAACGATAAATACCTTCGTTTATACGCCGAGTTCGACAATTTTAAACGTCGCACTAGCAAAGAACGCATCGAATTACTCCAAACCGCAGGAAAAGAAGTAATTGTTTCGCTGTTGCCGGTTTTGGATGATTTTGAAAGAGCCTTAAAAGCAATGGAAAACGCCAGTGAAGTCGCCGCCGTGAAAGAAGGCGTGGCCCTGGTACATCATAAATTAAAAAATACCTTAAATCAGTTGGGATTAAAAGAAATGGAGGCCAAAAACAAAGCATTTGATGCCGATTTGCACGAAGCCATCACGAACATTCCGGCACCCGCTGAGGACATGAAAGGTAAAAATATTGACGAACTGGAAAAAGGATACTACCTCAATGATAAGGTAATCCGTTTTGCCAAAGTAGTGGTAGGACAATAATCATGGCAAAAAGAGATTATTACGACGTACTGGGGGTTGCCCGAAATGCCAATGCAGAGGAAATTAAAAAAGCCTACCGCAAACTGGCTATTAAATATCATCCGGATAAAAATCCGGACGATAAGGCAGCGGAAGATAAATTCAAGGAAGCAGCCGAGGCTTATGAAGTATTGAGTAACCCGGAGAAGAAACAACGTTACGACCAGTTTGGTCATGCTGGCAATGCAGCCGGAGCCGGTGGCTATGGCGGTGGTGGCATGAACATGGAAGATATTTTTAGCCAGTTCGGCGATATTTTCGGAGGTGGAAGTCCGTTTGAGAGCTTTTTTGGCGGGGGCCAATCTTCCAGAGGCGGACGTAGGGTAAGTCGCGGAAGTAACCTGCGTATCAAAGTAAAACTCACTTTAGAGGAAATTGCGAAAGGTGCCGAAAAGAAGATCAAAGTCAACAAACAAGTCGTTTGCCAAACCTGCGATGGTACCGGAGCGAAAGACAAATCTTCGTTCAACACCTGTCGTACCTGTGGCGGTAGCGGAGCAGTTAGACGGGTAACCAATACCATTTTAGGCCAGATGCAGACAACCAGCACCTGTCCAACCTGTAATGGAGAAGGTACACAGATCACGGCTAAATGTGGAAGCTGTCATGGCGAAGGCTTGAGTCGTGGCGAAGAAACCATCAGCATTCAAATTCCTGCCGGTGTAAGCGAAGGCATGCAGCTCTCCATGAGTGGCAAGGGAAATGCCGCTCCGCGTGGGGGTGTACCCGGCGACCTAATCATTCTCATTGAGGAAGTACCACACGAAACTTTAAAACGCGACGGTAATAATATTATTTACGATTTACACATCAGTTTTGTGGATGCAGCCATTGGTTCGAGTGTGGAAGTTCCCACCATCGACGGAAAGGCGAAGATCAAAATTGAAGCGGGTACTCAGGGTGGAAAAATCCTGCGTTTGAAAGGTAAAGGTATTCCGGAGGTAAACTCCTACCA
>JBEDFI010000136.1:0-4179 GCA_041175245.1 Bacteroidota bacterium
CCCCACGCCTTGCGGCGCCAGATCCTAAGTCTGGTGCGGCTACCAATTACGCCACTTCCGCATGTAGGATTTATTTGGAGGGCAAAATTAAACTTTTATCGACGGATAAACAAATCTAAATGAATTAAAACAGCAGGTTTTATTGGGGATGATATACCCGTTTGGCCTTGCGTAATACCTCCGCTTTGTTCAAGGTCATTTTTTTGGTTTGCTGTTTCACAAAAAGATCCATCTGATCGGTGTAATGCGGACTTTTAGGATTGGCAGAGGCCCCATATGCATTGATACTCTCAATCTCCGGACCCTCTTTGGTAAATCGTACCAAAGCGATGTATGCATCGCCCTGTTTTGCCTTTATTTGTCCGTTTTTGTACGGATCGGCATGCATGGCAGCCAATACATCGGGCATTCCGGGCACTGCCAAACTCTTTGTTCCACGAATTAAGCGCTGGTAATCGCCGTAGGGTACATTTACCGATTTGTAGAAGGTATTAAAATGATTTTTCGTTTCAAGGAGTGCCTTCCTGGCTGTTTCAGCGGTTAAGGTACCATAGGTTGCACCCAGTTGTTTTAGCTTCTTTTCCAAGCTGTAATAGGTATGCGTAAAAATACTGGCACCTATACTGCTGGTGTCTGCTTTGCGGTCCCAATTTTTTAAAATCCGAATCACATCAGCAATCTCCGGATTTACCTGTTCATCCAATAGAAATAAGCTATCTATTTTAGAAAAGAAAGCAAGTTTTTGAGGCAATTGCAAGTCATATTTGATCTGCTTAAAATCCTGAAAACTCAGCTTTTCCAATTCCGCAATTTGCTCCATAAATCGCACGCTTCGGTTATTGTTCCAGGTTTCATAACCCATGGTTTTATCATAATTACTTTCAATTATGTTGTCGGATGCTGAGCTAGCATTAAACGGAGAGTGGTTGGTGTTAAACACATACCCTGAGGAGGGATTCAGGACTTGCGGCAAATCACGGAGTGGATGGTAAGCTGTCCAGAGGGTTTTAGAGGTATTCCCCGGAAGCGTAGCTCTCCAATTGTAGGCGGCATCACGAAGCGGCAGTTTTCCATTGCTCAGGTAGTAAATTGTGTCTTGCTTGTCAGCATACACCAAATTGTAGCCAGAGATGGCTCCCATCTCCAAAACCTGTTTAAACTCCGTAAAGTTTTTGGCCTTATTCATTTTAAACCACTGCTCGAGGCCTCTGATTTCATCTAGAGCACCGGCTCTGATACTGAATGTGCCTTTTTTTGTGATCACTGTAGGGCCATATTTACTCCAATAAGCGGCTTTTTTAACTTGAATGGGCAGCAGGCCTCCGAGTTTAATTGTTAAAGGAATCATCTTTTCTTCTAAATCAAGCCATAGCCCGTCAAAACGATACTGCTTGGGATTTTTAGGATTCATTTCCACTGATAGGTATCCAGCTTATCAGGATAATTCACCGTATGTGCCCACCCTAAGTTTTCATTCACCCCATGCAGAATACTCGGGGCACCGGGAAATAAGGCTCCTAAGATATTCCAGCCTTCTTCACTGTTTAAATGAGCTTCGTAGAATGCAACCGGGCCTTCCAGTGGTTGATGTGCGTTAATATTTAAAAATACGCTTCCATCCGCTGTTTTATTCGAATTAAAAGCAAAAGCATTGGATCCACCGGCTTGCAAAAAATCTAGAGTGGCAACTTTTCCTTCCAAGATTGATTTAAGCGCCTGGTCAGCACCGGAGCTGATGGCCAGCTGCAAAACCGAAAAAGCCAACATATCTTTGGGAGTTACCGGAAACAGTTCTGAAACCAAGACTTCCCTTTTATGTGTTTTAGCATATTGATTAAATCCCTGGCAATACGCATCAAGTATGGTTTTAAATTCTGGAGAGACACCGCGATCAAAACGAGCATCTACCAAATCTCTGGCACGCAACAAATGAACAACATAGTCTACCTGTGCTCCTTCCTTTCCTTTCAGCAAGCCCAGCATAGACTTACCCGCCAAAAAAGAAGTTTGGATGGTGGCAAAATCATCCTCTGCATGTGCCCAAGCCAAGCCGTAAGCTACTTCAGCATCGGTTTTGCCAAAAATATGCGGCACGCCCCACTCATCGCGGGCAATTTGGATGTGCTGAGGATCGATCTTTTGTGCAAACAAATTAAGATTGATCACCAACAACAGGAGAAACAGGTACTTTTTCATAAAAAATAATAAGATTTAACAAGTTAGGTCATTCTGAGGGATTCACAAAAAAAGACTTCTACGAGAGAAGTCTTTTACCATGCCATCATAAAGTGTTTAAATGATCTCTAAAAACTCTGATAAAGGACGACGTACTTTCTTCGCCTTCACCAAATAATCATTTGCTTCATCACGATTACCAATGGCCAGTACCACTGCACTTCTCAGTCCTTTTTCTTTCAATCCTAAACTCAGATCGAGTGCTGCGGGATCAAATCCTTCCATTGGTGTGGAATCAACGCCTTCGAGTGCAGCAGCCACTAACCCAAAACCAAGTGCAATGTAAGCTTGTTTTGCAAACCAAACTTGCAATTGTTCTGGAGTTTTACCTTCTATAGCACCCAAGATCATTCCTTTGAAATCGGCCAATGATTCTACTGGAACACCTCGTTCTGAAGCAATTTGGTTGATGTAGGCATCCACTTCTGCTAATCCGGCATTTTCCCAAACTGCCAATACCAATACTGCAGCACCTTCGGTAATTTGCGGCTGGTTGTAAACGGCCGGTGCAATCTTAGCCCGGGTTGCTGGATCTTTGATAAGGATTACTTTAAAAGGCTGTAAACCTAATGAGCTTGGAGCCAATTGAATGGATTCAACAATCCGATTCAGCTTATCTTCGGCCACGGCAGTATTATTCATCCGTTTGGTTGCATATCGCCAGTTTAATTTTTCTATGTAATTCGTCATTTTGTTAAAAATTTATTGCACAAAAATACAAATAGATGTTTAAACATCTATAAGCAGAATGTCATCTTCTTGAAGAAGAAATCATTAGAAATTTTGTTTAAGATGACTTAAAATAGGTGCTGGGTGTACAGCCTTTGATTTTTCTAAATGCCGTATAAAATGCATTTCTGGAATTGAACCCGGCGCTAAAGGCCATCCCCTCCACGGTGTAAGACCGCCAATTCGGATTGCTTTTGTAGTTTTCTTCAATGTAAGCAATGCGATACTGGTTGATGTATTCGGGGAAATTGATTCCGAATTTATATTTGATGGCTTTAGAAATTTTTAGCTCCGGACAGTAAATCTGGGAAGAGACCATGGATACATTGATCTCATCTTGCAAAAACGGTTGAGCCGCCTGCATGTGGGTTTCCAGTTTTCGGATAATTTCCTCATACTCTAAGTTCTTTCTTAGTTTCGAAATTGGATTTTTAACCATGTTGACTTGTTTTTCTGGAATCACCCGGATTAGCTGGATACCCTTCAATAAATCTGGTTTGTATAATAAGTAATACCAGATAGCGATGTAATAGATGTAAAAAGTGATATCGGCAAGACTCACCGTTGATGATCCGCCATTTGATAAAAAAATTCGGTGATATTGAACCACAAAAATCATTATCAGGCTGGAGGTATTGAAAAATGTCACCCAATCGATAATGGTTGCATTGGCTTTTTTGAGCTGTTTGTTTTTTGACTTCTTAAAATTGATCAATAGTTTCCATTGCAGGATATTGTAAATCAACATTTGCGAAAACTTAAGAAATCCGTGCCAATAGGATGTTAGCAAACCCTCATAGACCCCAAAGCGATCACCATCTGCGAGCATTTGTTTTAATATCCCAACTTTAAGTTCTGTTGAACTGAGGTAAAAGGGAATTAATTCGACCAAGTGAAAAACAAAGGGTATGAAATGAAGTAGATCAGTTTTATAAAAACGATTATCGGAGCTGAGTAGGCCTCTGGTAAATAAGTAGCAGAGCGGCCCCCACAAATAATGAAGGGGTGCTGCAGTTCGGAAAAAATGAGGGAATTGTATGATCATTCCGCTGAACAACAAGAACGATACTAGATAGCCCCAGGCGGTAATCAGGTTATAAACTCCAAAAAAAGTATAGGATAAATTGTGTCTGTTTTTACATACCAAGGCTAAGCCGATTAAGGTACCAATGGAGAACATACTGAAATAAAATCCAGCAAGAAAATAACTCATAA
>JBEDFI010000137.1:0-4176 GCA_041175245.1 Bacteroidota bacterium
CTTCTGCACAAACTGAAAAGGGCACAAAATTATTAGGCGGTAATGCCGGTTTTATGTCTTCAGATGGAAACACCCAATGGAACCTCAGTCCAGAAGTTGGCACATTTGTAAAAGATAATTTTGCAATTGGTGCTTTCTTAGATATCATGGATTGGGGCGACGGCAGTGTTACCAATTTAGGAGCCTTTGTTAAACCATATTTTGGGAAAGCAGAAAATGGTAAAATGTTCGCAAAGGCGACCTTAGGCAGTATGGATTCTGATTTTTCATATGGTGCTGGTGCCGGTTATGCTGCATTTTTAAATAAATCTGTAGCTCTCGAATTCAGTGCTAACTATGATAAGATCGGAGACATGAAAGGAATGTTTGGTCTGGGTATCGGTTTCCAAATTCATTTCAAAAAATAATTCTGTAAATTTTGCAATGGGAAAGCCCTTCTGAATTCAGAAGGGCTTTTTGTTTGATTTTGATTAATTTCGATCAAAAATCAAGGAGTGTTTGCCCTACTAAAGAAAGAATTAGCTTCCTATTTCAGTTTACAAATTGCCTACCTCAGCATCGGGATTTTTTTATTGATCTCGGGCGGAATGCTATGGCTGTTCCCGGAATACAGCATTTTGATTGCAGGATATGCAACTTTACAGCCATTTTTCGACCTGGCGCCTTATCTGTTTCTTTTTTTAATTCCGGCCATCACTATGCGGACCTTCGCAGAAGAACGTGCCCTTGGTACAGATGAACTCCTCCTAACCCGTCCATTAAGCGTTTTTCAACTCATTTGGGCCAAATACCTGGCTGCGTTCATCCTCTCGTGTTTGAGTTTGGTGCCTACTCTTTTTTATGTTTTTTCGATTTATCAACTTGGCGCCGAACCTGGAAATTTAGATGCGGGCGCTACTTTCGGGTCTTACCTTGGCTTGATTTGTTTGGCGGCTGTATTTACAGCCATCGGGATATTTGCCTCTTCTTTGAGCAAGAATCAGGTCATCTCTTTTTTATTTACTGCCGGCTCAGGGCTATTCTTGTTTTTGGGTTTTGATGCATTAGGCGAATGGTCATTGTTGAACTCTCTATCAAGTTATCTGCAAGTTTTGGGTATTCAAGCTCACTACCAATCTATCAGCCGCGGTGTTTTATCGACCAATGATTTAATTTATTTTATCGATCTGATCCTCCTTTTCTTGGGATTGGCTGTATGGAATTTAAACCGTCGTGGTGTGCTTGATTTTGGTTTGATCAAGAAATATGGCCTCTCTTTTGCGGTTTTTTTAATGTTCAACATCAGTTGCTTTGCTTGGCCGCTACGCTATGATTTCAGCGCTGAAAAACGGTATACGATCTCCGAAACTTCGAAAAAGATAGCTGCTCATTTGGAACATACTCTCAAAGTAAACATTTATTTAACAGGAGAACTTCCACCCGGTTTCAGGCAATTAAGCAAGGCAAGTAAGGATTTTTGGACGGATCTCAAACGAAGTGCATCCGTACCAATACAGGTAAGTTTCATCAATCCGAATGAGGGAAATGTTTCAGAACAACAAAAAAGATTGCAAACCTTATACGAAGAAGGGATCGAACCAACTAATTTGAGCGTAAAAACTGAAGATGGAACGATTCAAAAGCTCATTTTCCCCAAGGCGCTGCTCGAGTACCAAAATAAAAAAATCATTGTTGATCTCCTGCAGGCCAGGATGGGTACCCCGCCGGAACTTATTTTGAATAATTCCATTCAAAATTTGGAGTATGCATTTGCAAGCGCCATCAATAAGCTGCTGAAAACGGAGAAACCTAGAGTAGGTTTTACAGAAGGGCATGGTGAACTCAGTGACCTCGCTTTAAGTGATGCCATGAGAGCTCTGGAAAATGGGTTCACGGTCGGGAGGGTGGATTTGGAGAAAATTAGCAAAGAGGGTTTAAACCAGCTTTCAATTTTGGTGATTCCAAAGCCCTTACGACCATTTACAGAGGCCGAGAAATTTAAACTCGATTATTTCATAACAAATGGTGGTCGGCTATTGATGGCCATCGATCAATCGAATGCAGATTTAGACAGCCTTCGTACTGGTGGAGATCAGCTGGCTTATGCGCATCAACTCAATTTAGATGATCTGCTTTTTAAGTATGGCATCCGTTTGAATTATGATTTGATTGCGGATCTCAATTGTGCACAAATTCCGATGAACGTGGGCAACTTGGCAGGGGAACAGCAGGTGCAATTGTTGCCTTGGTTTTATTATCCGGTGATCATGCCGCTCATCAAACATCCGATCGTGAAAAATTTAGAGGGCATTCGCACAGAATTTGCCGGGAGCATTGATACCCTTGCCGTAAAGGGCTTAAAAAGAACGGTCTTGCTAAGCAGTTCGCCCTACAGTAAGTTGCTAACCTTGCCCGGAATCGTTTCCCTGCAAACCCTTGAGCAGAATCCCGATCCAGAATCGTTTAAGGGAATAAGCAGACCTCTTGCCGTCTTATCTGAAGGGATATTTAATTCGGCTTTCGAAAACAGACCCTTGCCAACTGGCTTAAGCAAAGATTTTAGCCTTCCCTCTTCAGCCTCAAAGCCATCTAAATTGCTCGTGGTGGCAGATGGCGATATACTGAAAAGCCAGCAGGATCAAGACGGGGCACCATACCCATTGGGCTTCGACCGATTTAGCGGCCAAGTGTATGGAAATAAGGCTTTTTTACTGAATGCAATTGACTATTTATCGGGCGATGGAGCATTGATTTCTCTCAGAAATAAAGACTTCAAACTGCGTATGCTAGATCGGGGGAAAATCAAGAACGAAAAAAGATTCTGGCAAGCTCTAAACCTGCTTGGACCCTTATCAATGTTAGGAATTTTTGGATTTTTTCAACATTGGTATCGGAAAAGAAAGTATACCGTTTAAAATTCATATTTTTGAGCTTAATTATAGCCGACAGGTATGAGATTTATAGTTTCCACTTCGACCTTATTAAAGCAATTACAAGCTGTAAATGGTGCTTCAAGCAGCAGCACTGTATTGCCAATACTCGAAAACTTCCTCTTTGAAATTAAAGATGGAGCCTTAATCATTTCTGCGACCGATTTGCAGACCAGCATGACTACTTCCTTGCCAGTGGAAGCCAAAGAAAATGGTAAAGTAGCCATTCCTTCAAAGATTTTATTAGAGACCTTAAAAACCTTATCCGACCAGCCGGTTGCGTTTAATATTGATGAGCAAACCTTTGCGATTGAGATCAATGCGGGTGATGGAAAATATAAACTAAGCGGAGAAAACGGGGAAGATTTCCCTAAAATTCCGGTGGTAGACAATGCCTCTTCGGTGAGTATTCCAGCATCTGTTTTGGCAGAAGCCATCAACAAAACCATTTTTGCGGTAAGCAACGATGATCTACGTCCGGCAATGACCGGTGTATATTGCCAGTTAAGCCCTCAAAACATCACTTTTGTAGCCACCGATGCCCATAAATTGGTTCGTTATCGTCGTATGGATACTAAATCTTCGGCGGTAGCTTCTTTTATTTTGCCAAAGAAAGCGCTCAATTTGCTCAAATCATCTTTGCCGCTTGAAGATGTGAATGTTTCCATCGAATACAATTCAACCAGTGCCTTTTTTAGGTTTGGGAACATTAATCTGATATGCCGCTTAATTGATGAGCGCTATCCGGATTATGAAGCCGTGATTCCTCAAACCAATCCAAATAAATTAACCTTAGATCGCGGTATGTTCCTGAACTGCCTCCGACGTGTAGTGATTTTTGCCAATAAAACCACTCACCAAGTTCGTTTAAAAATCAGCGGAAGCGAATTAAACATTTCTTCTGAGGATGTTGATTTTTCAAACGAGGCGCATGAACGTTTGAGCTGCCAGTATGAAGGCGAAGACATGGAGATCGGATTTAATGCCAAATTCTTGATCGAAATGTTGGGTAATTTGGAAGGAGATGAAGTAACTCTGGAAATGAGCACGCCAAACCGTGCTGGTTTATTAGTGCCTCAAACCAATAACGAAAACGAGAATGTATTAATGCTCGTTATGCCCGTTATGTTGAACAGTTATGCCTGATAGCCAGGTAATCTGTCTATAAAATACTTCAGGATTTTCCTGTTAGTTCTCTTGGCCCGGTCTTTGAACCGGGCTTCTTGGTTTTTACAGGTTTTTTATTCGGGCCGGTAGACCATTAATC
>JBEDFI010000138.1:0-4173 GCA_041175245.1 Bacteroidota bacterium
AGTGATTGTGGGCTTACTAGTTTTTCTCTTTTTTCTTTTTAGAGATTTCATTACCAAAATCTTATCCTAAACCCGAAGAGTTGCATCGGCATGGCTGAATTAATCATAGATCTGGAAGCGGAGAAAAAGGAAATCCTGAAACGATACAGGGCCTTATTGAAAGCCTGTAAACCCAATTTACAAAAGGGAGACAAGCGTTTAATCAGGCAGGCTTTTGATATGTCATTAGAGAGCCATCGCGACATGCGCCGAAAATCGGGCGAACCTTATATTTATCATCCCATTGCGGTAGCCCAAATAGCAGCCGAAGAAATCGGACTTGGAACCACTTCAATTGTGTGCGCCTTGCTCCACGATGTGGTGGAAGATACCGATATCAGTTTAGAAGACATTGAGCTGGTATTTGGCAAAAAAGTAGCCAAAATCATTGATGGCCTGACTAAAATTTCCGGGGTGTTCGATTACGACAGCTCCATACAAGCGGAAAATTTCAGAAAAATGCTCCTAACCCTGGCAGACGATGTTCGGGTGATTTTAATTAAACTGGCCGATCGTTTGCACAATATGCGAACCATGGAGCACATGCCCCGCGAAAAGCAGCTTAAAATTTCATCAGAAACTATTTACCTCTATGCACCTCTCGCCCATCGTTTGGGCTTGTACGCCATGAAATCGGAATTGGAAGATCTGGCGATGAAATACACGGAGCCGAGTACCTATAAATACATCGCTAAAAACCTGAATGAGAAAAAAGCTGAGCGAGAGAAGTTCATCAAAGAATTTATTGACCCCATTCAGAAAATTTTAAATGAACAGGGACTAAAAGCCGAAGTGTATGGAAGGCCAAAATCCATTCATTCCATCTGGAATAAAATGCGGAAAAAGAATATCCCGTTTGAAGAGGTTTATGATTTGTTTGCCATCCGCATCATCCTGAACAGTAGATTAGATCAGGAGAAAGCCGATTGCTGGAAGGCTTATTCCATTGTTACGGACTTTTATCGCCCAAATCCCGATCGCCTGAGAGATTGGGTGTCAACACCCAAAGGTAATGGATACGAATCTTTACATACCACGGTAATGGGCCCCAAAGGACAGTGGGTGGAAGTACAAATCCGGACTGAACGGATGAATGAAATTGCCGAAAAAGGATTTGCCGCTCATTGGAAATATAAAGAAGCTCCTAATGCAGAAAGTAGTGGTTTAGATCAATGGCTTCAAAAAGTAAGGGAGATGTTGAAAAATCCGGAATCGAATGCGCTGGATTTTATCGACGATTTTAAGATGAATTTATTCTCTGATGAGATCTTCATTTTTACTCCCAAGGGAGCACTCAGACAGCTCCCGGTGGGGGCAACAGCGCTCGATTTTGCCTTCGATATCCACTCCGACCTCGGTGCCAGTTGTATTGGTGCCAAGGTAAATCATAAACTGGTGCCCCTCTCCTACACCCTGCAAAATGGAGATCAGGTGGAGATTATTACTTCCGGAAAGCAAACACCCAAAGAAGACTGGTTGAATTTTGTAATCACCGCGAAGGCGAAATCGAAGATTAAATCTTCTTTGAAAGAAGAAAAAAAGAAGGTTGCCGAAGACGGAAAGGAAATTTTGGAGCGCAAAATGAAATCGCTGAAAATTCCGTTTACCATCGAAAATCTGAACAAAATTACCACCCATTTCAAACTACATGCCTCCCAAGATCTGTTGTACCAGGTAGCCAAGGGACTGATTGATATCGGTGACTTGAAAAACTACCTTAGTGCCGAAAAAACAGCAGATCAAAAGGTACAAGAGCGGGCAGAGCCCTCCGAATTCATCAAGAAATTGAAATCGGATGAGGTAGATACTCTGCTCATTGGCGAAGATCTTCAGAAAATAGATTACAAACTCTCCAATTGTTGTAATCCAATTCCGGGCGATGATGTGTTTGGATTTGTGACGGTGGGCGAAGGCATTAAAATTCACCGAACCAGCTGCCCTAACGCGGCCAAATTGATGTCTAGTTTTGGATACCGGGTGGTAAAAGCTAAGTGGAACTCCCAGAAACAGCTGGCATTTTTGACCGGCATTAAAATTATTGGAATTGATGAAGTGGGACTTATCAACAATCTTACTACCGTGATTTCAAATGATTTTAAAGTGAACATGCGTTCCATCACGGTGGATAGTCATGAAGGAATTTTTGAAGGCAGCATTATGGTATATGTAAATGATACCCAGCACCTGGACACGCTGATTGCCAAACTCAAACTGGTACGCGGCGTAACCGATGTGAGCCGTTATGACACCGCCTCAACAGTGGAAAAAGCGTCTTCAAATTAATTGCAAGGACTACATTTTTTAAATAAATTTGAGCTGATTTAAGATCACATGTCCAAAACTGAAACTCATGAAATGGTAAAGAAAATTTTCGAGGCTTACCTTGAAAATAAAAGCCTTCGAAAAACGCCTGAACGCTTTGCCATTCTCGAAGAGATTTATTCCAGAAACGACCATTTTGATGTGGAGTCCCTGTACATCCACATGAAAAATAAAAAATACAGGGTGAGCCGGGCCACAGTTTACAATACCCTCGAATTGCTCGTTTCCTGCGATTTGGTGACTAAACACCAGTTTGGAAAGAACATGGCCCAATTCGAAAAATCATACGGCTATAAGCAGCATGATCACATCATATGTATTGATTGCGGAAAAGTAGTGGAGTTTTGTGATCCGCGAATTCAACAAATTCAAAGTATGATGGGTGATCTCCTTAAATTCGATATTAAACATCATTCACTTAATTTATATGGAAACTGCAGCCGACTAAAAGAGGGTCACTGCGATGCCTACTCAAAAAACTAACCGATCACAATATTCATGGCTGTAGACGTATTACTGGGCCTCCAATGGGGCGACGAAGGAAAAGGTAAAATTGTAGATGTATTAAGCCCGGAATACGACCTCATTGCCCGCTTTCAGGGCGGTCCGAATGCTGGCCATACACTCGAATTTGAGGGGCAAAAATTTGTATTAAATACCATTCCTTCCGGGATTTTTAATGCAAAAACCATGAACCTGATCGGTAATGGTGTAGTCATAGATCCCATCATCCTGAAAAGAGAATTAGACGGCTTAAAAGCCAGAGGCTTCGACCCCGTGGCGGCCAAAAAACTGTCGATCGCCCGCCGGGCACATCTCATTTTACCTACACACCAATTGTTAGACGCTGCCTCCGAAAGTAAAATGGGGTTGGGCAAAATTGGATCTACATTGAAAGGTATCGGACCAACCTACATGGATAAAACCGGCCGTAATGGCCTGAGAGTGGGTGATACTCAGCTTCCAGACTTTAAAGTACGTTACCAAAAACTAGTCGATAAACATAAATCCATTTTGTCGCATTACGGCGAAATTCCAGATTTCTCGGAGAAAGAAGCGGCGTTTTTTGAGGCCGTGGAATTGCTTAAATCCATTCCACAAGTAGATGGAGAGCATTTTGTAAATCAGTACCTGAGTGCCGGAAAGAAAGTTTTGGCCGAAGGTGCCCAGGGTACCATGCTCGATGTTGATTTCGGTTCCTACCCATTTGTTACCTCCTCCAATACCACCACCGCAGGAGCCTGTACCGGACTGGGGATTGCCCCTAAAACGATTGGGAAAGTAATTGGGATTTTTAAAGCCTACTGCACCCGTGTGGGCGGAGGTCCCTTTCCAACCGAACTGGAAAACGAAACAGGAGAAAAGCTGAGAGCCATTGGTCACGAGTTTGGAGCAACTACGGGCCGTCCGCGTCGGTGTGGATGGATTGATTTGCCAGCGCTAAAATATGCCATCATGCTGAATGGAGTGAGCGAAATGGTGATGACCAAGGCGGATGTATTGAGTGGCTTCGATACCATTTATGCCTGCACCCACTACCTCTACCATGGAGAGAAAATCGATTACATGCCCTATGATATCAATGCTTCGCTCCCAGAGCCGGTTTACGAAGCTATTCCGGGTTGGAACGAAGACCTGACAGGCATCCGAGAGATAGAGGAAATTCCGGCGAAACTAAGTGCTTACATTCAGTACCTCGAACAGCATTTGGGTGTGCCGGTGAAATATTTATCAGTTGGTCCAGACCGGGAACAAACTTTAACTTTAATACAATAAGAAATTGTTTTACAATTACTTATATGTTATTAACTA
>JBEDFI010000139.1:0-4163 GCA_041175245.1 Bacteroidota bacterium
ATTTTTATATTGTGATAAATATACTGAAAAGATATATTTGCGGTCAATAATTAAAATCAAGTTTGAAAAAACGCATTGCCATATTTGCCTCCGGATCCGGGTCTAATGCTCAAAAAATAATGGAGCATTTTAAAAAACATCCCGATGCGGAGGTTGCGCTCGTTCTCACTAACAATCCCGATGCCTATGTACTTCAACGGGCAGACAATTTTGAGTTGCCCACCCATATTTTTGACAAGCAGGAATTTTATCAAACAGAAGAAGTAATTGATCTGTTAAAGAATTTAAAAATCGATCTGATTGTGTTGGCTGGATTTCTCTGGCTGATCCCGCAAAATTTATTGGCATCTTTTCCTAAAAAAATTGTGAACATCCACCCCGCACTTTTGCCCAAATATGGCGGTAAAGGCATGTATGGTGACCGCATCCACAAAAAAGTATTGGCCGATGGAGAAGAAGAGTCTGGGATTAGCATTCATTATGTAAACGAGGAATTTGATGCCGGTGAGATCATTTATCAAGCCAAATTCAAAATAGAACCTGGAGATGATCTGGAAATGATCAAATTTAAGGGCCAGCAACTCGAACATCACTATTATCCCAAAATAGTTGAGCAGGTTTTAAAAAAAATAAAATCTGTAAAATAGCCGCGGCTGGTACTTCCAAAGCTGCCTCCAAAAAACTATCTTAGCGGCTCCAAATAAAATATAAATGAGTCAAGCGGTTAAGATCAAAAACGCCTTAATATCAGTCTATTACAAAGATAATCTCGAACCTCTAATCCGACAATTGAACGAACAAGGAGTTCAGTTTTATTCTACAGGGGGCACCGAAAAATTCATTAAAGAATTGGGATGTGAGGTTCATGCGGTTGAAGACTTGACCGGTTATCCCTCTATTTTAGGCGGACGTGTAAAGACGCTCCATCCAAAAGTATTTGGAGGTATTTTAGCCCGCAGAGAACTGGCCAGTGATCAGGCGCAACTAAGTGAGTTTGAAATCCCTGAATTTGATCTGGTGATTGTAGACCTTTACCCCTTCGAGGAAACCCTTAAATCAGGAGCCCCGGAAGCTGAAATTATTGAAAAAATAGACATTGGCGGCATTTCGCTGATCAGAGCAGCTGCCAAGAATTATAAAGATGTGGTGATCATCGCTTCGAAAGATGATTATCAAGTACTTGCCGATATACTGAAAACAAGTAAAGGAAATACCAACCTTGAACAACGTAGAACATTTGCTCAAAAAGCATTTCATATTTCTTCAGATTACGATACCGCTATCTTTCATTATTTCAATCAGGCAGCACCGATGCAGGTGTTGAAAATCAGCGAAAGTACTTCTCAAACTTTACGCTATGGAGAAAATCCGCATCAAAAAGGTGTATTCTATGGTGATTTATCTGCACTTTTTGAGAAACTGAATGGCAAAGAACTCTCCTACAACAATTTGGTCGATGTAGATGCTGCCGTAGCCTTGATTGATGAATTTGATGAGCCAACTTTCGCCATCTTGAAGCATACCAATGCCTGCGGGGTGGCCAGCAGGGCTACTTTAGCGGAAGCTTGGACCGCTGCACTCGCTTGTGATCCAGTTTCAGCTTTTGGAGGTGTCATCATTTGCAATGGAAAAATCGATGCTGAAACTGCTCAGGAGATTAATCAATTGTTTTTTGAAGTGCTCATTGCCCCTGATTACGAAGCGGAAGCCATTGAGATACTCCGGGAGAAGAAAAACAGGATCATTTTGAGACGCAAGCCTTTAGAACTACCTGCCAAACAGTTCAAAACACTATTGAACGGTGTCATCGAACAAGATAAAGACTTGCAAATTGAAGGTCCCGAGCAAATGACAATCGTAACTGAACAAGCTGCAAGCCCTTCAGTGCTGAATGATTTATATTTTGCCAATAAACTGGTGAAACATACCAAATCAAATACCATTATCCTGGCAAAGAATGAGACCTTGCTGGCGAGTGGCGTGGGGCAAACCTCCAGAGTGGATGCCTTGAAACAAGCAATTTTGAAAGCTGGTACTTTCGGTTTCGACCTACAGGGAGCCGTGATGGCTTCCGATGCCTTCTTCCCCTTTCCAGATTGCGTAGAAATTGCTGCTGATGCAGGAATTACAGCCATTTTGCAACCCGGCGGATCCATCAAAGACCAGGATTCCATCAACATGGCAAACCAGAAAAAAATCAGTATGGTTACCACCGGCGTACGGCATTTTAAACATTAGAAAAATCGAAAAAAAATATAACTTTACGAGATTAAAAAATTAAGGAATGGGATTATTTAACTGGTTTACTCAAGAAATTGCGATCGACCTGGGTACGGCGAACACGCTGATCATCCACAACGACAAGGTAGTGGTCGACGAACCCTCTATCGTTGCCTTTGAGCGTCAATCGAATAAGCTGATTGCCATCGGCAAGCAAGCCATGCAAATGGAGGGTAAAACCCATGAGAATATCCAGACGGTGCGCCCGTTAAAAGATGGCGTGATTGCCGATTTTAATGCCGCCGAACACATGATCCGTGGCATGATTAAAATGCTTAACAACGGAAAAGGCTGGTTTTTCCCTTCCTTGCGGATGGTAATTTGTATCCCTTCCGGTATCACCGAGGTAGAAAAAAGAGCCGTTCGCGACTCTGCAGAAATTGCCGGAGCAAAAGAAGTGTACCTCATTCACGAACCGATGGCGGCTGCAGTTGGGATTGGAATTGACGTAGAGGAACCGATGGGAAATATGATCATCGATATTGGTGGTGGAACGACCGAAATTGCGGTGATTGCGCTTTCGGGTATTGTGTGTGACCAATCGATTCGTGTAGCCGGAGATAATTTTGATAGCGATATTGTACAGTATATCCGCCGTCAGCACAACATCATGATCGGCGACCGTACCGCCGAAAAAATTAAAATTGAGGTGGGTTCTGCCCTGCCCGAGTTGCAAGATCCTCCACCAGATTTAGCGGTACAGGGACGCGATTTGATGACCGGAGTACCCATGCAGATCACGGTATCTTATACCGAAATTGCTCATTGCCTCGACAAATCGATCTCAAAAATTGAAGAAGCGATCCTGAAGGCCCTGGAGATCACTCCACCAGAATTATCTGCTGACATTTACCAAACCGGTATCTATTTAACCGGTGGTGGTGCCCTTTTAAGAGGACTTGACAAACGGATTTCTTCAAAAACCAAGCTACCGGTTCACGTGGCGGAAGACCCTCTGCGTGCGGTTGTTCGTGGTACAGGTATCGCCCTGAAAAACATTGATAACTTTAAATTCTTAATGCAATAATGCGGTGATAGCTTATGCGTTTTAGCTTGCAGGATTTCATCAAACTAAAACCTACAGCTCAAACTTGTAAGCCAAAATTTAATCATGCGGAACCTATGGATTTTCATCAGCAAATACAACGCGGTAATCCTGTTTTGCATCTTCTTTCTTCTTTCACTGATCATCTTGATCAATAACAATTCTTATCAGCGGGCGAGTAGTTGGAATTCCTCTAATGAATTAGTCGCAAAACAATACGAACGTATTAAAGAACTGAAGAATTATTTGCGTTTGAAGAATATTAACGACAGCCTGGCGGCTGAAAACGCCCGATTACACAACCTTGTCCCTCAGACAGATTCTCTGAGCCTGAAAAATCAACCAAAGCGGGTGATCGATACGGTGTATGGTCAGCAATACACTTACCTCACGGCAAAAGTTATTAATAACTCTATCCGGCAAAAAAATAATTACCTCACCATCAACAAAGGTTTAAATGACGGAATTAAACAGGGTATGGGAGTAATTGGACCAAATGGTGTAGTGGGCATCGTGCTGAATGTATCGCCTACTTATGCCACGGTACAATCTCTATTGCACAGCGATACCCGGATTAGTGCAAGTCTTGCCAGTACAAAAGCCTTTGGCTCTTTGGTATGGGGCAACGGAAATTTTGATTCCCGTTATGCCATTCTGCAAGATGTACCCAATCATATTAAAGCACAAAAGAATGAGAAGGTAATTACTTCAGGTTATTCTTTATTTCCGGCTGGCATTGCTATCGGCCGGGTGGTTGAAACCGGTCTGGCCGGAGGCAATAACTTTTTAAATATCAAAGTAATTCTCTCCACCAATTTTGCCTCGCTCAGTTATGTTT
>JBEDFI010000140.1:0-4109 GCA_041175245.1 Bacteroidota bacterium
TGATGGTATTAAAGTTTGTATCTTGATAATGAGCGCAGTAACATGTTAAAATTAACTGTAACTTTGTGTAGATAAATTTATGAAATTTTTCAGGTATATCTCATTCATTGCGTGTTGTTTGCCTCTTTGTTTGTTGGCACAGGAGAAATATGACCCTGTGCTGAAGGGAAAAAACGATACTATCCGGGTGGCGCTGACCATGGTGGATGGGGTGCTGATTCCTTGGGCAACTTTGCCAGAGGTCCTGATTGTAGATTACCGAATTTTCAGAACCCCGGAGCAGCAGGCAGCCTACAACCGACTGAGATACAATGTATTAAAAGTGTTGCCTTACGCAATGTACGCCCGGACACGCTTCGCCAGGTTGCAACAAGACTTGGGTGAAGCGAAGAATAAGAAGCAAGAACGAATGCTCAGCAAAGCCTTCGAAAAAGAAATTAAAGACATGTTCAACAGGGAGATTAAAAACTTGACCATCACACAGGGTGGAATTTTAATTAAACTGATTGACCGTGAAACGGGCTACAGCAGTTTCGAAATTCTGAAAGACATGAAAGGCGGGCTCACCGCTTTCTTTTACCAATCGGTTGCCAGAGTATTTGGAAATAACTTGAAGAAAAAATATGATTTGCAGGAAGACAGAGATATTGAAAGCATCATCCAGCAAACTCCGTATTACCGGTATGGGCACATGTAGCCCATCTTCATTTTGTTTACCTTTGCCAAAAATTAGCACTCAATCATCTTGATTTTATGAAATTAGACCTCCTCGTTTTTGCCGCTCATCCAGATGATGCCGAATTGGCTTGTTCAGGAACTATTTTAAAATATGTTGCTGAAGGCAAAAAGATTGGTATTGTGGACTTAACCCAAGGTGAATTGGGTACCCGTGGAAGTGCCGAGCTCAGAGCAGCGGAGGCTGCAGCATCCGCCGAGATTCTTGGTCTTTCTATCCGTGAGAATTTAGGCTTACGGGATGGTTTTTTTGTGAATGATGAACCCACCCGTTTAAAAGTAATCGAAGCGATCCGCAGGTATCAGCCAGAAATCATTCTTGCCAACGCCGCTTCGGACAGACATCCGGATCATGGTCGTGCTTCGGCTCTGCTGAATGATGCCGTTTTTTTAGCTGGATTAACAAAAATAGAAACCCATGATGGGGATGATGCACAAAAGCCCTGGCGTCCGGCCTTGCTTTTGCATTATATTCAGGATCAGTACTTGCAGCCGGATATTTTGTTGGATATCACACCTTTTTGGGAACAAAAACTGGCCTCAATCCGGGCATTTAAGTCTCAATTTTTTGATCCAACTTCACATGAGCCCCATACCTACATTTCCTCTCCTGATTTTCTACACACCCTGGAAGCGAGGTGTAGGGAATTTGGGAAATCGATTAAGGTGACTTATGCTGAAGGTTTCACCTCAAACAAACTCCTGGGCGTACAAAGCTTATTTGATTTACGCTAAGATTCAACAAGAAAACGGAAGGTGTTTAAAATTCCTTCCGCTCATCAATCTGATTGGCTACCCTTAGAATTTGGATACGATTTGTTCCATTACCTCTAAGCCTGCATCAATATCTGATTTACCCATAATTAAGGCCGGTCTGAAGCGGATGGTCTGATTTCCACAACCCAAAAACATCACATTTTTCTCCAAACCCTGTTTAATAAATTCATCACGCATGCTCTTTGTGGGAAAATCAAAGGCAGTTAATAATCCTTTGCCCCTCACATTGCTCACTTGAGTATATTTTTCGGAAATTTTCAGCAATTTTTCTTGTAAATAGGCACCAGTTTGGGCGGCATTTTCTACCAAGTGGTCTTCCTCCATAATTTCCATGATTTTGCTTGAACGCACCATGTCTACCAGATTTCCACCCCAGGTAGAATTAATTCTGGAAGGAACCCGGAATACATTGGTCTCAATTTCATCTACCTTCTTGCCGGCTAAAATTCCACAGATCTGCATTTTTTTACCAAAAGCCAGGATATCTGGTCGTGCGTTCTCACCAAAATGTTCGTGGCACCAGAATTTTCCGGTGAGTCCCACACCGGTTTGTACCTCATCGTAAATTAACATGGCCTCGTTTTCATCTGCCAGCACCCGTAGTTGTTCCAGAAATTCTTGCCGCACATGATTATCTCCGCCTTCAGATTGTACAGGCTCAATCAAAATGGCGCAAATATCGTCTAAATGGTCTTTGAATGCTTGTTTGATTTGTGCGATAGACAAGGCCTCTCGTTGTTTCAAATCTTCATAATTCTCATCCGTAAAGGGAAATTTCATTTTCGGAATGCTCACCCTTGGCCAGTCGAATTTGGCAAACCATTTGGTCTTATCGGGCAAGGTATTGGTCAGGCTGAGTGTGTAGCCAGAGCGTCCGTGAAAGGCCTGTTCGAAATGGAGCACCTTAAACCCTTTTTCATGGGTATATCCTTTCTGGAAATTCTTCTGAACCTTCCAGTCCATGGCAGTTTTAATGGCATTTTCAATGGCCAAAGAGCCGCCGGCAATAAAAAAGGCATGAGGTAAATAGACTGGAATGCCCACCCGAGAAAAAGTTTCAACAAATTGTGCGTACTGCGTGGTATAAATATCTGAGTTAGACGGATTGGTTAGGGCGGCTAACATGAGGTTCTTTTTGAACTCCTCATCCTGCAACATTTTAGGATGGTTATATCCGAGCGGTACGGAGGCAAAGCAAGTAAAGAAGTCGAGAAGGCTACGCTTATTCTTTGCGTCGTAAATGTGTACGCCCTCACTCTTCTCCATGTCAAAGGTCAGATCAAATCCATCAGCCAAAATATGTTTACCGAGCGTTTCGTGAACTTGGTCGGGTGCAATCGATAATTTATACATAGGATAAAAATTGTTTAAGTAAAATTACCAATATGGGCTCTCATGGTCAATTTTTTAAGTGATTTTAACTGAGGAGTCAAAAATAGGTTTAATTAATTTAAACCTATTTTTCGATTGTTTTAGGTGGATAAAAAGGACGGTGTGGAAAATTATTTTTCCAGAAGGGTGCTCAAAATCTGCTCGAATTCAGGTGCCAGGCTGCGGACTTTTTCTTTAATTCCCAACAGTCCGGTAAGCCCGCCGGTATGAATCCACAATAGTTGTTCTCCGGGTTTGAAATAGTTGGACCTGATTAAATCATCCAAGCCAAAAACCAGTTTAGCTGTATAGACTTGGTCGAGTAATAGTTGATGGTCCTTATAATACTTGATTATCGACTCCAATAATTCATCAGTATATTTTGCATATCCTCCAAAATGATAATCGGTGTGCAGATGTAATTGTTGGTTTGAGGGAAGGTACTCCTCGATCTTCTCTTTAATAAAAACACCTTCTTTGAGTACCGGTATGACGTGCAAGTGAGTTTTTAACCCTTTTTCTTGAATAACTGATAAAATTCCTGCTGCTGTAGTGCCGGTTCCGGCAGCAACAACAATATGGTCATACTCAAGGTTCAATTCAGTTATGATTTCCCGACAGCCTTTAAGAGCCTCGATGCCGGCGCCTCCTTCATCAATAAAATACGCCCTGTGATCGTTCTTAAAAAGTGTTTGAAAAACTTGTTCCTTATCGCGGTAGCGGATCCTGTCTACAAAGATCAGGTTCATCCCAAACCGGGTACATTGTTCTAAAATTTCATTTTGGACGTACTCGCCCCGAACGATGCCCGTACTTGATAGCTGATGCGTTTTGGCAAGCGCCGCCGTGGCCAGCAGATGGTTGGAGTAGGGACCACCAAAGGTCACGAGGTGATTTTTATCTTCAGTGATTGCTCTGGCAAGGTTGAACTTTAACTTACGCCACTTGTTGCCGGAGATTAGAGGATGAATCAGATCGTCTCTTTTGACAAATACCCGGAGACCCTTTTCCTTATACAGTACGGAATAGATTTCTTGTACCGGGCTGGGCACGTTCAGCTTCATGTTCTATAAACACTAAAGCCCCCGGAAGGGAGGCTTTAATTTATATTTCTTTTATTTTATTTACCGATTCCAATACCAATTCCGGCATTGAAGGCTTCAAAGTCGCCAAAACTGTAGGAGCCAAAAACTCTCAGTACCAAAACATTAAATTGTAGGCCGATA
>JBEDFI010000141.1:0-4098 GCA_041175245.1 Bacteroidota bacterium
GTTTAATAAGGTTTTAGAGTACTGGTTCAGGACATAACACAGCGCCGGAGAAATTAAACAAATTAAGGGTACAAGTGGATCCTTTACTTCTCGTTTACGCATTAATAAACCAAATCCATAAAGCCCCAAAAGCGGCCCATAGGTGTAGGAAGCCACCGTGAAGATGGCACTTACCACCGCTGCATTGTTTACGGCATTAAACAGGATAATTACCAGGAATAAAGCCAGTGAAAAGCTGATGTGAACCCAGTGCCGAGTTTTTTCTGCACCTGCTTTGGCTTTGTTTTCCGCCTTATCCATCCCTAAAAAGTCCACACAAAAAGAAGTGGTAAGAGCGGTCAATGCAGAATCGGTGGTGGCAAAGGTGGCAGCCGTTAATCCCAGCATGAAAATGATGCCTGGAATAAGCGAAAGATGATTTAGTGCAATTTCCGGAAAAAGAAAATCGGTACGTATATTTCCTGCGGCATCTGTAGGCATAGCAATTCCATTTTTAGATGCATAGATGTATAAAAGTGCACCTACACTCAGGAAAAATAAATTGATAATCACAAAGATTCCGGTGAAAGTGAACATGTTCTTTTGGGCTTCGCCGATATTTTTACAACTTAGATTTTTCTGCATTAAATCCTGGTCTAAGCCTACCATGGCAAGGGTAACAAAAATCCCACCAATCAGCTGTTTGCTCAGGTGAAATTTGCTGCTTACAAAATCTTCAAAGAAAAAGATCTGTGAATAGGCACTATTTTTTACTTGTTCGAATGCTTGCGTTATAGATAGATTCAAACTTGAGCAAACAAAATAGATGGTCAGAAAAACAGAAGCCACCAAAAAAGTAGTTTGTAGGGTGTCGGTAATAATGATTGTTTTCAATCCTCCTTTAAAGGTATAAGACCAAATGAGGAGTAATGAAGTAGCAACGGTGAGCCAAAACGGGATCTGATAAGCATCAAAAATGAATCGTTGTAAAACAATGATTACTAAATACAGCCGAAATGCTGAACCAATGGTCCGGCTGATCAGAAAAATTCCTGCGGCCGTTTTATAGCTGTAAAAACCCAATCGCTGCTCAATATAGCCGTAAATGGAGGTTAGCTGCATGCGGTAATAGAGGGGTAATAAAATGGTTGCTATCAGAACGAAGCCGATGGCATTCCCCAATACAAACTGAAAATATTGAAACTGATCGCCACTTAGGGCACCCACTTTACCGGGAACAGAAATGAAGGTAACACCCGAAAGCGAAGTCCCGATCATCCCGAAGGCAACCAGATACCATTTTGAATTTCTATTGGCTAAAAAGAAACTATCGTTGTCTGATGAATTACGTGAAGTGAAGTAAGAGATCGCAATTAACAAGAGAAAATAAATGATGATAAAGCTGAGTAGTACCGCCGGAGCCATAAATCAATTAGTTGGTTAACCAGATAAATGTAATAAATTAAGAGACAAAGGCGTAAAAACGCTGATAAAAGCTAAATTAGCTGTATGAATTTTTCTTCCAAGCTGCTCGAAAATGCAGTAAATGAGTTTGCTAAATTGCCTGGGGTTGGCCAACGCACTGCCCTGCGCTTGGTTTTGCATCTCTTAAACCAGGAGAAAGCAGAGCTTAGTCAATTTACGTCTGCTTTGGATCGCCTGAGGGAAGAAATCAGGTTTTGTGAAACCTGCCATAATATTGCTGATGTTTCCACCTGTGAAATTTGCGCAAGCCACAAACGGGATCCTTCTCTGATTTGTGTGGTGGAAGATACCCGCGATGTGATGGCGATTGAAAATACGGCACAGTTTGTAGGTACGTATCATGTGCTGGGAGGCCTGATTTCTCCAATGGACGGTATAGGCCCTACAGATTTAAACATTGATAGCCTCATACAACGGGTACAAAACGGCGCAGTAAAAGAAGTGATCTTAGCCCTCAGTGCCACCATGGAAGGAGATACCACTATTTTCTTCCTCCATAAAAAATTAAAAGATCTTCCGGTTCAAATTTCAACCATTGCTCGTGGTATCGCCTTTGGCGGAGAATTGGAATATGTAGACGAAATCACGCTCGGTCGTTCCATTGTTACCCGGGTGCCTTATGAAAATTCAATTTAAATAGAGATCGATGGACTTAAGCAATAAAACGGTTGTCATTACTGGTGCGTCCTCAGGTATAGGCCGTTCCTGTGCCGAATCTTTTGCGAAACGGGGAGCCAATGTAGTACTGGCTGCCCGTCAATATGAGACTTTATTGCAAATTGTCACCGAATTGGAGCAAAAATATCCTGTCAAAGCCTTAGCTGTCGCTTGTGATGTGTCAAAAGAAACTGATTGTGAGCAGTTAATGGAACAAACAATTCAGGTTTTTGGCAGCATTGACGTACTGATCAACAATGCTGGAATTTCCATGAGGGCCTTGTTTAAAGACCTGGATCTGGTGGTCATACGTAATTTGATGGAAGTTAATTTCTGGGGAACCGTTTATTGTACGAAATACGCCTTACCTGAATTACTCAAAAACCAAGGATCGGTGGTGGGCGTATCCTCAATTGCCGGTTATAAAGGCTTACCTGGTCGTACGGGCTATTCCTCTTCCAAATTTGCCATGAACGGCTTTTTGGAAGCCCTGAGGGTAGAAAATTTAAAAACCGGCTTGCATGTTATGTTGGCTTCCCCCGGATTTACTTCCTCCAATATCCGCAAAGTTGCCCTGGTTAAAGATGGTTCTGCACAAGGAGAGACCAGCATGAACGAGGAAAAAATGATGAGTCCCCATGAGGTTGCCGAGCAAATTGCTGAGGGAGTGGAAAAAAGAAAACGAACACTGATCATGACCGCACAGGGTAAGTTGACTGTATTTTTGAGCAAATGGCTGCCTGAACTCCTAGATAAACTGGTTTATCAACATTTTACAAAAGAAAAAAATCCATTAATCCGATGAAACTTAAATTATTATTTCTGATGCTGTTTTACATTTCCAGCCTTACTTCTGTTTTTGCTGTATCAATTAGAGTCAAAAAAGACCTTGTTTATCCGTCCAGTTCAACATTGGGAAGAAATCAATTGGACGTGTATTATCCCAAAGATCTTTCCTCAGCCAAGGATGTACTGGTGTTTATCCATGGCGGAGCCTGGGATAGCGGCAAAAAAAATATTTATTGGTGGCTTGGACGCAACATGGCCAGCAAGGGGGTGGTTACGGTCATCATCAATTATCCACTTTCACCTCAGGCCGGTTACGAAGAAATGGCGCTTAGTTGTGTGGAAGCACTCAAATGGGTGAAAGATTCTATTGCAAATTATGGTGGTAATGCAGACCGTATATTTGCCATGGGCCATTCTGCAGGGGGACATTTAGCTGCTTTGATTGATGCCGATCCTCGGTTTTTTGCAGCCAAGCAGATGAATAATCCATTAAAAGGGGTGATTTTAAATGATGGCTTTGGAATGGATATGTTCGAATACCTGAGTATTTCAGACAAAACAGAGGGGCATAATCCCAGCTTTTTGAAAACATTTACGAATGATCCCGAAAACTGGAAAAAAGGATCTCCATTAACTTATTTCAACGAAGTCAAAAATCCATATTATGTATTGGTGGGTGAGAAGAGTTATGAGGCCATCAGAATTCAGTCTAAACGGTTTTATGAATGGATGACGGCGGCACAAAAGCCGGTTAAATATGAAGTTTTTCCGAAGAAAAAGCACATCCCAATGATCAGTCAGATGGTTTTTGGAGCTAATCCAATTTACGGCAATATCATCGATTTTATTAAATCACATTAACCGTTTACCATTTCGCCGCCGTTTACATGGATTACCTGTCCGCTGATATAGCTGGCATCTTCTGATGCCAGAAAAACAAAGGCAGGAGCCACTTCAGAGGGCTGCCCAGCACGACCTAATGGTGTTTTCTTGCCGAAATTTTTTACATGTTCTGCATCAAAACTAGCCGGAATAAGGGGTGTCCAGATAGGTCCCGGCGCAACGGCGTTTACCCGGATCTTTTTTGGGGCTAAATTTTGGCTAAGCGATCGGGTAAAAGAGATAATGGCTCCTTTTGTGGCGGCATAATCAATCAAATGTCTGCTTCCCCGGTATGCGGTTACCGAG
>JBEDFI010000142.1:0-4063 GCA_041175245.1 Bacteroidota bacterium
TTTTTACAGAGATTAATACGGAAAGAAAATCAATTCAGAGTCATATTAATTGAGCCTTGTAGATGGCATAAAAGACCCCGAAAAGCAAATAGATCAAAATAAGCAGGGCGGTTTTAATACGAGTAAAGGCGAGTAATAAAAAGCTGGAAAGCATCAAAGTGACTGTAAGCAGGTTGATGGTTTGAGATTGAAGCAAAAAAAGTACGGCAGCCCCAAAGAAACCCACCGAAACTGCGTTAATTCCAGAAAGAGAATTTTTTATTTGAGTGATTTTTTTTAAATCGTTCCAAAAGGGGACAATAAAAAGAATAAGAATGAGCCCAGGTAGATTAATTCCCAACACAGCAATCAAACTCCCGCCAATTTGTGCCCATAGCCCATAACCTGCATTTTTAAGGCTGAGAGCACCCAAAAAAGAAGAAAATGAAAAAGTAGGACCCGGGATAGCCTGTTGCAGAGCAAATCCGGAAAGGAATTCTGCAGAACTGAGGTACTTCTTCATCTCCACAAACTCCGTATACATGAAAGGTACCAGTACCTGTCCTCCGCCAAAGATTAAGATTCCATTGCGGTAAAAGTTTTCAAATAGTCTGACCGGCAGACTAAAGGGAGAAGTTCGGTTAATGATGGCACCTAATCCAGCGAAAAACAGGAGAATCCCCAAAAAATACATCAGTTTCCGGGGATTTATTTTAGCAAAGAGTTGAGTCCTCAGTGCCGTTTCCTCACGGCTTGTATCCAGGGCTGAACTCACAATTCCCCCAATCAGGATTAAAACCGGGAAAACATAGGTATTTTTAAGAATCAAGGTGGTGATGAATGCGCCGATGGCCAAATAATAACTCAACTCTGAGCGGAGAATGGATTGTGCAAACCTGAAGGCCGCATAGGCAACAATCCCGATGGTGACAGGCTGTAAAATGTAAAGTGCCTGATCAAATGCCGGATGCGGGTGCAAAAATGTGTAAGACAGGGCTGCTAGGCTCATGAGCGCTGCAGAGGGGAAAATCCAGATGAGAAAGGTCAAGATGGACAGAGACAATCCCCCTACTTTAAAAGCCATTCCAACAAGAGTTTGTGTAGAAGATGGCCCCGGAAGTACTTGAGACAAAGCATTGAGTTCCAATAATTCTGATTCGCTGATGTATTTACGTCGCTGAACAAAGTCTTTGAGCATATAAGCAATATGTGCTTGTGCGCCCCCAAACGCGGTGACGGTATACACCAATACATCCCTCAGAAATAATAAATGTCGCTTTCTCAAACCCTGAAAGTTTAATCGTCTTCGTAATCTAAACCCATTATGGTATGATAAACGCCCTGGAGTTCCGAAAATGCATGCCTGTCGTTTGCTTTTTTAGCGAACTCCATTCCGCTTTGATAGGTTAGAATGGCATCTTCTTTCCGTTGCAAGGTTTCATACAATTTACCCAAGTGGTAATAAGTTCCCACATAATCTGGATGATTTTGCACTAAATCTTCAAAATAGATGAGGGCTTTAATATGATCATTAAGCATTAAGTATTCGGTTGCCAAAGCATATTTCAGGAAGGGATCATTCGGTTCATTACGAAGGAAATCGAGTAACTTTTCCAGACGGATAGATGACATCATTGTTTCGCTTTTTTAACTAAATTTGCAAAAAATAGAGCTCATGAAAATACTTGTTTGTATCAGCAACGTACCAGACACTACGACAAAAATAACCTTTACCAACAACAATACCGAATTCAACACGAGCGGTGTACAATTCATCCTGAACCCCTATGATGAGATTGCACTTTCAAGAGCCATCGACTTGTGTGAGGGTGGAAAAGGCACGGTTACTGTGATCAATGTGGGAGAATCAGCTACCGAACCAACCATTCGAAAAG
This sequence comes from Bacteroidota bacterium, assembly GCA_041175245.1. Taxonomy (GTDB): domain Bacteria; phylum Bacteroidota; class Bacteroidia; order Sphingobacteriales; family Sphingobacteriaceae; genus JAIPAN01. The sequence continues at coordinate 1,875 of JBEDFI010000142.1, forward strand.
CCTTAGCCATTGGGGCAGATGATGCCGTTCGGATAAATGCTGTTCCGCAGGATGCGTATTTCGTTGCTTATCAGATTGCTGAATATGCAAAGACCCAGCAATTTGACCTGATCCTTACCGGGAGAGAGTCGATCGACCATAATGGTGCACAAGTACCCGCCATGATTGCTGAATTATTAGATATCCCATCCGTTTCAATTGTTAAAAAACTTGATTTTGATGGCAAAACTGCCATTCTAAACCGTGAGATTGAGGGCGGGAAGGAAATTCTTGAAGTGGATGCCCCATTGGTGGCAAGCTGTGCCGAAGGTGTGGCAGAATGGAAAATTCCGAATATGCGGGGCATCATGTCGGCCAGAACGAAACCTTTACAAGTGATAGAAGCTAGTGCTACCGACCAATGGAGTAAGATTGAACAATATGAAACTCCGGCCGCAAGAAGTGCCGTTAAGATGATTGATGCAGAAGACGTAAACGGGCTTATTGAACTGCTTCATGCCGAAGCAAAAGTGATTTAATTAACAGATAACGCATTCGTTCCGAGAGGATAAACAGAAAATAATATGTCAGTTTTAGTATACGTAGAAAACGTTCAAGGTCAGTTTAAAAAATCATCCTTCGAGGTGGTTTCATACGCAAAAGCCCTTGCCGATCAATTAAATACCCATTTAATTGCCCTATCTGTTGGACAGGTAGCCAATGATCAACTAAACAGCTTAGCCACTTATGGTGCTCAAAAAATATTGAATTGCGCAAGTTTAACCTCATTCGATAGCCAGGCTTATGCTGGCGTGATTGCTGAGGCGGCAAGCAAAGAACAAGCAGAAGTAGTTATTATGGCCAATTCATTCAGCGGTAAAGGCTTATCACCCCGGGTGGCGGTAAAGTTAAAAGCTGGTATGGCAGCAGGTGCCGTTGATTTGCCAAAAGTAAATGGCAACAAACTGAGTGTTAAAAAGACCGCATATTCTGGCAAGGCATTCGCCATGCTCGAATTATCAAGCACCGTAAAAGTTATTGCCCTCAACCCAAATGCTTTTCAGGTTAAAGAAAATAGTGTTCCTGCACAAGTAGAAGATTTCCAAGCCTCGTCTGCAAGTTCAAAAGTAAGAGTGAAAGAAGTAGTGAGAGCAAACGATAAAATATCCTTACCTGAAGCAGAACTGGTAGTTTCTGCCGGCCGAGGTATGAAAGGCCCTGAAAACTGGCACTTGGTTGAAGACCTTGCTCAAGCTTTAGGAGCTGCCACGGCTTGTTCTAAACCGGTATCTGATGCAGGCTGGAGACCACATGAAGAGCACGTGGGCCAAACCGGTATTGCGGTAAGCCCAAATCTTTACATAGCCATTGGGATTTCTGGTGCCATTCAGCACCTTGCAGGAGTAAGTTCCTCAAAAACCATCGTGGCAATCAACAAAGATCCGGAAGCACCGTTCTTTAAAGTAGCCGATTACGGAATTGTTGGAGATGCCATGGAGGTTTTACCTAAACTTACGGCGGCTGTAAAAGCGTACAAAGGCCAATCCTGATTTTGTTGATGTTGGGAGCATGGAGAAAATTAAGTTAGACATCGTCGGTTTATCCTATAGCCAAACCCAATCTGGCGCTTGTGCGCTGGTATTGGGTGAAGTGAATGGCCGACGACGTCTTCCCATCATCATTGGAGGTTTTGAGGCCCAGGCCATTGCCATCGAAATTGAGAAGATGACTCCTGCCCGACCCCTCACCCACGATTTGTTCAAAGATTTTGCCCAGGCTTACCATGTTAATATCCAGGAAGTGATTATTTATAACCTGGTGGGCAGTGTATTTTATGCCAAACTGGTTTGTACCGATGGCAAGAAAAGCATTGAAATCGATGCCCGAACTTCTGATGCAATTGCACTTGCTGTACGATTCGAATGTCCTATTTATACCTACGAATTCATTCTTGCTTCGGCCGGTACCATCATGGAAGGTAATGAGTTTGCCTACCTGGAGAACATGGTGGCCAATACGGAAGAAAGCCCAGAAACCCTACCCAAGCTTAGTTATACTGATTTGAGCGACGAGGAATTAAAGCAAAAATTAGACGAAGCGCTCAAAGATGAGGCCTATGAACGAGCTGCCAGTATTCGAGACGAAATCAGTCGTCGAAAATCGTCCTGATTTTATCTACATTTCTGTTTTTATCTACATTTCTTCTGTAT
>JBEDFI010000143.1:0-4019 GCA_041175245.1 Bacteroidota bacterium
GACGATTTTTTCTTCAACGAAGACGAATATTAAAAGAAAGCCTTCCTATTAACAGGAAGGCTTTCTTTTTGAACTCTTTGCGGTAGCTGGCTGATCTTTTATAAAAACAAAATCACATTTCTCGAGATTATAAAAGATAAACTCATCAGCTATGGAAAATATATTATACTGGATTGCCATTCTTTTTGTGATTGTTTGGGGAATCACCTATTTAGGTGGCTATTATACAGGAGGAATTATACATACCTTACTGGTAATTGCCATTATTGCGGTGCTGTTAAAAATAATCAGGAAGTCGGCAGATTAGTTTCGGCCATTTAACAATAACTCGGCAAGCAGCAGGTCTTCCGGATAGGTTATTTTGATGTTACTTGATTCTCCTTCCAGAAGGTGAATAGGAAAGCCCATTTTTTCTACTACAGACGCATCGTCTGTAAAATCTATACGAAACACTTGTTGATAGGCTTTTTTCAATTGCTCCAGTTTAAATGTCTGCGGAGTTTGTACCAAATACACGCTTTCTCTTCGTAATGCCTCCGAACCGGTATTCGTTAATTGTCTGACGGAGTCTTTGCTGGGCAGCGCTGTAACCGCATTTCCCATCAATTCAGCTTGTTTAAAGCTTTTAGCGATCAGTTCAGTACTCACGAGCGGCCTTACGGCATCGTGTATCGCAACTACTGAATTTGAGGGAATGGCTTTGAGTCCATTTTTTACAGAATCAAATCGGTGCTCACCACCTTTAATTAATTGATGAGGAATATTGAACTGATGCCTTGCACATAGATCTTCCCACAGTTGATGATAGTGAACATTTAGCACTAAAATGATTTCCGGATGTACATCCGATTTTGCGAAAGCCTCCATTGTATGCATAAGCACCGGTTTAGCTTTTAGTTCTAAAAACTGTTTGGGCAGTTGTTGCTGCATCCTGGTGCCTGAGCCGCCCCCAACTATGATGGCGTAGTATTTCATTCGGCTTTAACTCAAATGATCAGCATGGCATCGCCATAGCTGTAGAATTGATATTTTTCTTTGATCGCAATCTCATACGCATTCATCACGTGCTCATATCCTCCAAATGCGGCAATCATCATCAATAAGGTCGATTCAGGAGTATGAAAATTGGTGATCATGGCATTGGCGATACTGAAATCGTATGGAGGAAAAATGAACTTACTGGTCCAGTCGTTGGCTGGTTTAAGTGTTTTTGAGGCAGAAACAGACGATTCAATCGTTCTCATGCAAGTAGTACCTACCGCACAAATTCTTCTTTTTTCCTCAAGTGCTTTATTCACAATTCTGGCTGCCTTTTCATCAATAATGAATTGTTCCGAATCCATTTTATGCTTAGTCAGATCTTCAACCTCCACCTGACGGAAGGTGCCAAGGCCTACATGCAAGGTTACTTCTGCAAACTCTACTCCTTTCAATTCAAGGCGTTTCATTAACTCCCGGCTGAAATGTAGTCCCGCAGTAGGGGCCGCTACGGCACCTTCGTTTTTGGCGAAGATGGTTTGATAGCGCTCTTTGTCTTCTTCGGTAGGTTTACGTTTAATGTATTTCGGAAGCGGGGTTTCTCCCAATATTTCGATATTTCTTCTGAATTCTTCATCCGTTCCGTCAAACAAAAAACGGATGGTACGTCCGCGTGAGGTGGTATTATCTACTACTTCGGCAACCAATAAATCATCATCGCCAAAATATAACTTGTTGCCAACCCGGATTTTACGAGCCGGATCGACCAATACATCCCATAAACGTAAATCTTTATTTAATTCTCTTAACAGGAATACTTCAATAGTAGCACCCGTTTTTTCCTTATTGCCATATAGTCTGGCTGGAAACACCTTGGTATTATTGATGATCATCACATCCTTGTCATCAAAATAATTCAATACATCTTTAAAAATCTTATGCTCAATAGCTCCGGTTTTCCGGTCTAATACCATCAGACGTGATTCATCACGTTTATCAGAAGGATGATGAGCAATTAAAGAATCGGGTAAATTGAATTTGAATTGTGATAATTTCATACCGTTATTATACTGTTTTCAGGGCGCAAACTTATAAAAAAAAAATGGTAAAATCGCTTTCTGAAGGCCTGTATTCCACTTCGTTTAATAAACAAGAAAATGCATGTAACGTTTTTATCAATTAGTCGTCAAATGAGAGTATGTTGTTTCTACGCTTATTAAGAGAGAGTTTCGTTTTTGCCTACGACGCCTTGCGTCAGAACAAATTGCGTACTATTTTATCCTTATTGGGTATCACCATTGGTATCATGACCATTATTGGGGTATTCTCTGCGGTAGATACTCTCCGAAACAACCTGCAAAATAGTGTAGAAAAACTGGGTAGTAACACCATTTATGTACAGAAGTGGCCTTGGGGTGGTTTTGGCGATTACCCTTGGTGGAAATATATGCGTCGCCCGGTTCCCAAAATCCGGGATTATGAAAAGTTATCCGATCGTTTGCAAACTGCAGAAGCGCTTGCCTACGAAATCGGAATTGGAGACCGGGTGGTTAAATACCGCAGCAACTCGGTAGAAGGTGCCCAGTTAGCTGCTTCCAGTCATGATCTGTATAAAACTCGTGTGTTCGACTTTCAGGATGGCCGCTATTTTACCGAAAATGAAAGTAGAGCCGGCAGTCCGGTTGTATTAATCGGTTCAGATATTGCCGATGCACTTTTTCCCAATGAAAGTCCGCTCGGGAAGTCGATCAAAATATTGGGAAGAAAAGTAAAGGTTATTGGTGTTTTTGAAAAAGAAGGGGAAGACATGCTGGGAATTTCCAGTGATAAAACCATGCTCTTGCCGCTAAAATTTGCCAGCAACATCATTGATCTTGAAGACGAACGCTACGGTCCTCAAATTACCGTGAAAGGACGGGAAAATATTTCGGTAAATGAAGTTGAAAGTGAGTTAAGGGGCGTGATGCGATCTATCCATCGTTTGAGCCCCAGAGCAGAAGATGATTTCGCCTTGAATAAATCAACGATTTTAACGGCCCAGTTAGACCAGATGTTCGGCATTATTGATTTTGCCGGAGCTTTTATAGGTGGTTTCTCCATTTTGGTAGGCGGATTTGGAATCGCCAACATCATGTTTGTCTCGGTAAAGGAACGCACCAACATCATTGGTATTCAAAAATCTCTGGGTGCAAAAAATTATTTCATTTTGCTTCAATTCTTGTTCGAGGCGGTTGCCCTGTGTTTAATGGGAGGAGCTATTGGCTTGGCCATCGTATTTCTGCTGGCCTTGCTTGGAAAGACTTTTGCCGATCTTACGATTGTAGTAGATATGAGCAAAGTAGTGCTTACCGTGATTTTATCTACCGTAATTGGCTTACTTTCAGGATTTATTCCGGCATTTATGGCCTCCAGGTTAGACCCGGTAGAGGCCATCAGAAGCAAATAATCAACCGAGTTTAGCCAGGGCAGCTTTAATTCTTCTTAGCGCTTCCGTCAATTGCTCCTCTGAGGCAGCGTATGAAATCCGTATGGAATTGGGATCACCAAAGGCTTCTCCGGAAACGGTAGCCACGTGTGCTTCGTTTAACAAGTATAAACTGAGGGTGAGGGCGTCTTCAATCACTTCCCCATGAAATGATTTTCCAAAGTAGGCGCTTACATCCGGAAAGAAATAAAAAGCTCCGGCGGGCAGATTGGTTTTTATTCCAGGAATCTCCTTTAGAAGCTCATGGACCAGATTTCTACGTTTTAGGAATGCACTTTTCATCTTCAACACGGTTTCAAGTCCCCCTTCGCAAGCCGCAATGCCCGCCCGTTGCGTAATTGAACAAGTTGCAGAAGTAAATTGCCCCTGTATTTTATCACAAGCCTGCGCAATTTCTTTGCTTGCTGCACAATATCCAATTCGCCAGCCGGTCATAGCATAAGCTTTGGAGAAGCCGTTTACCACTACCACCCGCTCTTTCACCGATGGAAACTGAGCGATAGATTCATGACCTGCTCCAAAATTTATATGTTCATATATTTCATCTGAAATGATA
>JBEDFI010000144.1:0-3985 GCA_041175245.1 Bacteroidota bacterium
GGGGTAGATACAAAATCATTGTCCGAACGGAAAACCTTAATTCCCTGAGAGGCTAATACCTTAGTGGTAGTATCAGCAAAAAGTTTACCGGCAAAACGGCAGTCGTTACCCACCACGGCACTTGGCTCTTGGTAATTTTTACGAAGCCACAGTGCAGTGGCATAAGCAACTCGTTCAACATTCTCAACGGTAAAATCATCTGCAATGATTGCTCTCCAGCCATCTGTACCGAACTTTATTTTGTTTTTCATATTAAATTAGGTGATTTTCTCTATTTTTAACCCCTCGTTTCGCAAGTATATAAATCATTTGTTGCAAATTAAAATCCGGACTTAAGCATGTTGAAAATATTAAAATTTGGAGGCACTTCTGTTGGCAGCCCTGATCGGATGAAGAACTTACTGGAAATCATTAATCCCGATGAGCCTCAGTTAGTTGTTTTATCTGCAGTTGCCGGTACTACGAATAAACTGGTTGAGATTTCAACCTTGTATGCTGCCGGGGAAAAAGAACAAGCGCTCTCAGCAATTAAAAAATTACGTGCGGAATATGACCTTTTTATTTCCGAATTATTTTCAGGTTCAGATGGAAAAGAAAAGGGCAAAAAAAGCCTTGACTATCATTTTGGTCTGATAACCGATTTAGCAAATGATTTATTCACGCCAACTGAAGAAAAAATCGTACTGGCTCAGGGTGAACTGATCTCTACCACCTTATATCATTATTATTTGGAAGAAATTGGACTTGACTCGGTGCTTTTGCCTGCCCTGGATTTTATGAAGGTGGATGAAGATCATGAACCGCTGATTGATTTTATTTCAGAAAGACTGACCCCATTGATCAAGGCCCATCCTTCTACTAAACTTTTCATTACTCAGGGCTATATTTGCCGGAATGCATATGGTGAGCTGGATAATTTAAGAAGGGGCGGAAGCGATTATACGGCATCACTTATCGGTGCTGCCCTTCGTGCTCCAGAAGTACAAATCTGGACCGATATTGATGGGATGCACAACAACGATCCGCGAATTGTAAAGGGAACCAAACCCATTGCACAATTATCTTTTGATGAGGCTGCCGAGTTGGCCTATTTTGGTGCAAAAATTCTGCATCCGCAAAGCGTTTTCCCGGCCCAGAAATATAAAATCCCAGTCCGCTTGTTAAATACGATGGAACCGGATGCTCCGGGAACCCTGATCAGTGCTGATAGTGAAGCTGGAAAAATCAAATCCATCGCCGCCAAAGACGGCATTACCGCTATTAAAGTGCAATCGAGCCGGATGTTATTGGCATACGGGTTTTTACGCCGCGTATTTGAGATTTTTGAACGATACAAAACACCCATCGATATGATCACCACCTCCGAAGTGGCTGTTTCACTCACTATTGATGATACCCGCCACCTGGAAGACATTTTGAAAGAATTGAATCACTTTGGCTCGGTTGAGGTGGATAAAGATCAAACCATTGTGTGTGTGGTGGGGGATTTCTCGGCCGATAAACACGGCTTTGCTGCTCGTGTGTTCGAAGCACTAAAACATATTCCCATCCGCATGATCTCCTATGGCGGCAGCAATTATAATATTTCCCTCTTAGTAAAAACCGAAGAGAAGGTGGAGGCCTTGCGTTCCCTGCACAATCGTTTATTTGAATGAAAATGTACACGTTTAACCCAAAGGTGTTGGCCGAATTGCAGCAGCATGAAACACCCTTTTATTTGTATGATTTAGGCCTTCTAAAGCGTACTTTGAGCGACTGCAAAGCAGCCTCAAACCCTTACGGATTTAAAGTCCATTATGCCCTGAAGGCCAACTTTAATAAAAAAATTCTTGAAACCATTGTGGCTGCCGGTTTTGGTGCCGATTGTGTGAGCGGAAATGAGGTTCAGCTTGCCCTGAATATGGGTTTTAAGAAAGATGAAATCGTTTTTGCAGGTGTTGGGAAGTCTGACAAAGAGATTCAAGCTGCATTGGCCTTGGACATTTTTTGTTTCAATGTTGAATCGATAGAAGAGCTAAAGATCATTAACCACTTTGCTGCAGCGCAACAATCAAAAGCCCGTATTGCCATTCGTATTAACCCCAATGTAGATGCGAAAACTCATCAGCACATTACCACCGGATTAGAGGAAAATAAATTCGGGATCAATATATGGGAGCTGGGTGAATGTGTGAACGTTTTGCATGAGTCTGAACACCTTGACTTGATCGGCATCCATTTCCATGTAGGCTCACAAATTAGGGAGCTCGAGGTTTTTAAAAGTTTATGCTTAAAGGTTAATGAGTTTAATAACTGGTTTTTAGACCGCGGCTTCAAACTCAAAATTTTGAATGTGGGTGGAGGCCTTGGGGTTGATTATTATCATCCTGATGAACAGCCTATAGCCGATTTTAGTTCGTATTTCCAGGTATTTGATCAATTTCTGGAGCGCAGAAAAGATCAAGAAGTACATTTTGAATTGGGACGGGCCTTAGTAGCCTCCTGCGGAAGCCTCCTTAGCCGGGTGCTATACATTAAAGAGGGCCTAAAAAAGAATTTCATGATTTTGGATGCGGGGATGACCGAGTTGATGCGACCAGTACTTTATCAGGCTTATCACAAAATAGAAAATTTGTCATCGACAGCTGAAAGTATGACCAAATACGATGTAGTGGGTCCGATCTGTGAAAGCACCGATACTTTTGGAAAGGAAGTACTTTTACCCACCAGCCAGAGGGGTGATTTGATGGCTATCCGTACCGCCGGAGCTTATGGGGAAGTAATGGCCTCCCGCTATAACTTACGCGAAGCCATCACTTCTGTTTACCAAAGTTAATTATGCAAAGGCATTCAAACCGGTAATATCCATCCCGGTAATCAGCAGATGGATATCGTGGGTGCCTTCGTAGGTGACCACTGATTCCAGGTTCATCATGTGCCTCATGATCGGATAATCGCCGGTGATGCCCATTCCGCCTAACATCTGACGTGCTTCACGGGCAATATGGAGCGCATTATCCACACTGTTTCTTTTTGCCATCGAAATTTGCGCCGGAGTAGCTCTGTTTTCATTCTTGAGCACACCCAAACGCCAGTTTAACAACTGACCTTTGGTAATTTCCGTAATCATTTCAGCCAATTTTTTCTGCTGTAGCTGGAATCCGGCAATTGGTCGGTCAAACTGAATGCGTTCTTTCGAATACCTCAACGCAGTATCGTAGCAATCCATGGCCGCACCCAGAGCACCCCAGGCAATACCATAGCGGGCTTGGTTCAAACAACTTAGAGGGCCTTTCAAGCCTTTGATGTTTGGTAAAATATTTTCTTTGGGGACTTTTACATTGTCAAACACCAATTCTCCGGTTGCAGAAGCTCTCAAACTCCATTTATTGTGCGTTTCCGGTGTGGAGAAACCCTCCATGCCTCGTTCAATGATAAGTCCCTGAATTTCACCTTGTTCATTTTTTGCCCAAACTATGGCAATATCTGCAAACGGAGCATTAGAGATCCACAATTTGGCTCCGTTTAAAATCACATGTCCGCCTGCATCTTTAAAATTAGTAACCATTCCCGAAGGGTTTGATCCGAAATCAGGCTCGGTCAGACCAAAACAACCCATCATTTCGCTGCTGGCCAATTTCGGGAGGTATTTTTTACGTTGCTCTTCAGAGCCAAATGCATAAATGGGGTACATGACCAATGAACCCTGAACGGAAGCGGTAGAACGAATGCCTGAGTCGCCACGCTCAATTTCCTGCATCATTAAACCATATGAAATATAATCTAGGCCAGCACCTCCGTATTCAACCGGAATAGTAGGCCCAAAGGCACCAATTTCACCTAATCCTTTAAGCAAATGCTTTGGAAATTCGGCTCGTTGTGCATAATCTTCAATAATCGGACTTACTTCCTTTTTTACCCAATCCCGCACACTGTCTCGTACTAAACGATGTTCTTCTGTGAGCAATTCGTCGACTAAATAATAATCAGGAGCCTCGAATAAATC
>JBEDFI010000145.1:0-3977 GCA_041175245.1 Bacteroidota bacterium
ATTTACTACTTACAAAACGTGGATAATCTTCTTTTTGTGGCTGATAATTTTTTGAAAACTCTGCGAATTTTTTCCTGTTTTCCTTCCGGTTTGTATTTATGATTTTTTACTAACTAATATTCTACACAAAATTAACATCTTTATTCGCGTTATTAACAGAGCTCAGGCTGATATCTACCCATGAAGACAGATTTTTTAATAATCGGATCAGGAATTGCAGGATTAAGTTTGGCCTTAAAATTAGCCGGCCACGGAAAAGTGCTCATTATTACCAAGTCTAATGAAGACGAATCAAATACCAAATATGCGCAAGGCGGCGTGGCTGTGGTGGTTGATAAAACCGATTCGTTTGATAAACACATTCAAGATACTCTCATTGCAGGTGATGGTCTATGCGATCGTAAAATAGTTGAAATAGTAATCCAGGAAGGGCCCGAACGCATTCAGGAAATGATTGATTACGGTACCCACTTCGATAAAAAAAATCAGGGTGAATATGATTTAGCCAAAGAAGGGGGACACTCTGAACACCGGGTATTGCATTATAAAGATATTACCGGTGCTGAAATTGAACGATCGCTTCTGGTAAAAATCCATGAACATCCCAATATTCAAATTCTAACACATTATTTCGCAGTAGAATTAATAACTCAGCATCATCAAGGAAAATTTGTTGATAAACGTTCCAGTGATATTAAGTGTTTCGGAATTTATGCCTTGAATATTAAAACTGGTTTGGTAGAGAAGATCCTTTCCAAAATTACCATCTTAGCAAGCGGCGGAGCTGGCCACATCTACGCAACGACCACCAACCCGACTATTGCCACAGGCGATGGAATTGCCATGTTGTACCGGGCTAAAGGAAAGGTGCGAAACATGGAGTTTATTCAGTTTCACCCTACTGCATTATACCACCCAGGTGAGTACCCGTCTTTTTTAATATCAGAAGCTGTTCGTGGTTTTGGCGGGGTGTTGAAGGATCGAAACGGGCGAGAGTTTATGCAAGATTATGACGACCGTAAATCATTGGCTCCCCGCGATATTGTAGCAAGGGCCATCGATTCGGAAATGAAAAAATCGGGAGATGATTTTGTCTATTTGGATATCAGCCATCGTTCAAAATCAGATCTCTTAAAACATTTCCCTAATATTTATGCTAAATGTCTGAGCATTGGTATTGATATGAGCAAAGAAATGATTCCTGTTACTCCGGCTGCCCACTATATGTGTGGTGGAATTATGGTTGATGAGCAAGGTAAAACCTCTATTAATCAACTATATGCATGCGGAGAGTGCGCATCTACCGGCCTACACGGGGCAAACCGATTAGCTTCTAACTCCTTATTAGAAGCCACCGTTTTTGCACACCGTATTTACTTATCAGCCACCGCCAGCATCCAAAACTCATCTTTTCCTGAAGATCTACCAGCCTGGGACGATAGCAATACCCAGCTTTCAAATGAGGATATCCTGGTGACACATAATTTACGGGAAACTCAAAAGATCATGAGCGACTATGTGGGCATTGTTCGTTCAGATTTCAGACTGGAGCGTGCCCTGAGGCGTTTACACTTGATTTATGAAGAAACCGAAGACTTCTACAAAAAAACTAAATTATCTGTTCCGCTTTGTGAGCTTAGAAATGTGATACAAACCGCTTATATTGTCATTAAATCGGCAATGATGCGAAAAGAAAGTCGGGGTTTGCATTTTAACACCGACTACCCTCAGCATAGCAAAAAACTAACAGACACGGTGTTTTAACAAATAGATATGGCACTCATTTTACCGGTTAAAGGAATTAAACCTCAATGGCAACACGATTGTTTTATTGCCGAAAACTCGACTATTGTGGGCGATGTTCAAATGGGTCACCATTGCTCGGTTTGGTTTAATGCGGTCATACGTGGTGATGTAAATAGCATCCGGATTGGAAATTATACCAACATTCAGGATGGAGCGGTCATTCACTGCACCCATCAAACCGCTGCTACTCAAATTGGAAACCATGTTTCGATCGGACACCAGGCTATGGTGCATGGTTGTACGCTAAAAGACAGGGTTCTAGTCGGAATGGGTGCTATTATTATGGATCACGCGGTGGTGGAGGAGTATTGCATCATTGCCGCCGGGGCCATTGTGTTAGAAAACACCGTCTGTGAATCAGGTTACATTTATGTCGGTGCTCCTGCAAAGAAAATAAAACCAATTAGTCAAGAACAAAGAACCCTGCTAGATCAGCTACCTGACCGGTATGTACTTTACAGTACCTGGTTTACAGATCCTTCGGAATCGTAATTTTTTCTTCTAAATCCCAGTTTGCCCGTAGAGTAATTACCTTATCATAGGTCCAGGTTTGCTCCGGCTGCCTGTTTTTTGAAACATTGCCCGTATCCCATTTCCCGTTTTTATTATCATCTTTTACAATCCGGATGTTGTATTTTCCTACCGGATAGCTGGTGTAGTTAATGGTTTTTTCTTTAAAAACTACTTCTTCATGGATGACTGTTTTACCTTCGGATAAGAGTTGAATTAGATATTGACCGGAGGTGTCGGGCGCCGAAATCTTTAAGTTCAGATTACCATAATTTTCCGAGTCTTCCAGGGTAAAATCTTTTTTGTATGCTTTGTTTTTTATTCCAGAGATGCCCGTAAACGCCCCCTCCTGGATGCTAAGGCTATATTTTTTACTCGTTCGCAAGGGATATATTAATTGATAATTCTTAACCGAACCCCCCTTTTTTAACAAATTCCAACCCTGGATTTTCACCGAATCTGATAATAGTGAAATTTTACTCATGTCCACTGAATTTACCGGCATTGACACCTGGATCTCCATACTTCGACCCGGCCTTAGTTTTCCATTCGCTGCATTGTCTCTGATTACCGGTGTGCGGTTAAGTGTCTCTCTTTTGTTTCTATAAATCGTTACTTTATCTAATTCCCTTTCCTGATCATACACAGACAAGCGCAAGGAATCGAATTCTAAGGCAGGCAACCAAACTTTAATAGAATCTCCCCTCGGGTTTACTTCGCTCTTCATGTTGCTCAAAAAATTCGTGTTCTCTTCCTTTATAGTTAAGGCCCTTACTCCTTTATTTAGGCTAAGCAAGATCGTTCCGTCGTTTTCTATCTTCTTTTCCAATACCTTAATTTTCGAAGGCTCTTCTTTAAACACGCTGAATTTTAATCCGCTGATATTCTTTTTAAGCACCAGGGTGCTGTCTAAAAACCCGATCTCATCTATTGCCTCATTATAAATACGATCAACCGCAGATTCTTTGAGTGCATAAATTTTATAGTCCTGCGCCCGTAGATTTTTGAGTGTAAACCCCCCCGATGAATCGGTACTCGTATAAATACTCGGTTTCTTTTTACCCAACAAACTGTCTTGATTAACTGGTAAAATAAAAACCGTTGCCTCCTTTAGGGGCTCCTTACTTAAAGCGTCTATCACCTTGCCACTAACCGATAAGGAATCCAATACGTCGCCGGTTGAAAACACATAGGAATAGTTTTTTAGGAGATTGTTTTCATTCACATCCCCAATCGCTTTCCCGAAGTTGATGGTATAGGTTGTTTGGGGAGCAAGACTATCTGTTAATTTTATTTCAAGGCGTTCTTTTTTAGCCTGAATATCCAAGGGGTTTTCTAAGGCAGGAGAAATACTGATTTCAGAAAACGCATTATTGAGTTTAATAAATTCGTCAAATTCAATTTCCACTTGTTTTGCATTGAATTTGGTACTCATATTTTTTGGACTTTCCTTCACAACTTTAGGTGCCTCCGCGTCTTTTGGCCCGCCCGTAGGCGTTTGCATACTGGCACAAGCCGACAAGATTAGGACAGAGACCGTTAAAAACAATAAAAAGACCCCAGGCCCGTTTTGGCTTGTTTTAATGATGTATAATGAACCCGGTGTTTTTTTGAACATATCCATCTAAAAAAATTTTTTAGAAGCGCTGGTGCCTTTATTT
>JBEDFI010000146.1:0-3965 GCA_041175245.1 Bacteroidota bacterium
GGGACTTATTAAAATGAAAAATAAAAACAACAAATAGACCAATCATGAACAAAAAACAATTAGTTATCCTGTTCGCCCTTTCTGCTTTATTGATGAGCAGTGCAGTGGCTCAGGACAAAAAAAATGCTGATACACTGGTCATTGTGACCAGCAGTGATTCATCAAAGACATCAATTGGGAAAAAAGGTACAACGATTATACAAATCGGAAATCTGAAGATTAATACCAATGATCAAAAAACAAGTATTGTAAAAGCAAACGCTGTTGAAAAACGTACCGTATCTGTGGGTTTTGTATTCGATCACGTTGACCTTGGGTTTAGTCGATACCTGGATAATGGCAGTTTCACGCTCTCTCCAGAAAATAGTTTTCTGGAGTTTCAACCTTCTAAAACCACCAATTTCGCATTTGACTTTTTTGAGTTCAAATACAAATCATCGCCAAGTTTTAGCATATATCTGGCAGCCGGATTAGACTGGAACCATATTCGTTTAGTGAATAATGTAACAATACAAAAAAACCAAAGCCAACTAACAGCGGTACAAGAGAATGTAAACTTTAGTAAAAATCGGTTCAGTAGCCGCTATTTACGTCTTCCTATCGGGTTTGAATTTAGCCACAAGGTTCAAAATGGGAAATACCTTCGTTTCGTGGCTGGTCCGGAGCTGGGCTTTCTGTTAAACGGAAAAGTAAAACAAATCAGTAAGGAGCGGGGCAAAGAAAAGTTCAAAGACGATTATAATTTCAATCCCTTCCGTATGGGTGCTCATGCCCGTTTAGGATATCAGAACACGGGTATTTTTGCTAAATATTATTTTAATGAAGTATTTGCAAAAGGCCAAGGTCCTGAAGACTTCAGAAATCTATCCTTCGGCTTTACCTGGGGATTTTAACTAATTCTCATCTACCTGTCAAAGCACCCCGCTTCCTCATCCTGAAGCGGGGTTTTTGTTTATCTTTAGCCAGATGTATTCATCATTTCTCCAAACAAATTCTGTCACGAAATCCTTTGCCGGTGCCACACGTGCCGGGGTATTTGATGTAAATCTGGAGATTTTAACAGGATCCTTTGTCGCCATTTTAGGGGAAAGTGGGTCCGGAAAAAGTACTCTGCTTAAACTGCTCTACGGCAGCTTAAGCCCCGATTCCGGGGAAGTATATTTTAAAGGAAAACGCATACTGGGTCCGCACGAGAAATTGATCCCAGGCCATGAGCAAATGAAACTCATCGCCCAGGATTTTAACCTGAATACCTTTGCCAAAGTGTACGATAATATTGCGGCTATGCTATCCAATACTGATTTGGAGGCCAAAAAGTGGAAGACATGGGAAACCATGGAATTCCTGCGGATTGAGCATCTTGCTGAGCGCCGGGCTGCCGATCTAAGTGGTGGGGAACAGCAACGGGTGGCCATTGCCCGGGCTTTGGTAACCGAACCGGAGGTTTTATTGCTGGATGAGCCCTTTAGTCAGGTAGATGTGATGATGCGCAAGCAGTTACGGGCCGATCTGAAAAGGCTTTCTGAGCATGTAGGCATTACCATGATCTTAGTTTCTCATGATCCATTTGACGGTCTGTCTTTAGCCGATCAATTGATACTCATCCGCCAGGGTAAGATCTTGCAGCAAGGCCCTCCACAAGATATTATTAAACAACCAATAAATGCTTATGTCGCTTCGCTCTTGGGGGAAGCCAATATCATTTCTCCGGCGCAAGCCAAAGCCTGGCTCGATTTAAATCTGAAACCGGACGAATGTCTGGCAGTTTATCCACATGAGATCGTTATTGTTGATGCAGGCATTCCGGCGGTAGTACAACATGTACGCTATCAATTAAATACGGATGAGCTGGATGTGAAGGTAGCTGAACAAACCCTTACCTTGAATGCGCCAAGTGGACATTACCAAGCCGGGGATGAGCTTAAGTTGCAATTTAATAACTATAGGATAGTGGCATTATGACTTTGTCATCCTGAGCAAAGCGAAGGATCAATCTCTCAGATTTGTCGCTTCGTTCAAAATGACAATCAGCAAAAAAGCCTCTCCAGTTTTCGGAAAGGCTTTTTTATGAGCAATAGTTTTGCTTATTCCGTCAGTCCGTCGGCCAGTACAATTACTTTATTCTGAATCACTTCTACCACACCGCCCTTGATCTTAAAAGTTTCGGCCTCATTTCCGGCTGTACGCACAATTACTTTTCCGCTTTCGAGGGTAGAAATGATCGGAGCGTGGTCTTTTAACACTTCAAATGCACCAGCAATGCCAGGTACAGTCACCGAATTAATCTCTCCTTCAAAAACCGTTTGATCGGGGGTGTAGATTTCTAGTTTCATATTTGAGTTGTAAATTATGCGTTGTGAGTTGCAGGGATCACTTAAGCCCAATAACCCACAAGCTGCAACTAGTTACGCAGCAGCCTCGGCCAATAATTTCTTACCTTTTTCAATGGCATCTTCAATGGTACCTACCAGGTTGAAGGCTGCTTCCGGGTACTCATCTACTTCCCCATCCATAATCATGTTGAAGCCTTTGATGGTATCTTTAATATCAACCAATACGCCTTTCAAGCCAGTAAACTGCTCGGCTACGTGGAATGGCTGTGATAAGAAACGCTGTACACGGCGTGCACGTGAGACTACCAATTTGTCTTCTTCAGATAACTCGTCCATACCTAAGATGGCGATGATATCTTGTAATTCTTTGTAACGTTGTAAGATCTCCTTCACACGCTGAGCAGTTCCGTAATGTTCATCACCCAAAACTGCCGGACTTAAGATACGTGAAGTAGAATCTAATGGATCTACCGCAGGGTAGATACCTAACTCCGCAATTTTACGAGATAATACGGTAGTGGCATCCAAGTGTGCGAAGGTAGTGGCCGGTGCCGGGTCAGTCAAGTCATCTGCAGGTACGTAAACGGCTTGCACTGAAGTGATGGAACCTTTCTTGGTAGAGGTAATACGCTCCTGCATCAAACCCATCTCGGTTGCCAGGGTTGGTTGGTAACCTACCGCCGAAGGCATACGGCCTAAAAGAGCCGATACCTCAGAACCTGCCTGTGTGAAACGGAAGATATTGTCAACGAAGAACAAAATATCTTTACCTTGTCCGTCGGCGCTGTCGCCATCGCGGAAGTATTCAGCAACGGTCAAACCAGAGAGAGCCACACGTGCACGTGCACCTGGAGGCTCATTCATCTGTCCGAAAACTAAGGTTGCCTTAGAATCTTTTAATTTTTCTTTATCTACTACACTTAAATCCCAGCCGCCTTTCTCCATCGAGTGCAAGAATTCTTCCCCATAGTTGATTACCCCAGATTCGATAAATTCACGTAATAAGTCGTTTCCTTCACGGGTACGCTCCCCTACACCGGCGAACACAGACAAACCGGAATAAGCTTTCGCGATGTTGTTTACCAACTCCATGATCAATACGGTTTTACCTACACCCGCACCACCAAACAAACCGATCTTTCCCCCTTTTGCGTAAGGTTCTAACAAGTCGATTACCTTGATACCGGTGTATAGCACCTCGGTTTCAGTAGATAATTCATCAAACTTAGGAGGGGTGTTGTGGATCGGGTAGCCGCCACTATTGTCTACTGCATCAATACCATCGATGGCTTCGCCAACCACATTAAATAAACGACCTTTAATTTTATCGCCTACAGGCATTTTAATCGGAGCGCCGGTATCCAACACACTCATTCCGCGAACTAAACCGTCGGTAGAATCCATTGCAATGGCACGTACACGATCTTCGCCTAAGTGTTGTTGAACTTCCAAAACAATTTTTTGTCCATTCTCTTTTTTGATCTCCAATGCATCGTAAATTTTTGGTAAGTGCGCATTTTCGGCAAAACTTACGTCTACAACCGGACCGATAATTTGGGCTATTTTTCCTGTGTTTGGCATATAAAACGGTATAAAATGATCTTTTACTCTTTTTTTTAGCGGAGCCTGTGC
>JBEDFI010000147.1:0-3963 GCA_041175245.1 Bacteroidota bacterium
GCCCTAACCAATAAGAAAGCAGCATCATGCTGGCGTAAGCCAACAAGGTGATCCATGCAGAAGCCACATAACTGTACATGGGAATCAGCCAGATATTCAATCCAATGGTGAGGATGGCGCCTACAGCCGAAATGTACAATCCATACCGGGTTTGATCAGATAGTTTATACCAGATCGATAAATTCATGTAAATACCCAGGCTGATATAGGCAAAGAGTAAGACGGGCACCACTTGTAAACCCGACCAGTAAACTGCTTGCTGATCTGCGTTACCGCGGATGAAATATTTAAGAATTTCTAAATTGGCCACCAATCCTACGCAAATGAGACAAACGGCCAGCACAAAATACTGCATGATTTGAGCATAGGTTTGCCTGGCTTGTTCTTTGTTTGCATGTGAAAAAAAGAAGGGCTCGGCTCCTAGGCGGAAAGCTTGAATGAAGATGCTCAGAAAGATGGCCAGCTTGGCCGAAGCACCGTAAATACCCACTTCCTGCTGACTAATACTGACAGGCAGTAAACGCCCCAATAAAATTTTATCGACGTTCTCATTGATGATAAAAGAAATGTTTGCCACCAAAACCGGCCAGCTGTAGCTGAACATATCTTTCAACAAGGTTGGATCGATTTTCCAGCGCAGTTTGGCTAATTCGGGTATTAAAAGCAAAAATGTGCTGATACTGGCAATAAGGTTGGAGATAAATACATAACCCACCCAGGATGGACGGTACCAGGAGGCAAAAAAATCTGCACCAAACCATTGATGGGTAAGAATTGCTGGAATACCGAAGATAAAAAACAGGTTCAGACCGATGAAAAGAAATACGTTGAAACACTTCAGGCCAGCATAGCGAAGTGAACGGCCCTCGGCTCTCAATTTGGCAAAAGGGATCACGCTAAGGGCATCCATCACCAGAATGTAAATGAAAAACTTGACATAAGAGCCGTAGTCAGCATGGTGATGAGCCGAATCCCGCTGCATCCAGGCTGCAAGGTCATCTACAAACCAAAAAGCAAACAGAAAGAATGAAATTGCCAGTAAGGCAATGCTAAAAAAAGCATTTTGATACACCTTCTCCCGCTCCTGCTCATACTTATTCAGGTAGCGAAAAAAAGTGGTTTCCATGCCAAAAGAAAGCAAGGCATTGAGCAAGGAAGCCCAGCTGTACATGGTGGTAAAAATTCCGTAGGCTTTGGCCGGATACACCCGTACGTAGAGCGGAGTGAGAAAAAAATTGAGTACCCTCGAGCCCACGGTACTGATTCCGTAGATTGCTGTTTGACCGGCGAATTTTCTGGCTGTAGACAAGGACTTAAGCTAAAGGGTATTAGGTTTTTACTAATTTTTTGGTGATTTCAAAATTACGATAGTTTTTCAGTTCAGCTTCATTGACCAACACTTTTTCGACCTGCGATTTTTCCGGACCCTGATGACAGAAAGCCAGAAACTCCTCCAAGGAAAATTCGTCGCCTTCGGCTTCAATATATACACTTCCATCCGGCTGGTTAATCACCCGGCCCCTTACACCCAGCATATCGGCCACGGCTTTGGCACTGGCCCGGAAGAAAACTCCCTGTACTTTTCCAAACACACTAATCTGCAAGTGCTTCATTACTAAAATATTAAATTGGCTAGTCGCTGTTTTTCCTGCATAAATTCTTCCCATATCTCGGTTAAGATTTCTGCTGCGGGCTGCACACGATCTAACATGGCCGATACTTGCCCAATCTCCAGTTCTCCTTCGATCATATCGCCTTCAAACATGCCTTTTTTAGCCCTTGCCCGTCCAAGTAAAGCCACTAATTCTTCCCTGCTGGCACCAGCTTGTTCGGCTTCGGCAACCTTGAGTGCGAACTCGTTTTTAAGCAGGCGTACCGGCACCAGCGACTTCATGCGTAAGTTCGTATCGCCCTCCTGAGCAGATAGAATGGCTTTTTTAAAGTTTTCGTGTGCAGATGATTCACTGGCTACCGCAAATCGTGAACCGATCTGCACCCCTTCTGCGCCCATGGCGAAGGCAGCCAGCATGGATTTCCCGCAGGCAATTCCACCAGCGGCTATGATGGGCAAGTTAACTTCTTTCTTAAGCATGGGCACCAGGCACATGGTGGTGGTTTCTTCACGGCCGTTATGACCCCCGGCCTCAAAACCTTCGGCAACAATGGCATCTACACCACTTTGAGCTGCTTTCAAGGCAAATTTGGTATTGGCAACTACATGCACCACGGTAATCCCTTTTTCTTTTAAAAAGGGTGTCCAAGTAGCCGGATTTCCGGCAGAAGTAAATACAATTTTTATATTCTCCGTAACCAGGATTTCCATCAACTGATCGATGTCCGGATACAAGAGCGGAATATTAACGCCGAAAGGACGTGAAGTAGCTTGTTTACATTTCAGGATGTGTTCTTTTAAAACATCCGGGTACATGGAACCTGCACCGATGAGGCCCAATCCTCCGGCATTAGAAACCGCAGATGCCAAACGCCATCCGCTGCACCACACCATTCCAGCTTGTATGATCGGATATTGTATGCCAAAAAGCTTTTGAACTGCATTCATCTGTCTAAATTGATGCTTTAAGTCCAAATGCGCAAATAATATCCGGCTATATTAATTTTTTCACAGTAGAATTACGGGTCAGCTGAAGATCGTCGGTATAACGAATCAGATTAAGGCCGGGTTTTTTTCCTTTTTCTAAGGACCCAAACGTTTTATCTACACCAAGGTAGTGGGCTCCATTGAGAGTTGCCCAACGAATGGTTTCGCTGAACCGAAGTTTGGGGAAATGTTCATGCAAAACTTTCAGTTCTGATAAAATACAGAGTCCGTCATTGGAGGCATAACTATCGGTACCCAGAGTGAGTTGGAAATCTTGTGCCAAGAATAGATCCAGTTTAGGCAATCGGTTTTCGATGTAGAGATTCGCCTTCGGACAGAAACACCAGTACACATCCCGGTTAAAGCGTTTTACAAAATATAAATCCTTTAGGCTGGTATAGGTATTATGGACCAATAAAATACGCTGGTTCTCTGGGAAAGAAGGCGTAAAAGTTTGCAAAGAATTTCGAGCTTGGGGCTTAAAAAAGCTGATATCTTGCTGAAGAAATTCGTAGAGATCCAAGAATTTTCCGGTACGATACCTAAAAAATTTATTTTCCTCCTCACTTTCCTGGTTGTGGATACTGATCAAATTCTCAGTTTTTTTGGAGAATTGTGCGATCTGTTTGATCAATTCTTTACTCACCGAATAGGGCGCATGCGGAGTGAGGGAATTAGGCAAGGGCTCAAACTCCTCTTTCAAAGTTAGTCCGCGGTTGAATACTTCGTTGGCTACCGCAGGGTTAATGCCGATCAGTTCAATAAAAGTATGGTAATATAGTTTGCTGCGCTCCTTCACCGGTTTCGAAATCAGCCGGTTCGAAATGTCCCCAACCGCCACAATCCCATTCCGGTACATCTCCTGATCAGCCGCCTCCATGGCAGCCATCACTTCCTGCTCATCGAACTGACGCAGGCCCAACACTCCTTTTATAAACTCAATCAGCCCTTGATTGGGTTCAACTTTTCCTTGTAAATGAGAAAGTTCCAGATGGCAGTGGGTATTCACAAATCCAGGTACAATTATTCCCTTGTGCTTCTCAATCGTCTGGTTTTTGAGCTCAGGATGATCCTTTTCATAAACACCTAAAATTTCACCTTGGGTACTTACTGCAACTACCCCATTGGGAACCGGTTTAGCGCTCACCGGGAAAACATAATCAGCAGAAAAATAATTCGGCATACTCTTGAAGCTATCACATCATCACTCGTGCTTAGGTGTCGCAGTCGCTAAAAGAATGGTGTGGAATAAAATTATATAATCAAAAATAATAGAAAATTGTTTCGTTTAAACTATAAAAATTATTTTATAGAGTTAATTTTTAAAAATTGGATAAGTTTGTCTCCTCATGGCAGAACCAGTA
>JBEDFI010000148.1:0-3930 GCA_041175245.1 Bacteroidota bacterium
GTGCAAAAAGTGAGATAATCAACCCTAATTCATCGTCATTAATCAACAACATTAGTATCAAATCAATAAAGAGGAGGATTAAACTGAATAGAAAGAAATAGTTGGCTGCTGTCTTATTCGCGTAATCCCATATTTCCTGATTTTGCATGCTGTAGGAAGTTCGATAACCATACCAGTAGTTAATCCGCCTTGGAGGGAATAAGCAAAAAATCGTAGCTGTAATTAGTAGTAAGGCCGGCGCTACAATAATCATGAGCTTTTGGGTTTTTAAAATGAATTTTTAAACAAAATCCCCGTTTCCTTTTTGTAAAACGGGGAGTGAAAATATAGCTCTAGCCTTCTTTAATAAGCCATACTGGCATCTGCATAGCTTTCTAGTGGAGGACAGGAGCAAATCAGCGTTCGGTCACCATGGGTATCGTTCACCCGACCAACCGAAGGCCAGAACTTGTGTTCAGCGACGTATTGCAATGGGAATGCTGCTTTTTGACGGGTATATGGTTTATCCCACTCGTTTCCGGTTACCACAGCAGCCGTATGAGGAGCATTCTTTAAGGGGTTATTCTGACGATCTGATAATCCCTTTTCAACGTCCTCTATCTCATGTCTGATGGAGATCATGGCGTCACAAAAACGATCCAGTTCATGTTTAGGCTCCGATTCGGTTGGTTCGACCATCAAGGTACCTGCAACCGGGAACGAAACCGTTGGGGCATGGAATCCGTAATCCATCAATCGCTTGGCGATATCGGTCACTTCAATACCAAAATTCTTGAAAGCCCGGCAGTCGAGAATCATTTCGTGAGCACAGCGTCCATTTGCGCCTGCATACAATACCGGGTATTGTTTTTCTAAACGTACTTTGATGTAATTAGCGTTTAGAATGGCGATTTTAGTGGCCTCCGTTAAGCCTTGGCTACCCATCATTGCAATGTAGGCATGTGAAATCAGCAGGATGGAAGCCGAGCCCCAAGGTGCGGCAGAAACTGCAGGAATAGACTTTTCTCCACCAATTTTCACCACCGAATGTCCGGGTAAGAATGGAACCAAATGTTTGGCAACACCAATTGGGCCCATACCAGGGCCACCACCTCCGTGGGGGATACAGAAGGTTTTATGTAAGTTGAGGTGACAAACGTCGGCACCAATGGCTGCCGGACTAGTTAAACCTACCTGAGCATTCATATTAGCACCATCCATATATACCTGACCACCGTGTTGATGGATGATATCGCAAATTTCAATGATCGATTCTTCAAACACCCCATGTGTGGAAGGATAGGTTACCATCAAGCAAGAGAGATTTTTACTGTGTTCTTCTGCTTTGGCTTTCAAATCGCTTACATCAATATTTCCTTTTTCATCGCAGGCCACCACCACAATCTGCATACCGGCCATGGCTGCAGAAGCAGGATTGGTGCCATGTGCAGATGAGGGGATCAGGGCTACGTGACGATGACCTTCTCCACGATCGATGTGGTAAGCACGAATCACCATTAAGCCAGCATATTCGCCCTGAGCTCCGGCATTGGGTTGTAAGCTCATGGCTGCAAAACCGGTAATCTCACTCAACCAGCGGTTCAATTCATCAAAAATTTGCATGTAACCACCTACTTGATCAGCAGGGGCAAATGGATGAATCTTGCCAAACTCAGCCCAGGTTACAGGAATCATTTCGGTTGTGGCATTCAGCTTCATGGTGCAGGAGCCCAAAGCGATCATCGAATGGCACAGGGAAAGATCTTTGGCTTCGAGCGATTTGATATAACGCAGCATTTCATGCTCCGAATGGTAAGAATTAAATACCTGATGAGTCAGATAGCTTGATGTACGAGCAAGTTCTTGGGGATATTGAGCACTAATTGCGTTTGTATAGTTCTGTAGTTGAACATCATGGGCGGTTTTGCCTTTTACTTTCGCAAAAATTCTTGCCAGGATTTCGATGTCTTCCAAGCGGGTGGTTTCATCAATCGTGATGCTAACCCTAGAACCTTGATAGTGTAAATTAATCTCGTGATTGAGGGCTTCGGCGTGGATAGCATCCACCAATTCGCCCAAATCTAAACGTAAGGTATCGAAGAAATAGGCATTATCTTGTTGATAGCCCAATGATTTGAGGGTCTTATCCAACACCACGGCCAAGCCATGGATGCGGTTTGCAATTGCTTTCAATCCCTTTGGACCGTGGTAAGCAGCATACATCCCAGCCATGATGGCTAAAAGTGCTTGTGCGGTACAAATGTTGGAGGTTGCTTTATCGCGACGAATGTGTTGTTCTCTCGTTTGGAGCGCCATCCGCAGGGCATAATTGCCGGCAGAATCAATGGTTACTCCGATGATGCGGCCGGGCATAGAGCGTTTGTATTCCTCTTTGGTGGCGAAGAAAGCGGCATGAGGGCCGCCAAATCCCATTGGGATACCGAAACGTTGCGAGGAGCCTACCACAATGTCTGCACCCCATTCTCCGGGAGGAGTTAACAAGGTGAGACTCATCAGGTCGGTAACTACTGTTAATTTTATATCTTTTTCTTGTGCTTTTTGAGCAAAATCCCGGTAATCGAAAATTTCTCCATTGCCGGCCGGGTACTGAACAATTGCCCCGAACATCTGATCGTTCAACTCCACTTTGCGGTGATCGCCGATTTGTAATGTGATGCCGTAAGGAGCAGAGCGGGTACGTAAAATATCGATGGTTTGCGGATAAACTTCTTCAGATACAAAGAAAGTCTTGGCCTCTTCATTTTTGCGCAAACTGTACTGCATAAACATGGCCTCGGCCGCAGCAGTTCCCTCGTCTAATAAGGAGGCATTGGCAATTTCCATTCCCGTGAGATCAAGAACCATGGTTTGGTAATTTAGCAGAGCCTGCAGCCTTCCCTGAGCAATTTCAGCCTGGTAAGGGGTATATTGAGTATACCATCCTGGATTTTCCAAAATATTCCGCTGAATGACTCCAGGAACAATCACATCGGTATAGCCCTGTCCGATGAACGATTTGAATACCTTATTCTTTGAAGCGGTTTGCTTTAGTTTATTCAAATAATCGAATTCACTTTGTGCTTCAGGCAGGTTTAGGGCTTGCTTTAGTCGGATGTTGGCCGGAACAGTTTGGTCGATCAATTCATCGAGTGTTTGTACGCCAACCGCTGCCAGCATAGCCTGGGTAGAGGCTACATCCGGGGCAATGTGCCTGCTTTTAAATTCTTCCTGATAGT
This sequence comes from Bacteroidota bacterium, assembly GCA_041175245.1. Lineage (GTDB taxonomy): Bacteria > Bacteroidota > Bacteroidia > Sphingobacteriales > Sphingobacteriaceae > JAIPAN01. The sequence goes on from JBEDFI010000148.1 coordinate 3,216, forward strand.
TTACGTTGATGCTCATGGAAATTGCGAAATTTTATGATGCAACAAAGGTAGTATTTTAGGCTTTGAATACGATGCCGGAGGTTACAGATTTATGCCCTTTTTACGTAAAATTTTACACAATTTTGTTAGGGATGGAGCTGGTATAAATATCGTTGAATGGTATTCTCCATACCAAGGTAAAGGCAATCGCATACCAGGGCATGACCAATGCTTACTTCTTGTAAATCAGGGGTGTGCCGGGCAAAATAACGCAGATTGTTTAAATCTAAATCATGTCCGGCATTTAAGCCAAGGCCATGTTCTTTTGCGAGGATGGCCACATCCCGGTAGGGTTGAATGGCCGCTTCTTTATTTTGTTGAAAATTTATGGCATAGGCTTCGGTGTACAACTCGATCCGATCGGTCCCGGTGGAGGCCGCTGCTTCCACCATTTTCAGATCCGGATCAACAAAGATAGATACCCTAATCCCCGCCGATTGAAATTTGTGGATGATCTTTTTTAAGTAGTCTTGATGGCGGATGGTATCCCAGCCATGGTTGGAGGTGAGCTGGCCGCTGGTATCGGGCACTAAGGTAACTTGAGTGGGTTGGTTGGCCAACACCAGTTCGACAAATTTTTCCTCCATGGGATTGCCTTCGATGTTGAACTCGGTGCTGATCACTTCTTTCAGCTCATACACATCGCGGTAGCGGATGTGTCGTTCATCGGGTCGTG
>JBEDFI010000149.1:0-3924 GCA_041175245.1 Bacteroidota bacterium
AATCTTCAGTATTTTATTGTTCTTCCTCTAACAATTGCTGTTGATAAAGTTCGAAATAGCTGCCCTTGCGCTTTAACAAGGATGCATGAGTTCCTTGTTCTACCAGTTTCCCCTCATCCAACACCAGGATCTGATCGGCATTTTTAATGCTCGATACCCGGTGAGCAATGATCACGGTAGTTTTTCCGGCCATGATGCGCCCAAGATGATGTAGAATCTCTTCTTCGGTTCGGGTATCTACCGCCGACAAGGAATCATCGAAAAGAAGAATCTTTGGTGATTTAACCAATGCCCGGGCAATGGAAACACGTTGTTTTTGTCCGCCAGAAAGCGTGATGCCGCGTTCCCCGATCAGCGTTTGATAGCCTTGTTCAAACGCAACAATGTTTTGGTGTACCGCTGCATCTTTAGCCGCCCTGGTAAGTTGCTCCTCCTTCACGTCGTCCAGGCCAAAGGAAATATTGTTGGCAATAGTATCTGAAAACAAAAACACATCTTGGGGCACAAAGCCCACCTGCCTTCGGAAATTCCGGAGATCAAAGAATTGAATAGGCACCCCGTCAAAGCAAATCTGACCGGAATCTGCATCATACATCCGCATCAATAAATTAGCAAGCGTTGATTTTCCGGAACCCGTTTTACCGATAATTGCCAAAAATTCACCCGGTTTTACTTCAAAACTCAAACTGTCGAGTGCTTTAATGCCGGTATCTGGGTAGGTAAACGAAACGTTTTTAAACTGAATATGTCCATGTAAATCTTTTTGGAGCGTACCACTTTTGATCTCCGGCTCGGTTTGCAAAAATTCGTTGATTCTTTTTTGCGAAGCGGCGGCCCGCTGCACCAAAGATGTGACCCAACCAAGGGTGGTTACCGGAAAAGTTAATTGATTCACATATATCACAAACTCGGCAATGTTTCCGGTCGTGATGGTTCCCTTCATTACTTCCTGCCCTCCCACATAAACCGTTATAATGGTACTCAAACCCACCAGCAACAACATGATGGGATAAAATAAGGCCTGCACTTTGACCAAATCCATGGCATTTGACTGGTATTTTCTGCTTTGTATTTCAAATTGCTCCTGCAGGCTGCGCTCTCTCACGAACGCCTTCACCACGCGTATGCCCGAAAAGGTCTCCTGTACAAAGCTAGATAAGGTTGAAAGCTGCTCCTGAATTCGTTCACTTCTGGAATTAATGATGCTGTTTACCAAATAAATTGTTAGGGCCAAAATGGGTAAAGGCAGTAAGCTCCACAAGGCCAGCATGGGGTTTACGCTGATCATGGCATAAATGATCAACACAAATAGAACCACAGTATTAATGGTGTACATGATGGCTGGACCCAAATACATCCTTACCCTGCTCACATCTTCCGTTACACGATTCATGAGATCGCCGGTATTGTTTCTTCTGAAAAAGGCGAGCGATAAATCCTGATAATGAGCATAGATTTCATTCTTCAGATCGTACTCAATATGTCTGGACATAAGGATGATAGTTTGCCTCATGAAGAACAAAAAGATACCCCTGAGCAGCGCCAGAGTAAGTACAATCAGACCGAAAAATAGTAAACTGTAGGTGAACAATTGATAAACGAGTTCCTGTCGATCGAAACCGGCATAGAGACGGTATAACCCGATGTTTTCATTTACCAGATCAAAGGCATGCCGAATAACCTTGGCGGGAAGCACACCAAATAAATTAGAGATGATCACAAAGAGCACTCCAGGGATTAGTCGCCAACGATATTTGTAAAAGAATTTGTTAAGATAAGCGAGGTGTTTCATGATCAGCAGGTAAAAATACTGTTTTTTACACTCCGGCTGTCATCCTGATTTCTGCCTTCATGAATTAGATTTTTTACTACTTTTGCCCAGACAGCCAGTATAAATTATATATGCCTCCACTATCACTCGAAGACAGCTCAGTATTTAAACAAATGAGCCAGTATGATCATCAAAACATTGTTTTTTGTAATGATGAGGAAACAGGTCTGAAAGCAATCATTGCCATACACGATACCACACTGGGGCCCGCACTTGGCGGAACCAGAATGTGGACTTATAAAACAGAGACCGAGGCTCTACAGGATGTATTGAGACTCTCCCGTGGGATGACCTATAAGGCTTCCATCACCGGGCTCAACCTGGGCGGTGGGAAAGCGGTGATCATTGGGGATAGCCGTACGGATAAAACCGAAGCCATGATGCGCCGGTACGGGAAATTTATCAAAAACCTGAACGGTTCTTTCATTACAGCTGAAGATGTGGGTACCAGCCCGAAAGACATGGAATACATCCGCATGGAAACTCAATATGTTACAGGAGTTCCGGAGACCTTGGGGGGGAGCGGTGATCCATCACCAGTAACTGCAAAAGGCGTTTTTTTAGGCATTAAGGCCTGTGTAAAAGAATTATTCGGGAACGATAGCCTGGCCGGAAAGTCGGTTGCGGTACAAGGGATTGGCCACGTAGGCGAAAATCTGGTGCACTTGTTGCGTGAAGAAAATGCAAAGGTTTATGTAAGCGATATTGATGAAGATCGCTTAAGCACCGTAGCAAAAAAATATGGAGCACAGGCGGTTGCACATCACAGTATTTTTGATCTGGATGTAGATATTTATGCGCCTTGTGCATTGGGTGCCACCGTAAATACCGAAACCATCCAGCAAATGAAATGTGCCATTATTGCCGGTGCTGCCAATAATCAATTGGCCGATGAACAGGTACACGGCAAAATGCTACTCGAAAGAGGCATCCTCTATGCCCCTGATTACCTAATTAATGCGGGGGGCTTGATTAATTGTTATTCTGAAATTGCCGGATTTAGCAAAAAACGTACCATGCAACTGGCAGAAAATATTTACGAAGCTACCCGAACCGTATTGCAAAAATCGAAGACTGAAAACATCCCGACCTATGAGGCGGCAAACAAAATTGCCGAAAAACGGATCGAAGACATCAAAAAAATTAACGCTAGTTTCTAAATTTTAGTAGGTTTACAAAACCAAATCGTTCTTTATCAAATGTTAAACAGAAGGCAATTAAGAGTAAAGGTATTGCAGGCCCTTTATGCATACCAGCAAGCGGATCAGAAAGAAGTAAAGGTGTTTGAGAAAGCATTGCTCAAAAACATCCACTCGGTGAACGAAATGTATTTTTACATGCTGGCATTACTCATCAATATTGCCGACTATGCCATTATTGATGCGCAAGAACGTGCAAATAAACACATTCCGAACGAAGAAGATTTAAATGCCAGCACCAAACTGAGCCGAAATCTTTTTATTAACAGTTTGCGCCAACATCCCGATTTTATATTGGGTGTGAAACAGTTTAACGTAAGCTGGGATTTCGAACCCCTTGTTGACAAAACCATTTTTTCGTTATTAAAAGTCCTTCCGGAGTATTCGTCTTATATAACCGAGGAAAACCAAGATCTGAATAGCGACAAAGAGATCATCAAAAATATTTTCAGGAAAATAATTCTTAAAAACCCAGCTATTGAGCAGATTTTCGAAGAAAAATTCATTAACTGGCCGGTAGATAAAGAAGTATTGAAATCGATGATGGCCAAAACCATGAAGAATTTCAAAAATATTGACGGAAAGGGAAATCAACTGGCTGAGTTGTTTCAGGACGAAAAAGAAGACAAGGCTTTTGTGATTGATTTATTCAACAAAAGCATTCAACATGCAGAAGAATACCTGGCCTTAATTGATGAAAAAACAACGAACTGGGATTCTGAGCGAATTGCACTGATGGACATTTTGCTGATGCAGATGGCCATTACCGAACTGGTCCATTTCTCCTCAATTCCCATCAAGGTGAGCATCAACGAGTACATCGAAATTTCCAAGGAATTCAGTACTCCGAAAAGCAATACCTTTATTAATGGTATATTAGACAAAATTCTGGAT
>JBEDFI010000150.1:0-3825 GCA_041175245.1 Bacteroidota bacterium
CGATATTACTTATTAGCAAGAAAGTCAGTAAGCAATTGATCGAGCTGAAAAACTTTTTCAGCAACTTCAGCATCCGTATGACTGACTTTCGACTCTGCTTTGATCGTAGCAGTGGCGAAATGCAATACACTCATGGATAACAGATCTTGTTTATCGCGGACAGCATACGCATCCTGATATTCTTTGATCCGGTCGTTAATCAATTTAGCTGCCCTACGTATCACTTCTTCCTCTTCCTGGTTTACCTTTAAGGGATAAACCCGGTCAGCAATATTTATTTTTATGGAGATTTCTCCCATTTGAGCTTGTTTCAAGAGTGTTACTTTTTCAGCAACACCATACACTTGTCAATTTCGGTTACAAATTCGCTAATTTTTTGCTTGATGTCAAGAGTTTTTTCGCTGGTGCCCTCTAAAGAGCGGGCTAACTTAAGTGCCCGAACACGCTCCTCGAGTTCAGAATTAAGTTTTTTAGCCGTTTCAACAGCTACTTTTAAACTTTGATTTTCCAGTTTAAGGGAATCATTTTCTTCCTGCAAAAGTGCACAGAGCTCTACGAGCTTTGCGGTTTTTTCCACTACCTGCGTTAACTGATTGGCTACCCTTGACATCGTATTATTAATTGAATACAGGCCGTTAGTTTTATTTACGAACCACCGCTCCTGCTTCCTTTTCTAAGTTAAGCATTAATTTTTTCATGATGGCATCAATTCGCTGATCTGTCAGAGTTTGCTCCTCATCCTGCAGCACGAAACTCAAGGCATAAGATTTTTTGTCGGCAGGCAATTTATCTCCCTGATACACGTCAAATACATTCACTTCTTTCAAGAGCGTTCGTTCCGTCTTGAGACTGATCTGCTTCAGGGTTTCAAAACTCACCTCACGGTCTATCAGCAAAGAAAGATCGCGTTTAACCGAAGGAAATTTAGGAACTTCCCGGAAGGTGATCTTATTATTTTTAATACTTTTAATTATCAGATCCCAATCCAACTCTGCATAAAAAACCACTTCATCCAGGTCCATCTGCTTGGCTATTTTTGGGGAGACTGCACCAAATTGGGCGAGTATTTTTTCACCCTTCAGGTAAGAAAGACCATAGGCAAACAAAGGTGCCTCACTCTCTTTTGTGATCAGATTAGAAATATTCAATTTCTGGATCAATCCATCTATCACTGCTTTTAGCTGATAAAAATTGACTGATTCTGCCGCATGATTCCATTGAGGATGCCGCATTTTTCCGCTCATGAAAATCGATAATCGTTGCTGTTCTTGGTAAGTTCCCGGCTGATCTTTGGTAAAATAGACCTTTCCAAATTCATACAGCTTCAGATCCTGATTTTTTCGATTTTGATTATAAACTATGGCCTCTAAACCCGAAAAAAGTAGGGTTTGACGCAGGGTATCCAGATCACTGCTCAAAGGATTGAGTAATTTTACGGCACGTTCAGGCTCAACGCTATGCGCTGAACTGCTCAGAGAATTAGACAAAATCTCATGGAAACCTTTAGCGCTCAACCAATCGGCCACATGATTTTGTACGGCTTCCTTATCGGGCTTGGCAGCATAATTCAAGGAGGCTCTGATTTGATTAGGAATGTCGACGTTATTGTAGCCGTAAATCCGTAAGATCTCTTCAATCACATCTACCTCACGAGTCACATCCACCCGGTAAGCCGGCACTTTCAAATCAAGAGCTTCGGTTGTTTCATTTACAATTTCGATTTGAAGTGCTGAAAGAATCGATTTTACGGTACCCGCATCGATTGATTTCCCAATCAAACGGTTTACATTGGCATAGCTTAAGCTGATTTCGAATGAATGGACCGGATTGGGATAAAAATCAGCAAGTGCTGAAGAAATTTCCCCTCCTGCCACTTCCTGTATTAACAGAGCAGCTCTTTTGATGGCCAACACAGTCATGTCAGGATCGGTACCCCGCTCAAAACGGAAGGAGGCATCGGTTTTTAAACCATGACGCTTGCTGGTTTTACGTACACTTACTGAATTAAAATAGGCACTTTCCAGGAAAATATTTTGTGTAGACGTACTTACCCCAGATCGAATGCCCCCGAATACACCCGCCATACACATAGGTCCTTCGGCATCACAAATCATTAAATCCTGATCAGATAATTTACGCTCTACCTCATCGAGGGTGGTAAATGATGTGCCTTCCGAACACTTTTTCACCACTACCTTTCCACCCCTGATTTGATCTGCATCAAAGGCATGCAGCGGTTGACCTAATTCGTGTAATACATAATTGGTCACATCCACCACATTATTGATGGGTCGAACGCCAATTACCGTTAATTTATTTTTCAGCCAATCAGGCGATTCTTTTACATTAATTCCGCTAATGCTTACTGAAGTATATCTGGGGCAGGCCACCGCATCTTCCACCTGTACCGGGAAACCGGACAAATGTGGTGCGGAGTTAAATGCCGACACATTTGGTAAGGTATGGGCTAAACGTAAATAGGCCGCCAGATCGCGGGCTACCCCCAAGTGAGAGGCTGCATCGGCACGATTGGGTGTTAAACCAATCTCGAAGAGGTAATCATCTTCTAAATTAAAATAATCTGTTGCCTGTGTTCCAATCTTGGCATCGGCATCCAATACCATAATGCCCTCGTGATTGGTACCTAAGCCAATCTCATCTTCGGCACAAATCATCCCCTGCGACATTTCACCACGAATTTTGGAGTTTTTGATGATAAAGGGTTCGCCTCCGCTTGGGTAAATTTTGGTACCATCTAATGCCACTACTACCTTCTGACCCGCTGCTACATTGTTTGCACCGCATACAATTTGCAATTCCTCACCTGTTCCAACATCCACTTTGGTAATTTTAAGTCGATCGGCATTGGGATGCTGAGCCGTTTCTTTCACCAAACCAATTATCAGACCTTCCAAACCACCCGGAACAGACTGCACCTTCTCCAAACTCTCCACCTCCAAACCAATATCAGTCAGGATGAATGAAATTTCTTCGGGTGTTTTATCAGTCTCTATAAATTGTTTGAGCCAGGAATAGGATATCTTCATAAAAGCCAATCAGTGTAAACAGCAAAGATAGGAAATTGCCGATTTACAGGATAGGCTAATTAAGCATAAAATCGAATTAAATCATGGCCTCATCGGCGAAACTAAAATAGCCTGAATCGCTCAGGATGAGGTGATCTACCACCTGCAGATCGAGCAATTTAGCACCAGAGACCAGTTTTGTGGTCAATTCACAGTCGGCCTTACTGGGTTGCAGATTACCAGAAGGGTGATTATGAGCCAATAGAACCGCAGAGGCATGCCCCAACAAAGCCAGATTGAAGATGATTTTAGGATCGGCGATAGTACCAGACTGCCCACCTTTACTCACCAAATGTTTGGCAAGGACCAAATTAGCCCTGTTTAGCAGGAGCACCCAAAATTCTTCGTGCTGAAGATCACGAAACTGTGCGGCGAGCAAGTCATAGGCGTCTCTGCTGCAAGTTATTTTGGGTTTTTCCAGGCTTTGCTGTTCTTTTCTCCGTCGGCCCAATTCCAAGGCAGCAATGATACTAATGGCTTTCGCATCGCCGATCCCATTGAACTTCACAAATTCTTGAACGCTTAATTTACTCAGCTGATTTAAATCGTTAGAATACGCATTTAAAATACGTTTACTCAACTCCACCGCCGATTCTTGTTTATTTCCTGAACCAATTAAAATAGCAATCAGTTCAGCATCGCTTAGATGGCGCCTGCCTTGAAAAAGTAATTTCTCCCGTGGCCGGTCTTCCTCTTTCCAGGATTTAATGGTGATTTTATCATGTTCATAGCTCATGAT
>JBEDFI010000151.1:0-3739 GCA_041175245.1 Bacteroidota bacterium
TTTTTATCAGATTTACGACTCAATTATGTAGATGAAGTTAAAAATCAATAAACGTTTGTTTTAAAAATTGAATATGGAAACTCAAGAAAGGGCCAGCTCAGTGAAGAAAGACAGTAATAAAATTTATTTATTGTTAATTGTGGTATTAGCATTGTTCACCACCAATGCCATTTTGTTCTTTAGAAATCAAAAATCTCAGGAACAGGTGGTTAAACTGAGTGATGAAAAAGTGCTGATGCAGAAGGAACTGGATAAAGTAGAAGCGGAGCTCGATAAAGTAAATAACGATTACACCTTATTAAATGAGCAGTTACAGCAGAAACAAGAGGAAGCCCGTCAAAAAATTAATGAGTTGAGAGAGGCTCTACGCCAACAAGAGCTCACTAAAAGGGAGTTGGCATCGGCTCAGGCAGAAGTTAAGGAATTGCGTGATTTTGTGAATACCTACCTCGCTGAAATTGAGGAATTAAATAAACAGAATTCTGGTTTGATTGTTGAAAGAGACAGTTTGAAAACGGCTTATCAGGCAGAGAATGATCGGGCATCGAACTTGGAAAAACAAAACAAGGAGTTGGATAAGAAGGTGCGGGCAGCCGCGGCGCTGAAAATTGCGTACACCAAAATCAATCCGATCCGGATCAGAGCTAATGGAAAAGCAAGCAATACGAGTCGTGCATCTAACGCACAGCAATTAAGAATCAGTTTCAAACTGCAGAATAATGAGTTTGCTGAGTTAGGACTTCATCAGGTGTACTTGAGAATTTTGGATCCAAAGGGCAATTTGGTGTTGACTGAAGGTGGTAAAATGAGCTTGATCAGTGGAGAAGAATTGGAATATTCATCCAAATCGGCTATTGACTTTGTAAACGACCAAACCAAAATCTATACCATTCTTTGGGCCAATAAAGGACCATTCAGCAAAGGAAGCTATGATGTGGTGCTTTATGCGGATGGATTTACGATCGGATCTGGAAAAGTGAGCCTCAAATAATTTATTTTAGGAATGTAGCAAGGGGATACGGATGTAAAAAGTGGTCCCCTTTCCGGTCTCGGTTTCAAAATGGATGCTTCCGCCGATACTGATCAGACTTTGCTTCACAAAAGCCAGACCTAGCCCCGTGCCCGAGGTTTTCGTAGTAAAATTGGGTACAAAAATGTGTTCTCTGAGCCCTTCAGCAATGCCAGATCCATTGTCTTCGATGGCTACGTAAGCATAGCTTGCATCTTCGTCTAGGCGGATGACAATAATTCCACCATCAGATTTCCCGATGGCCTCCATCGCATTTTTGATTAAATTATTGAATGACCTGGATAAATAATTTTTATCGGCCTTTATCCAAACCGGAACCTTCAGTTCTGTTTCAAGACTAATTTTTAAAGGCGGTGTTTCCGGATAAACCGCAAGCTGTTTTTCGAGCAAATCTTTCAAATCAATCTTCTCCAAAACCATATCCGGCATTTTAGCGAAGTTGGAGAATTCCGAAACGATGTTGGACAATGTTTCGATCTGTTCGATGAACGAATCGGTAAAGCGCTCGAATTTTTGGTCAAAATCTGGGTCTTTGGTTTCCCATGACTTTTTTAATAATTGTACGCCCAGTTTCAAGGGCGTAAGCGGATTTTTTATTTCATGGGCCACCAATTTAGCCATTTCCCTCCAAGCCGTTTCTCTTTCAGATTGAGCTAATTTCTTTGTGTTCTCTTTCAAGCGTATGATGTTGCTTTGGTACTCTTCTATAAGTCTCATTAGCTCATTCTTGTTTTTCCATTTTATAGGATGATGGCTTGACTGAATCGGGGCTAAAACCCTATTTCTGGCCAAAAAAAGCTTGTAAACTAAAACAGCAACCAGGACGATGCTTGCTGAAATCACGAGGAGAAAAAGCAAGTTGTGTTGGGAAGAAAAATCAACATACATTCCCCGATTGATCAGCATACTATGATAACGAGGAATAATTGAAAAACATATCCCCGTTTTAAAATATTGAGCTCAATATCCTCCGAACGAAGGTAATTTACACTAAGAAATAGAAGCACTATAGGTTTCGACCGAGCGGTCTACTTTTTTCACCAATCCCTGTAATACAGCCCCCGGACCTACTTCTGTAAATGATGTAGCACCATACTGAAGCATGTGTTGAACGGTTTGAGTCCAGCGTACCGCACCGGTAAGCTGTGCAATTAAGTTTGCCTTAATGCTTGCAGCATCGGTATACGGTTTCGCATCAATATTTTGAAAAATCGGGCAAATTGGAGATTGGATAGTGGTGTTTTCTATGGCACTTTGTAATTCGGCACGGGCCGATTCCATCAGCGGAGAGTGGAAAGCTCCGCCCACATTTAATTTCAAGGCTCTTTTAGCACCGGCCTGTGTCAGTAGTTCACAAGCCTGGTCAACTCCGGCAATACTACCCGAAATCACTAGCTGTCCGGGACAATTGTAGTTTGCAGCAACTACGATCTCATTAACTTTTGCACAAATTTCTTCCACTACCTGATCTTCCAGCCCCAGGATGGCCGCCATGGTGGAGGCTTGTTGTTCGCAGGCTTTTTGCATCGCATTGGCACGGGCAGCAACTAAACGCAGCCCATCTTCAAAAGACAATGCACCTGCGGCAACCAGGGCCGAAAATTCCCCAAGGCTGTGGCCTGCTACCATATCGGGTTTGAAGTCATTCCCCAATACCTTAGCCAAGACCACGGAGTGTAAAAAGATGGCTGGTTGAGTAACTTTGGTTTGTTTGAGATCTTCATCGCTTCCTTCAAACATGATATCGGTAATGCGAAAACCTAAAATCTCATTTGCTTGTTCGAAAAGATTTTTAGCTTCGGCAGATTGTTCGTATAGTTCTTTCCCCATTCCTACAAATTGCGCACCTTGTCCGGGAAAAATATATGCTTTCATAGTGGTTTAATCTAAGCTGCTACTAATTAATTTCAAAAATTCGGTACGGGTTCGGTCGTTTACAAATTCGCCGGTAAAGGCAGAAGTGGTTGTGACTGAATTTTGTTTCTGGACACCACGCATCGACATGCATAAGTGCTTACATTCGATCACCACGGCTACCCCAGCCGGGTTTAAGGTATTTTGAATGCAATCTCTGATTTCGTTGGTTAATCGCTCCTGTACTTGCAAGCGGCGAGCAAAGGCATCGACTACTCTCGGGATTTTGCTCAAGCCCACAATGTGTCCGTTCGGGATATAAGCGACGTGTGCCTTGCCAAAAAACGGAAGCATGTGATGTTCACACATTGAAAACACCTCAATATCTTTCACCACCACCATTTGGCTGTAGTCTTCTTCAAACATGGCACTTTTCAGAATCTCATCTGGTTTTGCGTCATAGCCATGAGTTAAAAACTGAAGCGCTTTCGCCACCCGCTCAGGTGTTTTCAATAATCCCTCCCGGGATGGATCTTCACCCAATTCTGGAAGAATTTCGGCATAGCAATCAGCAATACGCTGAATTTTTTCTTGATTAAAACGATCAACTTTCAAATAGCCGGGCATCTCATCTTCTTCATCTACATGAAGGTGTTGAATAGGGTCCATTGGGTGGGTTTTTATGTTATTTAGCCGAAATATTCGACAAAATTATTTTCAGTTTCGTATAGTTTGATGGCGTGAAGCTGGGCACCATGTTTCGCGATGGGTGTAGCCAGCTGATCCCAGATGGCAACAGCCAATATCTCGGTCGAAGCGAGCTTGTCTTTCATAAAATCAACATCAATATTGATG
>JBEDFI010000152.1:0-3712 GCA_041175245.1 Bacteroidota bacterium
TGTAAAGACTTCCAGTTTATGTTTAACAGAGTCCGGACAATTCATATGCTTCAAATATAAATGAAATTTACGGTGCTATTACACTGTATTCACTTCCAAATTCCTTATTTTTCAGCTAAGTTTGAATGCAAAATAGAAAAACCGGATGAGTACCTTCTTCAGCTACCTGACTACCAAAACCTTTCGAAAAAACCTCTATTGGGCCGTGGGCTCTATTTTCGTGTTTTTATTAATTGTCTTCTATAGCCTCCGATTTTACACGCATCATGGCGAAGGCGTTCCGGTACCCAAATTAAAGGGAATGACGATTGAAAATGCAATTGCCCTGCTTGAAGCCCAAGGTTTTCGTTACCAGATCGATTCTGTATATCAACTAGATAAGCCACCGGGTGTAGTTATTGAACAAGATCCAGACCCGAACACCAATGTTAAATTAAACCGAACGCTTTACCTTACCATTATCACCCGTCAGGCACCCGATATCCGTTTCCCTGAAATCAGTGGTAAAACCTATCTGGAAGTGGTGGCAACATTAAGTAATTATGGACTAAAATTGGGCGATACCAGCTATGTGAATGATGTGGCAAAAGATGTAGTGCTGGCATTTAGGTTCAGAGGTCGCGATTTGCAATCGGGAAATTCCATTCCGAAAGGCTCGATTATTGACTTAGTTTTGGGCGATGGAAACGGTGCCAGTGAAGTAGATATTCCCAACCTGCTGGGCTTAACCCTCAGCGAAGCAAGAATGGCGCTGCTGGGTGCTTCCCTAAAATTGGGCACTATCAATTTTCAAGGAAGCAATCGAGATAGTATTCAGGCAAAAATCATCAAACAATATCCGGCCGCTACAGACTCTTTGAGTAAAGTAAGTATTGGCAGCAGTGTAAACATTATACTCTCCGGAGGAAAATAATGACAGATATCAGTCCTCAAGAGCTTAACGAATCCATTCAGCAAGGGAAATCTATTCAAATTTTAGATGTAAGAGAAGCCATCGAGTTTCACACCTTCAATATAGGTGGCGTACACATTCCTCTGGGAAAACTACCTGAGAGTATTGAAGAGCTGGACTGGAACGAGGAAACAGAAATTGCTGTTATTTGCCAAAGAGGTATTAGAAGTAAAACAGCCTGCAAGCTACTGGAAATGGCTGGATATAGGCAGGTAAGAAATTTAAATGGCGGATTGCTGGCCTGGAGAAAAACATTCAATTTATAGATCAATGTCAAAAAAACTAAGCACGACTACCAAATTAGGGATCGCTTTCTTATTGTTTGTGTTACTGATAGTGGGAATCTTTTCCTTCAGCTATCTATGGAAATTCATCGGTGCAAATGTGAGCGATAAAGAAGAATATTTATACGTAAGCACCGGTTCTGACTTTGAAGATTTAGTGCAAAATCTGAGGGAGCATGATATTCTATTAGACAGCAGCAGCTTTCGCTGGGCCGCGGCTAAAATGAATTTTAAGAAAGTGAAACCTGGTCGTTACCGCTTGAGTACCGGCATGAGTAACCGCCGACTCATCAATATGCTCAAATCAGGCAATCAGGAACCAGTAAAGCTCAACTTTCAAAATATCCGCTTGAAAGCAGAGTTTGCCGGCCTAATTTCACGTCAGCTGGAAGCAGATAGCTTATCTATCATTCAACTATTGGATTCATCGGAATATGTTGAAGCTCATGGTTTCACAACCGATGAGGTGTATGCGATGTTCCTACCCAACAGTTACGAATTGTACTGGAATACCAATGCCAAGCAATTCTTCGAACGCATGTTTGAGGAGTACAATAAATACTGGACAGCAGGCCGTAAAGCAAGGGCTGAAGAAATCGGCCTCAGCCCCACTGAGGTAAGCATTCTGGCTTCGATTGTGGATAGTGAAGCTTCGGTAAACAGCGAAATGCCTACCATTGCCGGGCTTTACCTGAATAGATTATTTATGGGAATGAAACTGGAATCGGATCCTACTGTAATATTCGCAACAAAAGATTTCAGCATCAGAAGAGTATTGAACAAACATTTACAAACTAATTCGCCTTACAACACTTATAAAAATAAGGGGTTGCCTCCCGGACCAATCAGCATGCCAAGTATGGCCGCTATTGATGCGGTTTTGAATTACAAAAAGCACAAATATATTTATATGTGTGCCAAAGAGGATTTTTCGGGATATCATAATTTTGCGGTAACCATGACAGAGCATTTACAAAATGCCCGTAAATTTCAACAGGCTTTAAACGATAGAAACATCAAAAAATAATGTATACCCATACCACTAAAATTCGAGTACGTTATGGTGAAACCGACCAAATGGGCTACATGTATTATGGTAACTATGCCGAATTTTATGAGGTAGGACGTGTAGAAATGCTCCGCAGCCTGGGAATGAGTTACCAGGAAATGGAAGACTCCGGGATCATGATGCCGGTCTTGGAATTAAAATGTAAATATATCAAACCGGCAAAATATGATCAGGAAATTACCGTAAAAGTGATCATCGACAAAATGCCCGGCATACGAATTCACTTCTTATATGAGTTATATAATGAATCAGAGGAACTGATCAATCTGGGAGAAACAACCCTGGTATTTGTGGACATCGAAAAAAACAAGCCTTGTTTGCCACCAGAAGAGTTTTTAAATAAGATGGCAGCCTATTTTAATTAAAACATGAATGTTATTCATCGATGGTTATTGAAGTTTAAGCCTTATTTTCTATTCATTGAATGGACTAAAGTACTCATACTTCCAGGGTTTAAACCCCTGCCCCTATATACCGTTGGCTTGTTTTTTTTTAAAGAATTAGCGAAAGAATCACTAGTAAATAAAGCATCCTCCCTTGCTTATAATTTTTTGCTAGCCGTATTTCCGGGAATCATTTTCTTATTTACTTTAATTCCCTATATCCCCATTACCGATTTTCAAGATCAGCTGCTCTCCCTCGTAGAAATGGTTCTTCCAAAAAATGCTTATCTGGCGGTTCAATCAACCTTGGAGGATATCATAAAAAATCAGAATGGCAAACTACTTTCCATCGGTTTTTTATTTGCAGTATTCTTTGCCACCAACGGCGTTCATAGCTTAATGTTGGCCTTCAATAAATCATCCTTAATTACAGAAAATCGTACTTGGCTCAAACAGCGTTGGGTTGCCATAAAACTCAGTTTTATCCTGATTTTCGCATTGATCTTAAGTTTAACGATCATTACATTTAGCGAGTATGTTTTCGGCATTTTACGTCGGGAGATCGGACTAATTAATCCGGGCATTTGGATATTTTTGATTGATGTGGCCCGATGGCTCATCCTGACTGGCCTGTATTTAGTCACGATTTCAATAATTTATCGCTACGGACCAGCTATTCCTAAAAAATGGAAATTCTTTAGTCCCGGTGCCTGGCTCGCTACCATTTTAGCAATACTCACCTTTTGGGGCTTTGCCTATTACATCAATAACTTCGGTACCTACAATAAATTGTACGGCTCCATCGGTACACTCATCGTGATGATGATTTGGATGTACATCAATTCTCTGATCATCCTTGTGGGCTTCGAACTCAATGCCAGCATTGAGCTTTCTAAACGAAGCATTAAAATCGTCAAACCCCAACCACAACGTTACCGACAAAATCTAGAACTTAAAAATCAACCAAAATAATTTATCTGGTACAACACTTGCAGGTTTAAAGGCAATTAACTATTTCGTTTTA
>JBEDFI010000153.1:0-3664 GCA_041175245.1 Bacteroidota bacterium
TCCTAATTTAAAGAGTATTCTTAGCCATATCGACAAAAACAAGCACAAATCCATCTTTTCCAATTTAGCTAATTTAAGCATCATCCAGTTGAGTAATATCTTTTTTATGATGCTCCTTTTCCCCGTACTTACCCGTTTACTTGGCTTGGAAAAATTTGGAGAGGTGATGGCTGCCAATGCCTTTGCGGGTTTAGCTGGCGGTCTTGTAAATTACGGAACCATTCAAAGTAGTATTAAAGATATCGCAACCGCTAAAAATGACCGCGATACTCTCTCGAGAATTGTTTTTGAAACACTTTGCATTCGTTTGCTCTTCTTTTTGGTATTGGGCATCGTTTTAGCCTGCTCACAGGTATTTTTAAAAGACTATTATTTTCTTTACCTGCTCACTATTCCACTGCTCTTTGCCGAACTAATCAATCCGATGTTCTTTTTTCTGGGATTAGAAAACTTAAAGTATTTGAACCTGAGTAATTTAATTTCTAAAATATTAACCCTTTCTCTTGTTATCTTTTTTATTACTGAGGAGAGAGACGCACCTTGGGTAAATTTTATTATGGGAAGTTCGCTTTCCCTTTGCTATTTGATTGTATTTATATGGGGCATACGCGAATACCGTATATACTGGGTGCTGCCGAGTAAACTTAGCCAAAAGCTGCTTTTAAGGAGTAATTTTTATTTGTTGGTCAATAATTTCTCTGTTCACCTGCAGCAATCATTTATGCTATTTGCTTTGCAATTTTGGGGCAAAGTTGCGTGGTTGGGAGCCTATGCCCTTTGCGATAAAATCATCTGGTCATCTCGTTTATTGATCATTTCCATTTCTAATTCGGTTTACCCCAAGGCCGCTCAGTTACATGCATCAAGTACCGGAGAATGGTTGGCCTTTAAGCAGAACATGAAACTAAAAACCGGCTATCTTTTTTTAGCTGGCTCGCTGATATTGTTATTTTTTTCAGATCCGATTATTTACCTCCTATCCGGACAAGTAAATGCTGAAGCCACTTTGTTCTTAAAACTAATGGCCTTCGCTCCTTTTGTGGCATCCTTGAACTTTATGAATGTGCTTGACCGGATACTGATCAATGACCACCTCACCATTTTTCAGATTGCACTGATACTCCTGGCGGTTTCTGCGATCAGTTCTTTCGGCATCGCATACTCAGAAAGTTTATGGGCAATCGGTATGTATGCCTTAGTTGTCGAATCGATTGCACTTTTTTTGTACGAATTTTATATTCGAACATCTGGTACATTGTCCATAAAGTAGGCTATGAAAAAGCGAACTGCACTAATCTTAGTCAACTGGAATAGCTTTGAGCTCACGCATCAATGCCTGATATCCTTAAGCGCTTGCGAACAAATTTTTGAAACCATAGTGGTAGATAATGGTTCCACCGACCATTCAGCAGAGGAGATCAAGAGGCTACATCCTCATATCACCCTGCTACTATCAGAAACTAATCTTGGATTTGCGGGGGGAAACAATAAAGGCCTTGATTACGTTCTTTCGAAGGATTTTGAGTATGTATTATTTTTAAACAACGATACCTTCGTTGAACCCAATTTTTTGAAGGTACTGATCAAGTACATGGATGAACATCCTGAAGTTGGTATTATTCAACCAAAGATTTATTGCCATCATGACCCTTCGCTCATTTGGGATGGTGGCTCTTATTTTAATTCCTTTTTCACCCTGCCTTATACCAAGGGAGCTCTGAAGAAAGAAAAGCCCATTCATAATGAACTTAAAAAAGTTGACTGGGTAACCGGTTGTGCTTTTCTGACCAGAACCGAGATTTTAAAAAATACTGGTCCTTTCAACGAGAAATTTTTTATCTATTTCGAAGACGTTGACTTATCCTTCAGAATTAAAAAGCTCGGATACACCTTAATTTACCACCCCGAATCGGTGATCTACCACATCGCAGGGATGTCAAACAAGTCAAAATCAAAACAAAAAGAGGGCTATGTCAATCCGATTGTACATTATTTAATCCAGAGAAACCGGATCTGGTTTTTAAAGAAATATACGAATCCTATATTTGTTGTACCAACTGTTTTGTATCACGGCAGTTATAGCCTGGCCATGATTGTTTATTTTATAGCCAGGAGACGATTTAAAAAACTAAATGCCCTACTGAAGGGCATTCGTGATGGGATTTGCGATACACTATGAAAACACCTTATATAAAAACATGAAATCTATTTTGATAACAGGGGTAGCCGGTTTACTGGGATCGAGAATGGCCGATTGGATCATTCAACATCATCCGGAATATACGGTGGTTGGGATTGATAATTTAAGCGGAGGGTACAAAGAGAATCTGGCAGATGAAATTATTTTTTATCAGAAAGATGTTTCCACTGATGACTTAAAACCAATCTTTGAGCAGCATGATGTTGAATTCGTATACCATTTTGCAGCCTATGCAGCTGAGGGTTTAAGTCCATTTATACGCAAATACAATTACAATAATAATTTACTGGCCACAGCCAACGTGGTGAATGAATGTATTCGTTTCGGGGTGAAAAGATTAATTTTTACGTCGAGCATGGCAGTTTATGGAGAGGGAGACCCCCCCTTTCATGAAGAGCATATTCCCCAGCCGGTCGACCCTTATGGAGTAGCAAAATACGCTTGTGAGCTCGATATTAAAATTGCCGGCGAACAACATCAGCTCGACTGGTGTATCATCAGGCCTCATAATGTGTATGGTACCAAGCAAAATATTTGGGATAAATACCGCAATGTGCTCGGTATCTGGATGTATCAAAAACTAAATAATGAACCGTTCACCATTTTTGGAGACGGCAAGCAAGAGCGGGCATTCAGCTATATTGATGACTGTTTACCGAGTTTATGGTTAGCGGCCGTATCTTCAAAAGCCTCTAAACAAATTTTCAATCTGGGAGGGATCCACAAAAGCTCTATTTTGGAAGCAGCTGAACAATTAAGTCATATTGTTGGCGGAGCTGAACTTGTGTTTTTGGAAGGAAGACATGAGGTGAAATACGCGTATCCCACTTATCAAAAATCCATCGATGTATTAGATTATCAGGAATTAACTACACTACAAGATGGCTTGGTGCAAATGTGGGAATGGGCACAGAAACAACCCAAGAGAGAGCGATTCCAATGGAAAGAATATGAACTTAATCATGGAATTTACCAATACTGGACTTAATACTCAAGGTCTTACATTCTAAAACTCCTGAAAACTGGATTATAGCCTATGTTCTTGTTTCCGCTCATCTATATATCCAGCTTTTTAATCAGTATCCGTGAGTTTATACGAGGAAGAACGGAGTCTATCCTGCTTTTTCTGATCTTCGGTTTGTCCATTTATACCACCGCTACCTCAGTCGCATTCAAGTTGGGCTTTAAGGAGAGTGTTCCGTTTTTACAACTCTTTAAGGAGATAGGTATTATCGGCTTGTTTTCCTGGATTTTATACCACTATAATTCGCGGTTAAAATTGCATGCCATTGACTATGCCTTACTGGGGTATCTGGCCTACACCCTTTTGTACGCCTTGCTCCCATTTGGAGAGTATGGTGCTATTGATCGTTTGATTGCCTTTAAATCATCCTCATTTTTTGTGATAGTCTATTTCTGCGGTCGTTTCATAAATCTAAAGGAGATTTTCATCAGTAAATATTT
>JBEDFI010000154.1:0-3618 GCA_041175245.1 Bacteroidota bacterium
AACACAAAGATTGTAACTAAACTAATCAATACCATACTTATCCCGACGAACAACCACAATGTATAGACAGACGGTAATAAAAAAGCCCCGAACGGTTGTTCGGGGCTTTCAATTAAAAAATAAAATATAACTTATTCTTCCGTTTTTTCTTCTGATGAATCAGTTGCAGGGGTTTCTTCAGCAGCTGGGGCTTCCTCTACTACTGGAGCAGTTTCCTCTACCGGAGCTTCTACTACTTCCTCAGCTTTTGCTTCGGCAACAGGTGCAGCTTCAGTTTTAGCTTTAGAGGCACCTGAACCACGACGACGGGTAGCTTTTTTACCTGCTTTGCTGCCATCTGTTTGTGTGAAGGTAGTATTATAGTCTACCAATTCGATGATTGCCATTTCAGCGTTATCACCTAAACGATTGGCGAGTTTCAAGATACGAGTATAACCTCCCGGACGGCTGGCAACTTTTTCTGCAACTTCTCTGAATAAAATGGTAACTGATTCTTTGTCTTTTAAATAACTGAACACAGTACGACGAGAGTGCGTAGTATCGTTTTTAGATTTAGTGATTAATGGTTCTACATAAGTACGTAAAGCTTTTGCTTTAGCCAGTGTAGTGGTAATACGCTTGTGTAAGATAAGCGAAGAGGCCATATTGGCCAACATGGCCTTGCGATGTGCATCGGTACGGCCTAAGTGATTGATTTTTTTTCCGTGTCTCATTGTTCTTCGATTTTCGTGTACGTACCGTCTCTTGTGAGGGAATTACGAACACGTCGCTTATTAATTATCTAATTATTCTTCGTCTAATTTGTATTTAGACAGGTTCATTCCGAAAGAAAGGCCTTTAGATTTCACTAAATCCTGGATTTCGGTTAATGATTTTTTACCAAAATTTCTGAATTTCAGCATGTCGGCTACATCGTACGATACCAACTCGGCCAGTGTACGGATATCGGCTGCTTTTAAGCAGTTCAAAGCACGTACCGATAAGTCAAGATCCACTAATTCCGTTTTCAAGATCTTACGCATGTGTAAAATTTCCTCGTCAACTTCTTTAGTTTCTTCTTTGGCTTGCGATTCTAACATGATGTTTTCATCAGAGAACAACATGAAGTGGTGAATCAAGATCTTGGCGGCTTCTTTCAAAGCATCTTCCGGATGGATCGAACCATCGGTAGCAATATCCAACACTAATTTCTCGTAGTCGGTTTTTTGTTCAACGCGATAGTTTTCGATCGTGTATTTTACATTTTTGATCGGAGTATAGATCGAATCGATTGCAATTACACCAACTACGGCATCTTGATTTTTATTTTCTTCTGCAGCGATGTAACCACGGCCTTTGTTCACGGTAAGCTCGATTTCCAGGGTCACCTTGCTCTCCATGTTACAAATAACCAACTCAGGGTTTAAGACCGTAAAGTTATTAGAGAATTTAGTGATTTCACCTGCTTTGAACTGGTCTTGACCGGTAATCACCACAAAAATCTTTTCAGAATCGCCAGATTCGCCTGTTTTCTTGAAACGAACTTGTTTCAAATTCAGGATGATCTCGGTAACATCTTCCACTACTCCTTTAATGGTGGAAAACTCATGAGAAACACCAGAAAAGCGAACCGAAGTAATTGCATATCCTTCTAAAGAGGAAAGCAAAATTCTGCGTAAAGCATTACCGATGGTAACACCAAAACCAGGCTCTAATGGACGAAATTCGAAAGTACCATCGAAATCAGTTGATTTCTGCATGATTACTTTATCGGGTTTCTGAAATGCTAAAATTGCCATTATATCGTGTTAATTTAATGTAAATGTTAAACTGAAAATCCCGGGTACGAAACCCAGGAAATTCTTATTATTTAGAGTACAACTCGACGATTAAGTTTTCCTTGATATTTTCAGGAATCTCGTCGCGGTTTGGATAGTTCAGGAAAGTACCGCTTAAATGATCGGCATCCCAAGCTAACCAGCTGTATTTATTAATCTTTCTTCCAGCAACAGAGTTAGTGATTGCTTCTAAGGTTTTGGAACGCTCACGAACTGCAATTACATCGCCTGCACGTACAGCATACGAAGCAATGTTTACCACCTCACCATTTACAGTAATATGCTTGTGACCCACCAATTGACGGGCACCAGAACGGGTAGGTGCAATACCTAAACGGTACACCACATTATCTAAACGGGCTTCTAAGAACTTCAATAAGTTCTCTCCGGTAATTCCTTCTTTGGAAGAGGCTTTGTGGAATAAGTTTTCGAACTGACGCTCTAATACACCATAGGTGTATTTAACTTTTTGCTTTTCCTGTAATTGAACCGCATATTCGGATTGTTTGCCTCTGCGTTTAGAGGGTCCGTGCATGCCGGGTCCGTAATTTTTTCTTTCTAATGCCTTATCAGGACCAAAAATTGGTTCTCTGAATCTACGGGCGATTTTGGACTTTGGTCCGGTGTATCTAGCCATGTGTGGTGGTTTTAAAGTATCATACAGCCTGTAGCTGCAGAATCTTAGCTTTAAAAATAGGTGAATTAAACTCTTCTACGTTTTGGAGGACGACAACCGTTATGCGGCATCGGGGTAATATCCTTGATGGTAGTTACCTCAATACCTACAGTTTGTAAAGTACGGATAGCAGATTCGCGACCGGAACCTGGACCCTTTACAAAAACCTCTACTTTACGCAAACCAAGATCGTGTGCAACTTTTCCGCAATCGGAAGCGGCCTGACCGGCTGCGTATGGGGTATTCTTTTTTGAACCTTTGAAACCCATTTTACCAGCAGAAGACCAAGAAATAGTCTGACCTTGATTGTTGGTAAGGGTTACAATGATATTATTGAAAGTAGCGTTGATGTGCGCCTGACCTACAGGCTCAATTACAACGACACGTTTTTTGGTAACTTTTTTAGTTTTAGCCATTTTTCTTTTGAGATTTGAGATCGAAGATGTTGAGACTTGAGCGTTTGTCCCTGTCCCGGTACCTTCTATCTTTTCTTATCTTGTTTATTCCATGAACCAAAGTGCTGCTTGTGTAGCACCGCGTTCACATCTAATTATTATTTAGTAGCTTTTTTCTTGTTAGCAACTGTCTTACGTTTTCCTTTACGGGTACGTGAGTTGTTTTTGGTACGCTGACCACGGGTTGGTAAGCCTTTACGGTGACGCAATCCACGGTAGCAACCGATATCCATTAAGCGCTTGATATTTAATTGAACTTCAGAGCGTAAGGCACCTTCAACTTTCAGCTCATCGTTGATAAAACCACGAATGGCTGCCAATTGAGCGTCGGTCCAATCTTGAACCTTAACATCGTAGCTGATTCCAGCCTGAGTTAAAATACGTTGTGCGGTAGATTTGCCGATACCATAAATGTAGGTCAGTCCAATCTCTCCTCTTTTGTTTCTTGGTAAATCAATACCTGCTATCCTTGCCATATATTAAAATATTATCCTTGACGTTGTTTGTACTTCGGATTCTTTTTATTAATCACGAAAAGTTTACCCTTACGGCGGATGATTTTGCAATCAGCGCTACGCTTTTTAATGGATGCTCTAACTTTCATTTTATTTGTATCTATAAGTTATTCTGCCTTTTGTCAAATCGTAAGGCGACATTTCCAATTTCACTC
>JBEDFI010000155.1:0-3567 GCA_041175245.1 Bacteroidota bacterium
CACGACAATTAAGCCTGCAAATGTAGAGAAAAATTTAGTTAATGGGAAGTTTTTTTGAAAATGCTGTTTAGTCTCGATCTCTGGACAGCTTACTAACTTTCAATGGATTGGCGGTCAATTCAGCGGTTTCGCGGCGGCGCTTCACAATATTTACTGCAGCAAATACGGCTTCGCGGAAAGATCCTGCGTCTGCTTCGTTTTTCCCGGCAATATCATAGGCCGTACCATGATCGGGCGAAGTACGCACTACCGTTAGGCCGGCTGTATAATTAACGCCGTTGTGGAAGGCCAGTTGTTTGAAGGGAATTAAGCCTTGATCGTGGTACATGGCCAATACGGCATCAAATTGCTGCCAGGCTTGTTTGGCAAAAAAGCCATCGGCAGGGTAGGGCCCGAATGCCAAAATGCCTTGTTTGTTTGCTTCTTCAACTGCAGGAGCAATGATTTTTTGTTCTTCTTCGCCAATCAGGCCTTCATCTCCTGCATGTGGATTCAATCCTAAAACGGCAATTTTCGGCTTCTCTATCCAAAAATCAGTTTTTAATGTCTGATTGATGAGCTCCAGTTTTTTGATAATTTTTTCTTTGGTTACTTTTTTACTCACTTCAGCTACTGGAATATGTCCAGTTACGAGTCCCACTCGCAAGTCTTCACCCATGAGCAGCATTAAGGACTCATCTGCTCCAGCTTTTGCCTGTATGTATTCGGTATGTCCGGCAAATTGAAAGTTCTCGTTCTGGATGTTTTGTTTATTAATGGGAGCAGTCACCAGGGCATCAATATCGCCATTTATGAGATCCTGAGTGGCTTTCTCGAGCGATAAAAAGGCATATTTACCCCCGGTTTCGGTCGATTGACCCAATTCAATTTTTACATCTTCCTCGGCCGCAGTTTTGATGACGTTAAAGCTGAAGTCGTCAATAGCAAGTGTTTTACGGTGGAAAGAAGCCACTTTGGTTTGGCCATACACAATAGCCGTGCAATAATCAAGAATGCGTTTATCTAACAAGGTTTTGATAATCACCTCCAGACCGATGCCGTTAACATCGCCAATGGAAATCCCAATTTTGACTTTTTCACTCATAATTTCGTGCAAATTAAGCAAAACAGCCGGTATTGCGCCAAATAAGCCTAAACTTTCCTTATTTTGGCCCAAATTCCCGTTTCAATGAGTTTGGTCAGAGCCAAAAAACACTTAGGACAACATTTTCTTACCGACAAAAATATTGCCGAAAAGATTGTGAACAGCCTGCAGCGAACCGCTGAATACCAGCAAGTGCTGGAAGTGGGTCCTGGTATGGGTATTCTGTCTGATTTTTTGTTGCAAAAAACGGAATATGAGACCTTTCTTTTGGATATCGATACCGAATCGGTTGATTTTTTAGGCAAGAAATATCCACAGTCCCAAAACCGACTCATTCACGGTGATTTTTTAGACCTCGATTTTGCTACACATTTTCAGGGGCCAATGGCCGTTATTGGGAATTTTCCTTACAATATCTCTTCCCAAATCTTATTCAAGATATTGGAAAACCGCCAGCAAGTGGTAGAAGTAGTGGGTATGTTTCAAAAAGAAGTGGCCGAACGTTGTACGGCCAAACCAGGCAGCAAGGTTTATGGCATTTTGAGTGTATTCTTACAAGCCTATTATAAGGTAGACTATTTGTTTACCGTGAAAGCAGGTGTATTCAATCCACCACCCAAAGTACTTTCGGCGGTTATTCGCTTAAGCCGGAATGAGGTTCAGCAGCTGGACTGCGACGAAAAACTATTCTGGCAAGTGGTGAAGGCAGCCTTTAACCAGCGTAGAAAAACCTTGAGGAATGCCCTTTCGGGGATTTTAGCGAAGGATAAATTAGCCGGCGAGCCTATACTTGATTTACGTGCCGAACGTTTAAGTGTGGCAGATTTTGTAAAATTGACCCAATTGATCCAAACAGCAAATGGCTAAAAGACAGATTCTGATAGTTGATGATTTGCATCCGGTTTTTAAACATGAGGCCGAGAACTTGGGCTACCTCGTTCAGGACGAGCCTTTGTTTACACGGGAACAAACCCTTGCTGTCATCAAGGATTATCAAGGTATAGTCATCCGAACCAAGTTTCAGGTGGATCGAGAATTGATCGATGCCGCCCCGAATCTCAAATTCATCGCCCGTGCTGGTGCCGGTATGGATAATGTAGACGAGGCCTATGCCCAAACCAAGGGTATTGTCTGCATCAATGCGCCCGAAGGTAATGCGGATGCCGTCGGCGAACATGCCATTGGAATGCTGCTGTCGCTGATCAATAAACTCCGTCAGGCCGACCAACAAGTACGCCAAGGAATTTGGGACCGGGAGGGAAACCGGGGCTGGGAACTAAAGGGTAGAAAAGTCGGAATTATCGGCTATGGACACATGGGCCAGGCGTTTGCTCAAAAATTACTGGGATTTGGTGTGGATGTAATGGCTTATGATAAGTACAAGACTGGTTTTTCTGATGCTTACGTTCGTGAGGTCAGTATGGAGGAGATCGTGAAATTCAGTGATGTACTCAGTTTACACATACCGCTTACCCGTGAAACTCGCCAGCTGGTAGACCATGAATACCTATTTCATTTTAGGAAACCTATTTTTTTCCTCAATACTTCTAGAGGAGAAATTGTAAATACTCAGGCCATTCTTAAGGCCATCGCCGAAGGCAAAATAATAGGTGCCGGACTGGATGTATTGGAGGTAGAGAATTTTCCGGCTTTGGCTGAGCAAAACTGGTACGCCGAATTGGCGAAAAATGAAAATGTATTATTAAGCCCTCATGTGGCTGGCTGGACGGTTGAATCGTATCGAAAAATCTCGGAAGTATTGGCTGAGAAATTGAAAAATTTGGAAATCTAAAACGGTACATTTATCTTCGTACTACACCAAGCAAGACTATTTCGGCAGCGCTGATTTAGTCTTGTTTGTTTTTTATACAGTACCAATAAACAGATAACTATGGCAGATGTAACGTATTACACTAAAGAAGGATTAGAGAAACTGAAACAAGAATTACAGCATTTGCGCACCGAAGGTCGTGCTCAAATTGCCAAGGCGATTGCCGAAGCAAGAGACAAAGGCGACCTTTCCGAAAATGCCGAATACGATGCGGCTAAAGAAGCGCAAGGACACCATGAAGCAAAAATTGCCAAGCTGGAGGAAGTATTGGCCAATGCCCGCTTAATTGATGAATCAAAACTAGATACCTCTAAAGTGCTGGCCTTGTCTAAAGTGAAAATTAAAAATACCAAAAACGGTGCAGAGATGACCTATCAATTGGTTTCTGAAAGCGAAGCTGATTTAAAATCAGGAAAAATTTCTGTGAAATCTCCCATTGCCAAAGGTTTATTAGGAAAATCGGTGGGCGATAAAGTGGAAATCACGGTCCCAGCTGGTCAGATTGAATTTGAAATTGTAGAAATCAGCAGATAAGATGAGCATCTTCTCTAAAATCATTTCGGGAGAAATACCGGCACATAAAGTGGCAGAAACTAATGATTATTTGGCTTTTTTGGATATCAATCCATTAGCAAAGGGTCATGTATTGGTT
>JBEDFI010000156.1:0-3556 GCA_041175245.1 Bacteroidota bacterium
AATCCACTAAGTCGCTTTTATGATAAATCATACGGTTTCCCCTTGGAATTCACTTCCTTCCAAAACGGGATGTCGGTGAGGGCCGTAGTCAAAGAAATTAAATCCACAAAAATCCCATCAGATACCTTTGTTGCGGATAAAGATTATGAGGAAATCAGCTTAGACCAACTCATGCAAATGAGTGGCAGATAATTTTCATATAGCCGGTCTTGTTTGATCGGCTATATTTTTTCATCCAGCAATCACTCCATTCAGGCCTAAAACATGTTAAAACACGCGGTTATTTTCCTCCGTTTTTTTGTTTTCAGCTTAAGCCTTTTCTTCCTGGACCGCTTGGTCTTCCTGATTTATTTTAATGAAAAACTGCGCTTTGAACATTGGTCAGCCTATTTTTCACCTTTTTTTTATGGACTTCGCCTCGATTTGTCGATGGCTGCTTACCTCACGCTCCCGCCCCTGCTCTATTACTTAGCCGGATGGTTTTTTCCAAGAATTCGCTTTAGTCCGGCTGTTGCCAAAACCTACACGCAAATTATCCTCTTCCTGTCTGCATTCATCACCGTTGTTAATTTGAATATTTACCGGGAGTGGGGAACAAAATTTAATTACCGGGCAATCGATTTTGCTATTAATTCGCCAAATGAAGCTTTGGCCTCGAGTGCTTCATCTCCGCTGATACTTTCTTTGATCATTTTTTCCTTTTTGATAATAGCCTATCTCTACTTATCAAGAACCCTGATCGTATTCCAAAGACCTGCGGGCGAACATAAACAACTACACAAGGTTTTGAGCACTTGTTTCAGTTTAGTACTTACTTTTTTGTTGATTCGGGGTGGCTGGCAATTAGCCCCCATTAATCAAAGTATGTCGTATTATTCTCAAAAACCAATTGAAAATCATGCGGCGGTAAACACCATCTGGAACCTTCTGCATGATATTAGTAAAAATCGTTCTAACCAGCAAAACCCCTATCCATACCTGGATGTAAAGGAAGCAAGGCGTATGGTTGATGAATTATATCCGGATGTTCCCAAATCTGATCAGCAGGTATTAAGTACATCTAGGCCCAATGTTGTGTTGATTATTCTGGAGAGTTTTCATGCCGATCTGGTTGAAAGTTTAGGGGGTGAAAAGGGTTTGGCACCTGAACTCGAAAAAGTGATTAAAAATGGGATCTTATTCGATCAGGTATATGCCACCGGCGACCGGACGGACAAGGGAACCATCGCCATTTTGAGTGCTTTTCCATCACAAGCAATCCGGAGCATCATCAAAGAAAATGGTAAACAAGAGAAATTGCCTTCTATTTCTGAAGTTTTTAAGAAAAACAAGTATCATACCTCCTATTATTATGGAGGAGAGAGTGAATTTTTCGGGATGAAATCGTATGTACTAAGTCACGGATACGAGAAGCTGGTGGACAAAAATGAATTCGAACGAAAAGACATGAATTCAAAATGGGGTGCGTATGACGAAAAAGTATTTGAAAGGCAACTACAGGATTTAAATAAATCCGAACAACCCTTCTTTTCTACCCTCCTTACCCTCACGAACCATGAACCTTTCGAAGTACCCGGTAAACCTAAATTCCCATTGGACGAAGGACCTAATCTGATCAGAAATACTGCATTTTATACTGATTCTTGTATCGGTGCCTACCTGAACGCCGCCCAAAAAACTTCCTGGTACAAAAACACGCTCTTCGTACTGATTGCAGACCATGGGCACCGCTTGCCCCTTAATAAATACGAAAATTGGGAAGCACGCAGATATCAGGTCCCGCTGATTTTCTTCGGCGAAGTGATTAAACCGGTTTACAGAGGAACCCGCATCAACAAAATTGGCGGACAAACCGATCTGGCTAAAACCCTATTAAACCAATTGGGAATGGAAAGCACCGCTTTTAACTGGAGTAAAGACCTTTTTCAGGATAAAAGCCTCGATTTTGCATTTTACTCCTGGGACAATGGCTTTGGATGGATCAATAAAGAGCAGGCAGTTAGTTTTGACAATGTGGGAAAAACCATTCTTTATCAACAAAAAACAACTTTGAACAAGCAGGTAAATCATTTAAAACAAGGAAAAGCGTACTTACAAACGGTTTTTCAAGAATACCTCGATTATTGAGTGAATTGTTGCTTCAACAATTCGAGTACTTTCAGATCGGTCGGAAAGGTCAAGTCCTTCGATGCTAAATCCTGAATTGATTTCCACCTGAAAGATTGTTTCAGATCTCCTTCGCCATCAAAATCAAAGGCCTCCGTTTTTATATTCAGATTTAAATCAGAGCTTGCCTTCACCAAATAATAAATACTGATCACCTGACTGTCGTTAAATACCGATTTTATAAAAAAATCAGTGGTATAAAAATGAGTTAACACGTCGATTTTAAGCTGACATTCTTCTTCAAATTCACGAATCAGGGCCTCCATCAAACCCTCGCCATATTCCAAGCCTCCTCCCGGAAATTTGCTAAACTGAAAGCCATATTCCTCTTCATCGCTGATGAGTACCTGCTTGTGTTCATCAATAAGCAGTCCGTATACGCGTACGTTGAAAGGATAATTCATGAGATCAGGCAAAGTGTTTTTGGTCTTTCACCAGATTGTCAAAGGTCCAGTCGATATCTTTCTCCTTGGGAGAAGTTCTCATTTTACAGAGCTCCACCCGGCAATAATGACAGCACTTGGGGATGCATGGATCGGCATGAATAAAAAATTCTGTTTCTTCCATTACATGTTTATTGACCAACTCATCGATTCGCTTGACCTCCTCGTGCACTTGATTCAGATCATAATAGAACGGCAGGGTAACATGACAATCAATGTGCAGGGCTGCACCATAGCGCTGTGTTCTAAAATTATGAATATCAATCCAGGCATCTTTCCTGTTTTCATTTAAAACCAAACCGATTTCCTGAATTTGTTCCACATCCGATTCATCCATTAAACCACCCACTGATTTCCGAACCAAGCGGTAACCGCTGCTTACGATATACAAGCCAAGACCGATGGAAAGCAGACTATCCAGCAGATAGATCTGTGTAAAATGGATGAGCATCAGTCCGGCCACTAAACCTGCGCTGCTAATTGCATCCGTCAGTAAATGTTTACCATCAGCTTGTAAGGTCATAGAATTCAGTTTTTTACCCGAACGCAGCAGATAATAAGCCAGCACTGCATTAATCAATCCAGTAAGGGCAATAATAATGGCCCCATCGCGTAGGTGAGCAATTTCATGCGGGTAAAAAATATTGTATGCCGATTTAAAAATGATCAAAATACCGGCCAGCAAAATCAAAACACCCTCTACAAATACGGAGAAAAATTCCACTTTTCCGTGTCCGTACGGATGATTAGCATCGCGGGGGCGGCTTGAAAGATATATACTATAAAATGCAAAGGCACTGGCCAACACATTTACAATACTCTCTGCAGCATCGGTTAAAATAGCATTGGAAGACGTGATAAAATATGCCGCAAATTTGGCAAGCATCAGCATAAGGCTAACACTCAATGAAATAAAGATGACCTTTTTTTGTGGCGACAAGTTGTAT
>JBEDFI010000157.1:0-3519 GCA_041175245.1 Bacteroidota bacterium
ATCCCAGTCAAAGTATCAAAAAAGAGTACGAAGTGCACGTCTTAAAGAGTTAAGACACTTATTAAAGTTTACCCAAAAAGACATGGCAAAGATCTTGAACATCACTCAGGTAGGGTATTTCAGAATGGAAAATGGAGACAATGACATTACGGTAGATAAGATTTACAGTTTATCAAAAGAATTTGGCTTATCGCCTACCTGGCTAATTTGTGGGATTGGCTGTATGTTCGACCCAAAGATCAAAATGCAGAAATCGAAGGACATGAAACAGGACGAATTTGACCACGAACTGGCAGTTTAACCCGCCTGCTTGTCATCCTATTTTAAAAATAGCAATTAGTGAATGACATAATGAATAATGCTGATTAACATTGCAGCATGAGCAGCAGCATTCAACAAATTCAGTCGGAAATAGCCGGACTTAGAGATCAGTTAACCAAGCATCCGGTATACGGTAGTATTGTAGGGAAAGAAGACTTGGAGATTTTTATGCAGCATCACGTGTTTGCTGTGTGGGATTTCATGTCTTTACTTAAATCCTTACAACAATCCTTGACCTGTGTGCGTACCCCTTGGTTTCCGGTCGGAAATGCTTCTACCCGCTTCTTGATCAATGAGATTGTGGTGGGCGAAGAAAGTGATGTGGATGAAGAAGGAAACCGGACCAGCCATTTCGAACTCTATTTAAAAGCGATGGATCAGGCAGGGGCCGATACCTCGAACATACAGTCATTTCTACAGGATCTGAGATCAGGCTCAAGTGTTAAAGAGGCACTCAAACATGCGAACGTGTCAGCATCAATCTCCGAATTCGTCAACTTTACATTTGATGTGATTAATTCTGGTAAAGCACATGTTCAGGCTGCTGTTTTTACCTTCGGCCGGGAAGATTTAATTCCTGATATGTTTATAGCGATGGTGAAAGATTTGAATGAGCGAAGCGGTGGACAAACATCTGTATTCAAATATTATCTGGAGCGTCATATTGAAGTTGACGGAGATCACCACAGCCACCTGGCGCTGCAGATGACCGAGGAACTGATTAGTGGAGATACCTTAAAAACCCAGGAAGCCCTTGAAGCAGTTAAAATGGCCCTTCAAGTCCGTATTAAACTTTGGGACGGGGTAATGAATACCATCCAGGCCAAAGCGTTGATCTTGAATTAATAAACACGTATCTTCGATCAAAAATCTTACGATGCCTTCATTTGATATTGTCAGTAAAGTAGACGGTCAGACCCTCGACAACGCCATCAACACCGCCAAAAAAGAGATTTTAAATCGATACGATTTTAACGGATCGAACAGCACGGTGGACTTGGATAAGAAAACAAATGTTGTGACCATTGTTACAGAAGATGATATGCGTTTGAAAGCTATACAAGACGCAATCATCAGCCGGATGGTGAAACAACAGTTGGATCCGAAATGTATGGACATGGGCAAGGAGCAATATGCTTCGGGCAATATGATTAAAAAAGAGATCAAGGTGAAGGAAGGTATTGACAAGGAGGTCGCCAAAAAGATTGTTAAAAAGATCAAAGACAGCGGACTAAAGGTTCAGGCTTCTATCATGGACGATCAGCTACGTGTACAGGCAAAAAAGATTGACGACCTGCAGGCAACTATTTCCCTGTGCAGAGGAGAAGATTTCGGCCAACCGCTTCAATACATCAATATGCGAAGCTAAAGCGTTTTTACGTCTTTCGCATCAAATTCCTCAATATCGGTTATATACGCATTACTAACCAGGAAGTCAAACAAAGGCTTTGCTTCGGATGATACAGGCATATTTTGGGTATTTACAATCGTATTGCTCGATTTATCCAGATAAGGGTATGCGTACAACTTTACATTTTTGCTAAATAAATCACTCACGTAAGCCAATAACTCATCGGTATAACTTTCACCGTAATTCTTGGAGTTAAAAATATTACGCAGGTTGGCAATATTAGTGGAAATACCCACACTATTCGGTTTACAACGACTTAAAAATTGTGCAAGCTTATGATTTCTGGTATAATTAGAAACAATCACATAATTGCCGGTTTTGTATAATTCCTCTGCCCTAATGGCAAAAGCTTTTAAATCTTCGGCACTTAATTCTTGTTGATCATCCAGCAAATTGGTCATCAAAACCTCGATCAAGACCATCACATTCTCGTCTTTTAGTTGCTGGGAACGCTTAAATTGTTCTACAGCAATATTGAAAAGATGGAAATTAGGGGTTGATTTTTGCCCATACTTGGTGCGTAAAATCATCACATCCTTTTTGTAGAGCAAATCTTTACTTTGGCAGGCCTCTCCTTCGGGGTTAAAAATCGCAGCACTTGAAAATCCCTTTACAATGAGATAAAGATTCACCAGCCGGTCATCGGCCCCGGCAAAGGCAGGACCGCTTAAGCTGATCATATCAATCTCAACAGAACCAATCGCTAAATTATCAACCAAAGACTCAATCATGGTTTGAATGTCCTGGTGATAAAAATAAGCTGCGTACACCAGATTTACTCCCAAAATACCGAGTACATTTTGCTGCAGGCTAGCATCACTGTCAAGCAAGCGAACATGAAATACAATATCGTTTGAAGGCCCGCCAGGCTGGGTTTGGAAACGGATACCCAACCAACCGTGTGGATCATTTGATTTATTAAAATTAAGTGTGGTAACGGTGTCCGCGAAAGCGAAAAAAGTTTTAGTCGCATATTGTGGTCCGTCTAAGCGTTCGGTCAACAACTCAAATTCATGCTGGAGCATTTTCTCCAAACGTGATTTAGTCACATATCGACCAGAACTCTCGGTTCCATAAATGGAGTTGCTGAACACCATATCGTAGGCCGACATGGTTTTGGCTACCGTACCGGAGGCCGCTCCTGCCGTAAAAAAATTACGTGCCACCTCTTGTCCGGCGCCTATTTCGGCAAAAGTGCCATAAATATCTTCGTCAAGATTGATTTTTAATGCTTTTCTTTTGGTTTCTAATATTTCACGGGCCATGTTTCAAATTTACAAAGAATTATGAATGGCCTAACATTTAAAAAGAAAAGGCACCCAGATAAGCTCCAGATGCCCTTTCTTCACCAAATTAAACATTAAGAAATTTCGATTTCGCGGGTTTGGTATTTGGCCTCTTCCCTCTTAGCCACATCGATCTTTAAAATACCATTATCATACGATGCCTGGATTTTAGATTGATCCACAGAATCGGGTAAATTAAAGGAGCGCACAAAGGATTGATAGCTGTACTCCCTTCTGCTGTAGTTTTTCTTATCTTCTTTTTGTTCTGATTCCTGATCTGCAGAAATGCTGAGCACGTTTTTGTCTAACGAAATCTTAAAATCTTCTTTGGTCAAACCCGGTGCAGCCAGCTCGATGTGATAATTACCTTCCGACTCGGATATGTTCACGGCCGGAACTCTCGAAACCATG
Organism: Bacteroidota bacterium; assembly: GCA_041175245.1. Classification (GTDB taxonomy): domain Bacteria; phylum Bacteroidota; class Bacteroidia; order Sphingobacteriales; family Sphingobacteriaceae; genus JAIPAN01. The sequence goes on from JBEDFI010000157.1 coordinate 3,430, forward strand.
CGGTCTGAAAAGAACGTATCGTTAAAGAAGTTGTCAAATACATCACCCATCCATGGATTTAATGATGTTCCCCTGTTTCCATTTGAAAAT
>JBEDFI010000158.1:0-3517 GCA_041175245.1 Bacteroidota bacterium
CTGTTTATTTCGGATAAATACATAGCACGAAATCATCCTTTTTATATCATATACTAAATTTTGATGTTGGACTTAGAAAAATTGAACGATATGCTCGTGCCAGAGCTTCGTGAATTAGCTGTTAGCTTGGGCATTTCTGATGCCGATACCTTACGCAAACAGGAACTCATTAATCAAATCATGGCAACCAGCGCTGGTTCTATGCCAGGGCCGGACGCCGAAGGCAATGCCGCAGAGGGCAGAGTAAGGAAACGTGTCAGAACTACCAAAAGTGCGACTGAACAAGCCCATGTGCCTTTAGACGATACTAATCTCTTCGAAAACGGTGATGCGGAGGAGCAGATACATGAAGAGACTGTCCTTACGGAATCAGTTAGCGCCAATGCAGCGCCCGAATTTCGTGAGGTTCCACCGCCAAGTGAACCAACTGCCCCGCGATTTGAACGCCGCTCGCAAGATTCTGCAAGATCAGTCCAGTCTAAAAAAGAAGACTTGAACCTCGATTTCGACAATGCCATCATCAATGAAGGAATTCTAGAAATCATGCCCGATGGCTACGGTTTTTTACGTTCTTCAGATTATAACTATTTATCCTCACCTGATGATATTTATGTTTCCCAATCTCAAATCAAATTATTTGGATTAAAAACCGGCGATACGGTTCGGGGCAGCATCAGGCCACCAAAAGAAGGCGAAAAATATTTCCCATTGGTACGTGTGGAAGCCATTAATGGACGGATTCCGGCAGAAGTAAGGGATCGGGTACCGTTCGATTTTTTAACTCCGCTCTTCCCTACCGAACGGTTGAATCTGTTTACGGATGTAAGTAATTTTTCTACCAGGATCATGGATTTGTTCACGCCCATTGGCAAGGGCCAGCGTGGTTTAATCGTAGCACAGCCGAAAACGGGAAAAACCATGTTACTAAAAGACGTGGCCAATGCCATTGCCAAAAATCATCCGGAAGTATATTTGATCATTTTATTGATTGATGAACGTCCTGAAGAGGTAACCGATATGGCACGCAGTGTTCGTGCAGAAGTGATCTCCTCTACCTTTGATGAACCGGCAGAGCGCCATGTAAAAATTGCCAACATCGTTCTCGAAAAGGCAAAACGTATGGTAGAATGTGGCCACGACGTAGTGATCTTGTTAGACTCTATTACCCGTTTGGCAAGAGCCTACAATACAGTGGCTCCGGCTTCCGGTAAAATTTTATCGGGTGGTGTGGATGCCAATGCCCTGCACAAACCTAAACGCTTTTTTGGTGCCGCCCGTAACATCGAAGATGGTGGTTCATTGACTATCCTGGCTACGGCCTTAACCGAAACTGGATCGAAAATGGATGAGGTAATTTTCGAAGAATTTAAAGGTACCGGTAACATGGAACTGCAGCTGGATCGTAAATTATCTAACAAACGTATTTTCCCTGCCATCGACCTCACTGCGTCTAGCACCCGTAGAGACGATCTGTTGTTGGATCGCGAAAGCTTACAACGCATCTGGATTTTACGCAATCATTTAGCAGATATGAACTCTCAGGAATCGATGGATTTCTTACTGGCTCAAATGAAAGGCACCAAAACCAACGAGGAATTTTTAGTATCCATGAACGGTTAACTAATTGAATATCATTGATATATACTAATTATTCTCCATCAAGCCAGACTCCCAGTAACCAATGAAGAAACACATCCCCAACACCCTTACCTGTTTAAATTTATTTAGCGGTTGTGTAGGCTTGGTGTTTGCTTTCGAAAATCAGCTCATTTTCGCTGCCTACGCTATCGGAATTTCTGCTATGTTGGACTTTTTTGACGGGATGACGGCCCGCTTGCTAAAGGCTTACAGTGAAATTGGAAAGGAGTTGGATTCACTGGCGGATGTGGTAAGTTTTGGGGTATTACCTTCTCTAATCATTTACCAACTGTTTAAAACAAGTACTTCCGTTCATGCGTATTTGCCTTATCTGGCATTTATGATCGCTGTTTTTTCTGCACTACGTTTGGCCAAATTCAATGTAGATACCCGTCAAAGTGAGCATTTCATCGGATTACCCACACCGGCTAATGCCCTGCTGATCGGTTCTTTACCTTTTATCCGATTTTTTTGTCGGTGCTCACTTTAGTAATGAGTTTGTTGCTGGTAGCCGAACTTCCGCTGTTTTCATTAAAATTTAAGAACTGGAACTGGCAGGAAAACAAGTTCCGTTACCTCCTGCTTTCCCTTGCTTCTATTTTGCTACTTATTTTTAAATTTGTGGCCATACCGTTTATCATATTTCTCTATTTGATTTTATCCATCATTCAAACCAACAGTAAAAAATGAAATTCAGCGCAGAAATTAACGTAATGCCCCTCAAAGAAATCCTCGATCCACAAGGAAAAGCGGTAACTGGCAGCATGAAGAACATGGGTTTGGCTGAAATTCAACAAGTTAGAATCGGGAAGCACATCAGCCTGGAAATTGAAGCAGCAGATGAGGAACAAGCTCGCCAGAAAGTGGACGAAGCTTGTCGGAAATTATTGGCAAACCTGATTATGGAAAGCTATGAATTTACGCTCAAGGCGCTATAATCTGCCTTACTGAGCAAAGTCTTTTCTAATTTCGAGTAATTTTCTAAACACCCCATCCAAAATGGGTTTCAGTTGATTGAAATCATGGGCGATTTCTTCTAAATGAACACCCGAACGGGCTTTGTGTTCAATGGAAGCCATTGTTTGAGTAGCAACATCAACGCCAATGAAGGTAAAGGTAGGCCTTATCTTGTGGGCAATTTCTGCCACAACAAGCCAGTCCTTTTGTTCAATAGACCGTTGAATTTGATTCAAATATTCGGGGGTTTGGCTCAAAAAAATATCGATCATCTCCAGCATAAATTCTTTACTCCCATCAGCAATGTCATGCAGGTATGCTAAATTCAATTCGGGTTCAGTATGGTCGATGGCTTTTAATTTGGTCATGACTAATTAAAGTTTAGATACAGGGAGTGAATCTGTTAATGAATGGAGCAATTGGCTATTGGTCTGCTTCAGTACCGGATGCATAAATGAAGGTTCAATTTCACACAAAGGAACGAGGGTAAAGGCCCTTTCGTGCAAACATGGATGCGGAATTTGCAAATCTGGCGTATTAATCACCTCCTGCTCGTAATACAAGATATCAATGTCGATGGTACGAGGTCCCCATTTTTCTGCTCTTGAACGTCCCATGTCTTTTTCTATTGCTAAAATCGTACCAAGTGCATCTTGGGGAAGCAATGGCGTCTCCATTTTCAAGACCTGATTAATAAAATCGGGCTGATCGGTATTTCCCCAAGCAGCCGTGCGGTACCGGGCAGATTTCTGGATGAGCGCCCCTACTCTTTCTTCTAACAGCACCTGAGCCTCTTCCAAATACTCCAGACTGTTCCCCATGTTGCTTCCCAGGAGCAAAAAAACTGTCGCCATAGATTATTATGTATTAATTCTGTAACAATTTAGCCCAAAGATCATCTTTAATATATAATTGCATAATT
>JBEDFI010000159.1:0-3475 GCA_041175245.1 Bacteroidota bacterium
ATTCTCGATTTGCCATTTTCGTTTTACCGAATCCCAGCTGATCCGGTCGGCCACTAATTTTTCTTTCAATACTTGACCATCAAATTTTTCCATATTGAACCGATAGCCCATTTTATTGGTATTATCGAAGGTTTCGATGTATACATACGTTTTTTTATCCAAGCGCATGTGGGTATGCATTTTGGTATTGGTGCTCACCGGATCGATGTAGGTGTTTTCGAAATCAATTTTCAGCTGGTTTGTTTCGGGTATGATGAATAAATTAAAGATAAGCGATACGAAGAAAATGAGGCTGGAGGCAATGAAATAGGGCCGCAGAAAACGCTTAAAACTGGTTCCTCCGCTTAAAATTGGAACAATTTCGGTTTGATCGGCCATTTTTGCCGTGAAAAAGATCACCGCAATAAAATTGATCAGTGGTGAAAGCATGTTCAAATAAAATGGAACCAGCCCGGCGTAATATTGCGTAATGATTTTGTCGAGTGGGGCATGAGTTTCCAAAAAATTGTCCAGTTTCTCTGAAATATCAAAAATGACAATTACCACCGTGAAAATAGCCAGAGTAAACACAAAGGTGCCGAGGTACTTTTTGATGATGTAGGCATCAATTATTTTGATCTGATCTCTCATAATCGATGTGCCAATTGTTTAACCATCTTGTTTTTCCATTCGTAAAATTCACCGGCAATGATTTTTGCTCTCGCTTCTTTCATTAACCACAAATAGAAGTGTAAATTATGGAGCGATGCAATTTGTGCACCCAAAATCTCCTTAGATTGAACCAAATGTCTTAAATAAGCTTTGGTATAGGTTTTATCTGCAAAAAGGTCACTGTCTTCTTCCAATGGCGAAAAATCGTTTTTCCATTTTTCGTTCTGGATATTGATGATTCCCTTGCTCGTAAATAACATTCCGTTGCGTGCATTGCGGGTAGGCATCACACAATCGAACATATCGATCCCCAGGGCAATATTTTCTAATAAATTGACCGGTGTACCCACCCCCATGAGATATCGGGGTTTGTCTGCCGGTAAAATATCACACACTACTTCGGTCATTTCGTACATTTCTTCGGCAGGTTCGCCCACAGAAAGCCCACCAATGGCATTTCCTTCCCGATTAAAAGAGGCAATGGTTTCGGCCGATTGTTTTCGCAGATCCTTATACGTTGATCCTTGTACAATTGGGAAAAGCGTCTGGTTGTAGCCATATTTTGGGAAGGTGCTGTCAAAGCGGTCGCAGCAACGTTTTAGCCAGCGATGGGTCATCTCCATCGATTTTCGGGCATAGGTATAATCGCAGGGGTAGGGAGTACATTCATCAAATGCCATGATGATATCGGCCCCAATGCTACGCTGTATGTCCATTACACCCTCGGGTGTGAACAAATGCTTGGATCCGTCAATGTGGGAGCGGAAGGTAACTCCCTCTTCTTTGATTTTACGTACTTCAGAAAGCGAATACACTTGATATCCGCCGCTATCGGTTAAAATTGGTCCATCCCAGCCATTAAATTGATGAAGCCCGCCAGCTTGCTCCAATACGTCCAAGCCAGGACGTAAATAAAGGTGATAGGTGTTTCCAAGGATGATTTGCGCACCGATATCATGTTTTAATTCTCGTTGATGGATCGCTTTCACCGTGCCAGCCGTGCCTACCGGCATGAAAATAGGCGTTTGAATCGTACCGTGATCGGTGGTGATTTCTGCAGCTCTGGCTTTCGACTGTTTATCGTTGGCAAGTAAAGTAAACTTCATCAGGATGTTTGGAATTGCTTGCAAAATAGCAAAAAAATAAGCGTTTTGGGGACTATAAATTTTCACATTTTCCTATTTATCCATTAAAAAAATATCAAATTTGCTGCCTCAACTGAACCCTTCATGATGAACCAGCTCTTCTTACAAATTCTTTTTTATCTGCTACTATTTGTTACCGCCGTCCAATTTTATTTTTTACTTTTTGTCCACTTGCCACTGGCCCGGTATTCATCCAAGCGAAAAGGCAAGAAAGTTACTCATCCTGTATCCCTGATTGTTTATACCAAAAACGAGATCGGTCATCTTCAAAATCATCTCGAGGCTTATTTAACTCAAGATTACCCCGATTTTGAGGTGGTAGTTGTAAAAGATACCAATTGTGAAGAAACAGATGCCTTGTTGAGAAGTTTTGCTAATCAGTATACCAATTTAAAGGTGGTTCAGGTGCCTGAACAAGATCGCTACCGCAGAAATAAGAAATTCGCCCTCAGTATGGGCATAAAAGCCGCTAAAAATGAGCATCTGGTATTTATTGAAGCAGATTCGAAGCCATGCAGCTCGAACTGGCTGAGGGAAATTCAGGAAAATTTTGAAGGTGAAACCGAATTGGTACTTGGTCATGTGCTATACGCAAAGCTACCCGCTTTCATGAACCTGCTATTCACCTATGACCGGTACATAGACGCCTGCAACAGACTGGCCTATGCTGTTAGCGGAAAAGCCTATGCTGGAAATGGACGCAATATGGCTTACCTAAAATCCGTTTTTTTTAAAGCCAAGGGGTTTGCTTCGCACATGCACATTCCCTCTGGTGAGGATCAGTTATTTATCAATCAGCATGCTCGTCGTAAAAACACTCAAATTGAAATCAGAAGCACCGCTCAGGTTGTTTGTTTTAAACAATTTACCATGTTGAACTATCTGAAAGAGCAATTGAACAACATGCAGCTTAGCCATTCATACCGCTGGGCCGATCTATTTAAGATCATCCTGCAGTCGGGTACAGGTATTTTATTTTATGTTCTTTTAATCCTTCTGGTTTTGCTGGGTTTTGACTGGAGGCTTTTGGAAGGGCTGTATCTTTTCAGAACAATTGCTTGTTCGGCTGTTCATTTCAGTATCTTGAAGAAATTAAAAACTGCCGATTTAGCTTGGTTATTCCCTTTTTTAGATCTCATTTATCACATTTACCTGCTCCTGCTCAGTTTTATACTTCTGTTTAAAACTAAATCTCAATGGAACTGAATGAGCAATTTTCTGACAATGCGAAAAAAGATTATGCTTTAGTTATACGGGCATTAGAAGGCGATCAGAAGGCTTTCGGCCTCATTATGGAGCGCTATAAGGATCCGATCTATTTCATGCTGCTGAAAATGGTTAATAACCGCGAAGATGCCATGGATTTGACGGTCGAGACCTTTGCTAAGGCATTTGAGAAGCTGGACGCCTTTAAACCCACTTTTGCATTTAGTACCTGGTTGTTTAAGCTGGCATCAAATAGTGGGATCGACCATCTTCGAAGAAAAAGGGTAAGCCACGTTTCATTAGATCAGCTGTTTGATCAGGAGGGGGCTGATCAAAGCTTGTTTATCAAAGCTGAAGGGCTCAATCCTGAAGAAAAATCGATCCAAAAACAAAATGAGGTTCAATTAAAAGCGCTGGTAGCAAGCTTGCCCAAGCGATACCGTATTCTTATTAATTTATTTTATTTTGACGAA
>JBEDFI010000160.1:0-3473 GCA_041175245.1 Bacteroidota bacterium
TTGTCGATTCATTAAAGTCTGAGAATAAAGCCAAAGAAACTGCTCGTCACGCGGAATCTACATTTTTTGAGGAACTAAGTCAGTTGGCTGCCCGTCACTTGCATCCCGATGGCCGCTTTTGTGTAATCCTGCCCTTGGAAACAGCCGATATTTTGCTGCGATTTGCTCAAAATTACGGACTCCATCCAATTGAAATTGTCCAGATTAGCTCTTTTCCCCATTCGCATCCACACCGACAGCTCTTGAGTTTAGGTTTCAATAAGCCAGCGGAAGTTCAAAATTCCAGTCTGAGTATTTATGAAGCTGAAAAGGTCTATCATCCTGCATACCGAGCCCTTCTGCAAAACTTTTTAGTCGTGAAACGAATTGGTTTACTTTCTGATACCCATGGCTACCTCGACGAAGCGGTATTTCATTATTTTTCCGAATGCGATGAAATTTGGCATGCCGGTGATTTTGGGACTATTGAACTTTCGGATCGATTGGCTACGTTTAAACCCTTGATCGGTGTATATGGAAATATTGATGGGCAGGACCTGAGGAGGGTGCATCCGGAACATCAATTTTTTGAGTGTGAAGGCTTAAAAGTTTGGATGACACACATCGGTGGTTATCCAGGTCGGTACCCCGCTAAGGTAAAGTCGATATTGCAGAATTTTAAACCCGGTTTGTTCATTTGCGGGCATTCACATATCTTGAAGGTTATTCCTGATCCTAAAATGGGTTTATTACACTTAAATCCAGGCGCCGCCGGAAAACACGGATGGCATAAAATGCGCACATTGATCAGATTTAGCATTTCTGATAAAAAAATTCATAACTTAGAAGCGATAGAATTGGGGATGAGATAATGTAAAAAATACACTAAGCCTATGAAACGCGTAATGACCCTCGGTCAATTTATTATTGAAAAACAAAGTGATTTTCCTTTTGCCAAAGGAGAGCTCTCCCGCCTTCTTCGCGACATCGGTATCGCTGCAAAAATTGTAAACAGAGAAGTTAACAAAGCTGGCCTCGTCGATATTTTGGGGGATAATGGGATGACGAATGTGCAGGGAGAGAACCAAAAAAAATTAGATGTCTATGCCAATGAGCAATTCATCGCAGCCCTTTCCAGTGGAGGTGAATGTTGTTTGGTTGCTTCCGAAGAAAATGATGAAATTGTACAAATAGATTCGGCCGTTTCTAAAAATGCCAAGTATATCGTAGCAATAGATCCCCTGGATGGCTCCTCAAATATTGATTGTAATGTAGCTGTAGGCACCATTTTTTCCATTTATCGAAGAAAGTCTACAGTAGGTGCTGCGCAATTGTCGGATGTTTTGCAAAGGGGAGTAGATCAGGTTGCAGCAGGGTATATTGTTTACGGCTCTTCTACTATGTTGGTGTATACAACTGGTAAGGGGGTCAATGGATTTACCTTGGATCCCTCAATCGGGGAATTTTGTTTGTCACATCCTGACTTAAAAATTCCAAAGGATGCAACTATTTATTCCATCAATGAGGGGAATTATGTTCATTTTCCGGATGGAGTGAAAAAATATATCAAATACTGTCAGGTAGAAGACTCAAGCAGTTCAAGACCTTATACCTCCAGGTACATCGGCTCCATGGTTGCTGATATACACCGTAGTATCATCAAAGGCGGTATTTTTATTTATCCAACCACTGCTGGTGCACCAAACGGTAAAATACGCTTATTGTACGAATGTAATCCGATGGCCTTTATCATTGAGCAGGCTGGCGGCCGTGCTTCTAATGGCTTTGATCGCATTTTAGAACTCGAAGTGCAATCCTTACATCAACGTTCAGCCGTATTCATTGGTTCAGAAAACATGGTCTTAAAAGCAGAGGAATTGATGCGTGAATACTCTTCGAATGAGTCGACCAAGCTCAAGGCCAGTTAGATTAACTGGATCAGAGCAAAGTATCACCTTCTTTGGCCAAGCTCTCAAAAAACTGATCAATTTGTAGATCTTTTTGTTTGCTGGCTGCCACAGCCAGTTCATCGCAGCGTTCATTTTCAGGATGACCGTTGTGACCTTTCACCCACACAAAAGTGAGGTGATGGATTTTGAGTAGTGGAAGTAGCCTGAGCCACAAATCTTTATTTTTTTTATCTGCAAATCCCTTTTGCTGCCAGCCAAATACCCATTTTTTTTCAATGGCATCAATCACATATTTCGAGTCGGAATAGATGGTGATATGTTGCTGAGGCTTTTTAATGGCTTCCAGACCGACAATTACAGCCAGCAGCTCCATTCGGTTATTTGTGGTTTTCCTAAAACCAGCACTCAACTCTTTATAATACTTCCCAGAGCGTAAAATAACCCCAAATCCGCCCGGACCCGGATTCCCACTAGAAGCACCGTCTGTAAAAAGCTCTATCATGCAGTCTTTAACTTAAACAATGATAAGGAATTGTTCTTTATTCCATTTTGTTTGAGGAAAAAATTTGTAAAATGAGTCGGAATGTCTATTTTTGATGCCTCCAAACACGGTGGTTGTAGCTCAGTTGGTTAGAGCACTAGATTGTGGTTCTAGGGGTCGTGGGTTCGAGCCCCATCATCCACCCAAAACCGTTCCCGAACTGGGAACGGTTTTTTTATGTTCAATTAATACAGGTCTACTTCAATCCATCCGTATTCACTAATAGAGAAAACCTGTTCACACTTCTCTTTTAGTTTTTGATCTTTTTTGCTGATACAAAGGCCTAAATTAGGTGGATTAAAGGTTTCTAATTTATGTTTCTGCTCAGTCAGCTTCTGATTTTTATATCCTGTAAACTTCTTGGCAGTCCGCTTGCATAAAAATGCTCTCAAGGCACGCACTCGCAAATCTCCCGATACGTCCATGCGTTCTTCCACCAGGTAAATTTTTTGTTTCATGTGTACTTATACGAAATAAGCACTCAAGCGGTTACATTTTTTAAATGAATTCGTCCCGGAGGCTACACAACTTCTTTAGAATTTGTTCAAAGTCCGCATCTGGATAGGAGGCACAGAAAATGATGGATAGTAAGGCCTCTCGTACTGGTTCAATGGCATAGATTTTCTCTAGTAAATTGATAATTTCAGTGGTATCGTTCAAGGAAAGACGATGAGCTTCAAATTTTGCTCCAACAAATTGATAGAGCATGAGTTGAGCCGGATTTGCATCAAAATCCAGTCTGTAGAACCACTTACTATTGGAAGATGGAGAAAAAGTGTATCGCATTGATCTGATCAAAATGGTTTTACAATTCCTGTTCAATCTGTGAATTCAATACTTAACATTCAATCAAATTCCGACCAATGGTACTTTATTTCCGACAGATGTAAGATTTGAGTATCCCGGTGACATCCCTTGGAAATTTAGATCTAATTAAGCGTAGAATCAACCGCAACATTTCAATTATCGATATCAGAAATTATTCAAATGGATACACATTCTAAACCAAGTCTTACAGATACCTTATTGTACTCATAACACTT
>JBEDFI010000161.1:0-3434 GCA_041175245.1 Bacteroidota bacterium
AATTGCTACAATTTCTAATAGCATATTCGATAAAACTATAAATTTCAGGGGAAATTCATGCTAGAGGCTGTACATTCAAAAAATTCCGATCAAGAGGATGCAAAATCTAAGATAGAAATGCAATCTGTTTCCATTGATATTTGGGATAAAAAATATCGATTGAAATCAAAAGATGGTAATTTTGTGGATCAAACAATTGAAGACACCTATGAGCGTGTAGCCGAAGCCCTGGCTGATGTTTAACCTAAAGATAAAAAAAATTGGAAAGAAAAGTTTTCTTGGGCACTCAGACATGGAGCAATACCTGCGGGAAGAATTACATCAAATGCGGGTGCAAAAGAACATAAACCAGCAACCAGTACCATAAATTGTACCGTCTCCGGAGCAGTTCAAGACAGCATGACAGATATATTAGATAAAGTTCATGAAGCTGGGCTCACGCTCAAGGCGGGATGTGGAATCGGTTATGAATTTTCAACGTTACGTCCAAAAGGAGCTTTTGTTGCGGGTGCAGGTGCCTATACAAGCGGTCCTCTATCGTTCATGGATATTTATGATCGTATGTGTTTCACGGTTTCAAGTGCAGGCGGAAGACGCGGAGCTCAAATGGCTACGTTTGATATTTCTCATCCTGACGTCACTGACTTCATTAAAGCAAAAAGAGAAGATGGCCGCCTCAGGCAATTTAATTTGTCCTGTTTGATTACCAAGGAATTTATGGAAGCTGTGAAGTCTGATGGTAACTGGAAGCTAGCATTTCCTGTGACTGAAAAAGAAGCTAAACAAGATAATTTAGATTTAAATGATCCTGAAAAAACGGTATGGAGAAACTGGCCGGTTAAAGATAAATACCTCATTAAAGAATCTGGTAAAGATGCTGGAAAAGTTGCCTGTAAAGTGTATTCAGTAATCAAAGCTAAGCGTCTCTGGGACGTCATCATGTCCTCCACGTATGATTATGCAGAGCCTGGTTTTATTCTTATCGATCGTGTGAACGAGATGAATAATAATTGGTTTTGTGAAAACATTAGAGCAACCAACCCTTGCGGTGAACAGCCGCTCCCAGAATATGGAGCATGTCTATTGGGTTCGATTAATTTGACAATGTTTGTAAAGAACCCTTTCACAGATGAGGCTTTTTTTGACTGGGAAGAATATAAAAAAGTTGTTGGTATATTTACTCGAATGCTTGATAACGTTGTTGAAATCAATGGGTTACCCCTCGGAAAGCAAAGGGATGAAATTACTCGGAAAAGACGTCATGGCATGGGATATTTAGGACTGGGTTCCACATTAACAATGATGAAAATTAAATATGGAGATCCTGCATCAATTAAATTTACTGATGAAGTAACTCGGGTTTTAGCTGAAGAGGGTTGGAAAGTAGGTATCGAGCTTGCCAAAGAAAAAGGCTCCGCACCGATCATGGATGAGTTATTTGAAATAACTGAGGAAATGTTACAAATGCGTCCTGAAATGAAGTCTGATGGGATCAAGGTGGGTGACAAAGTAGCTGGTAAAGTTCTTTTAGGAAAATATAGTAAATATATGCAGCAGTTTCCTCAAGACCTGAGAGATCAGATTGCAGAAAGCGGTGTTCGATTCAGTCATCATAGCTCAATCGCTCCGACAGGAACGATATCCTTATCTTTAGCCAACAATGCTAGTAATGGTATTGAGCCCTCTTTTGCTCATCACTACAGTCGAAATGTGATCCGTGAAGGAAAAAAATCTAAAGAAAAAGTCGATGTTTTTTCTTACGAACTTTTAGCCTACAGGACATTAATTAATTCCAAGGCAATGCCTTTTTCGGATAAGGATGATGAAAAGTTACCAGAGTATTTTATTGACTCGTCAACCATCAAAACTAAAAATCACGTTGATATTCAGGCAGCTGCCCAAAAATGGATTGATAGCTCAATATCGAAAACCATCAATGTACCTACAGATTATGACTTTGAAGAATTTAAAGAAATATACATGTACGCGTATGACAAAGGTTTGAAAGGATGTACCACATTCAGATTTAACCCTGAAGCTTTTCAAGGTGTTTTAGTGACGGAAAAAGATCTTGAAAACACAACTTATCAATTTACGTTAGATGATGGTTCAACTATCGAATTGAAAGGGAACGAAGAGGTTGAGTATGATGGTGAGACGCATACCGCTGCAAATCTATATGATGCACTCAAAGAGGGATACTACGGAAAGTTCTAGGGGAAAATTATGGCAAAAAAAATTGAAAAGAAAATTGTTGGGTATTCAGTAGTAGACAAAAATATAAAAGAACAATCCAAAGCTGAAATTGTACAAATTGGTGAACCTCTTGAGCGGCCAGACCATATCCGAGGAACGACCTATAAAGTCAAAACTCCAGTGACTGAGCATGCCTTGTACATAACCATTAATGACGTAGTGATGAATGAGGGGACGGATCAAGAATACTCTCGCCCTTTTGAAATTTTTATCAATTCAAAAAATATGGATCATTTTCAATGGATAGTTGGTTTGACCCGAGTTATGTCTGCAGTCTTTAGAAAAGGGGGCGATGTGACTTTTCTTCTTGAAGAACTTCAAAGTGTGTTTGATCCGAATGGCGGTTATTATAAAAAAGGTGGAAAATACGTACCAAGCCTTGTCGCGGAAATTGGCGAAGTTCTAGAAAAACACCTAATAGATATCGGCATGCTCAAATCTAAAGAACTAGATGAACATCAAAAAAAATTAGTGGAAGAAAAGAAAAAAGAATACCTTGAAAAAAATCAGGATCAGCTCGATGATTCTGGATTTCCGAAAGACAGTCAGTTATGTGGCAAGTGTCAAACAAAAGCAGCAATTCTAATGGATGGCTGTTTAACTTGCCTTAATTGTGGTGAAAGTAAGTGCGGTTAATCTTGAACTAACTTTATATAAAATCATCTGAACAGATTACCAATTGAATTGTTTGAGTGATTTTTTATGAAAAAGCTCGTCTTATTTTTTTTATTTTTCCCATTAATTAGCTTAGCTGAAGGTTTATCACAAGAGCTAACGCTTAACTTAAATCGATCCATTGTCAAAGTTCATGCATCAAACCAAGCGGGAAATCATGGCGTTGGTTCCGGCGTGGTGATAGCAAAAGACCATGTGGTCACCAATTGTCATGTGATCGCAAATGCAAACGGTATTCATATAACCAAATATGGAACAAGTTACCCTCCGCAAGAATTGATAGCCGATTGGTACCACGATATCTGTATCTTAACTTTTAAATATCTAGATTTAGATCCCGTGCAACTTGGGTCTTCGGATAATGTTGATTATGCAACCGATGTGGTTGCTAAAAGCTATGGGGGAAATGCAACAAGACCAGTGACCTCGGTGGGAAAAGTCCGAGATATATTTGATTTCAAGGGGAAAAAAATTATTCAATCATCAACCTGGTTTTCATTAGG
>JBEDFI010000162.1:0-3432 GCA_041175245.1 Bacteroidota bacterium
TCCATCTTTTATACCATTCAGGAGAAAGAATATCTGCCGGTTATCCGGAATATAAAAAAACTGGTTCGCAAGAAAAGCATTTCGGTACTCGACTTTGGTGCCGGCAAGGGCTTGTTCTTGCATTTGGCAAAAAATAATGGTTTAGAGGGCAAGGGAGTAGAAACTTCGCTTCCCAGAGCGAAATATGCACAAAGCTATTTCAACATAGACATCCACACCTCCGAGTATTCGGAGGGTCAGATTTTCGATCAACGCTTTGACGTGATTACCCTATTTCATGTACTTGAACACATAGCACATCCTTTTGAATTACTAAAGAACTTGAGCAAAGATAATTTATCGACAAAGGGTTTATTAATTATTGAGGTACCCAACTTTGATGGCTGGCAAGCCAAGTGGTCGGGCTCTAATTGGTTGCATTTAGATTTACCCCGCCATTTGAGTCATTTTAGTCCGGAAATTCTTGAGCAACAATGCAGCGAACTTGGATTTTCTGTTCTCAAAAAAGAGCACTTCTCCTGGCATTTGGGGGTGATTGGCATGATCCAGACCATTTGGTCGTGGTTTGGTTACCGCGGGTTTTTAATCGGAGATTTGAAGAAAGGTAAAAATCTGTCTATGCTCCTGAAAATTGCGTTTACACTTCCTTTTGCCATCTTATTGGAAGCCTTAGCGGCTCTTTGTAATCGCGGGGGAATCATGAGGTATTATCTTCAGCAACATACCGCATGAATATTTTAATGGTAAATAGGATTTGGCACCCTGGTGGTGGAGATTGGACCTACATCGAAAATATGTCGGCGCTCTATCAGCAACATGGGCATCAGATCATCCCATTTGCCATGCATCACCCCGACAATTATCCGAGTGAGTATTCAGAATATTTTATAAAACACCGTGATTATCGGGAGCTAAATGATGGAAAATGGTACCGGGGATTGGGTATTGCAGCAGAAAGCATTTACTCGTTTGAAGCGCTTAGCTCCCTGAAGCGTGTAAGAATAGATCTTGCTCACCTGAACATCATCCATCGCTATCAAACTCCTGCCATTCTTAAAGTGCTGAAAGAAGCAGGTATCCCGATTGTATGGACCTTGCATGATTATACCATCCTTTGCCCGGAAGGCACTTTTGTATCAAACGGAAGCATTTGCGAAGCCTGCAAGGGCGGTAAATTCTATCGTGCCGTTCAGAAAAAATGCAAAAAGCAATCCATATTAGCCAGCGGCCTGGCTTGCGCCGATAATTATGTGAATCAGTTTCTAAATTATTATTCCTTTGTAGACCAATTCATCTGTCCCTCAAAATTTCTCTACGATAAATACCTCAGTTATGGTATCCATCCCGAGAAACTCCATCAACTATATCATAGTTATGATCCTCGGCAACTACCGCCTCCACCAGAAAACCAGGCGGATAAGGGTGAGAAATACTTTGTTTTTTTAGGACGATTGGAGAAAATAAAAGGCATTCATACCTTACTCAAGGCCATGAAGTCATGTCCCGATATTCCTCTCAAAATCATTGGAGATGGAACGGAGAAAAATACCTTGATGGAATATGCCCGCGAACATCACTTAAATCAGGTCAGCTTCCTGGGAAACAAGAGCAAAGAGGAAATTTGGCCTATTTTGCAGGGAGCCTCGTTCATGGTTTTCCCCTCGGAGTGCTTAGAAATTTTAGGCTTCAGTATTCTCGAAGCCATGCTTTGCAATAAACCTGTAATTGGAACCAAGATCGGCGCCATCCCTGAAACCATTATAGACGGCAAGACGGGTCTGTTGGTTGAAGCGTGTAATGCTGAGGACTTGGCAGAGAAAATTAAAGCACTCTATGCGGATGAGCAACTTTGCGAACAGCTGGGTAATCAAGCTGGTTCCTACATCAGAGCGCTAACCGAGCCAAACAGGTATTACGAGCATCTTCAAAAAATTATTCCATCCTTAAGTTAATGGCCGCCCTACATCCATCACCTATAAAACTGGCCATTATTGGCACCCGAGGTTATCCTTATGTTTATGGTGGCTACGAAACCTTCGTGAGGGAATTTGCCGAACGCCTCGCCAAGAGAGGCGTGGAGGTACATGTGTATTGCCAGAAAGGATTATTCAAGGAGCGCCCCTCCAGTTTAAATGGCATCCATCTACATTATATCCCCACGGTGAATATACAGGGCCTGAATCAAGTTCTTCACTCCTTATTTTGCCTGGTGCATGTGTGTTTTAGCAAGGCCAATGTGGTACTCATGCTCAACCTGGCAGCCGGCCCTTACGGATGGCTGGGCCGTGTGTTTGGCAAAAAGATGATGATGAATACCGATGGATTGGAGTGGAAGCGGCCGAAATGGAGAGGATTGGGCAGCGCTTATTTTTATTTGGGTGCTTGGTGTGCTACTAAATTTTATCATTATTTGGTAAGCGATGCGGAGGCTATGCGTAGGGTATATTTAGAGAAATTTAATACTGAGTCGGAAGTGATCGCCTATGGATCTCCCGAATTTAAGGAGCAGGATTCAACCAAGCTATCTGCTTTTAACCTTCAGGCACAATCCTATTACCTGATTGTTGGACGGATGATTCCGGATAACAATGCTCATCTCCTGATTGATGAGTTTTTACAGTCAAATTCAAGCAAGAAACTGGTGGTGGTAGGTGATGTTCCCTACCGGGATAAATACGCCAGTGGCTTAAAAGCTAAATCTTCAGATCGGCTAATGTTTACCGGCTATGTTCGAGACCAGGACGCCCTGCTTTGTTTATACCAGCATTGTTTTGTATACCTGCATGGTCATGAATTTGGTGGAACGAATCCAACTATGCTGAAGGCAATGTCTAATAATTGTGCTATTTTAGCCTTGGATACTGTTTTTAATCGGGAAATGCTTGAGGAGGGTCGCTACGGATTGTTTTTCACCAAAAAGCCCGGTGACCTGGCCAATGCACTAGCACGAATAGAAATGCATCCCGCTGAATTGGATTCATTTAGAAAAACGGTAGCAAACGGATTAACTGAAAAGTACAAGTGGGAGCGAGTGGTGGATAAGTACCAAGAATTGTTCCAAAAAGCATTATTAAGCAAGTAAAATGAATACACCCTACGTTCGCTTCCAAGGCCTACGTTCCTTTATAGATGGCCCCATCCTCCTGCTGAGTATGTGGTGGGGGCAACTTTTATTTCCGGGCAACCAGCTGAACTTACAACATCCGCTCAGCTATGTATTCTTAGTTTTACTGCTTATTTCCTGGTATTTAGCGGCTCAACTCACCAAAATATACAGTGACCTTCGCACCAATAAATTTTCGGAGGAGATCGTTTACATCGCTTCTACCGTAAGTCTTCATGCCATCTTTCTGACCTCGGTTCTCTTCTTTTTCAGGAAGGTGGTCAGTTTTAGCAATTTGTTTTTACTTTTTTACCTGATCACCGTGTTTG
>JBEDFI010000163.1:0-3409 GCA_041175245.1 Bacteroidota bacterium
ATATTAATTGCCATACTTTTGTCTTGTAACAAAAATACGATGAACCCTACGCCTACAATTACTCCGCCAGCTTTGGTCGGGCCTGCTATTAAAACTTTTTTAGCCTTGGGCGACTCCTACACCATTGGAGAAGCCGTTACACAGGCAGAATCATTTCCATTCCAATTACAGGCCGCACTCACCATCGGCGGAAAAGCTACAGCTACTCCTCAAGTAATTGCCAAAACCGGCTGGACTACCGGCGAGTTAAAAGCGGCCATTGTAGAAAAAAGACTAACGCAAAGCTTTGATTTGGTTACGTTATTAATTGGAGTAAACAATCAATACCGCGGACTTTCAATAGATGCTTATCGCCTGGAATTTAAAGAATTACTACAAACGGCGATCGGTTTTGCCTCTGGCGATATCAAAAAGGTGTATGTACTTTCTATTCCAGATTGGGGAGTTACTCCATTTGCCAATGGCCGAAACCGCGATCAAATTGCCCGGGAAATAGATGCTTTTAATGCGGTCAATAAAGATGAAACAGTAAAAGCAGGGCTAACTTATATTGATATTACTCCTGGTTCACGCTTGGCGGCTACCGATCTGAATTTACTGGCGGAAGATGGCCTACACCCTTCCGGTAAGATGTATGCCCAATGGGTAAATGTTTTGTCACCGCTTGTGCTAAAATCCCTCTAGGTTTTTAACGCCTGCCAGTTTTGCGCCCCCCTGCTTTTGCAGGAGATTTTGCGCCTGCTTTACGATTCCGTTTATCCGGATTATTCCGCTTAGGTTTATGGGGGAAAGGAGTAGTTTTTGAAGCAGGATTTTTTGGTCGGGATGAACCTTTCTTAGGAGCTGCATGCGGCTTCTTCGTCTCTTCGGAAGAAGAGCCTTCGGTGAGCGCATAAATTTTCTCCATTTCTTCCGGCCTGAGGTCACGCCAATCACCGACAGGCAAACCCTTGAGACTGATATTCATGATCCGTACCCGTTCTAACTTGGTGACTTCGTATCCAAAATATTCGCACATGCGGCGGATTTGACGATTTAAGCCCTGCACCAAAGTGATCCTGAAGGTTTGCGGGCCTTCCTGTACGACCTTGCATTTTTTGGTTACTACACCCAAAATAGGTACGCCATCGGACATCTGTTCGATCACCGCTTCATTCAAGGGCCTGTCTACTGTAACTACATATTCCTTTTCATGTTTGTTACCTGCCCTCAGGATTTTGTTGACCATATCACCCTGATTGGTTAAAAAAATCAAGCCTTGCGAATCTTTATCCAAACGGCCAATGGGGAAGATGCGTTTGCTGTGGTTTACAAACTCCACAATGTTGTTTGGTACGTCGATCTCGGTTGTGGAGGTAATGCCTACTGGCTTGTTTAAGGCAATAAACACAAGGTCTTCTGCTTCCAGTGGCTCCAACTGATTACCATTCACTTTTACACGGTCGCCGGGTTTTACCTGATCGCCAATTTGGGCTTTGCGGCCATTAATAAAAACACTGCCTTGACTGATGTAACGGTCGGCCTCACGGCGTGAGCAAAGGCCGCTTTCGCTGATGAATTTATTTAAACGGACGGTTTGACCGGACATGTTGAATTTAAAGCAGCAATGATAGGGATAAATTGGGGATTGTAACAAAAAAAGCCTCTCTGAATTTCAGAGAGGCTTTTTTGAAATGGAGGCTTGATTACATCATGCCGCCCATGCCGCCGCCCATTGGAGGCATCGCTGCATGGCCTTTATCTTCTTCAGGCTCATCTGCCAACACACACTCGGTGGTTAACAACATGGCTGCAATAGAAGCTGCATTTTCCAAGGCTACACGGCTTACCTTGGTAGGGTCAATTACACCGGCTGCAATTAAGTTTTCATACTTATCTGAGCGGGCATTGTAACCAAAGTCGGCTTTGCCTTCTTTTACTTTTTGTACCACGATTGAACCTTCAATACCTGCGTTTTCGCAGATCTGACGCAATGGCTCTTCAACCGCACGCTTCACGATCTGGATACCGGTATTTTCATCTTCGTTATCGCCTTTTAAATTGGCTAAAGCCTCGATTGCACGAATGAACGCTACGCCACCACCGGCAACAATACCTTCTTCTACGGCTGCACGGGTTGCATGTAAAGCATCGTCTACACGGTCTTTTTTCTCTTTCATCTCTACTTCGGTTGCTGCACCCACGTACAATACGGCCACCCCACCGGCTAACTTCGCCAGGCGTTCCTGCAGTTTTTCTTTGTCGTAGTCAGAAGTAGTGCTTTCTACTTGCGCTTTAATCTGGTTTACACGAGCTTTGATGTCTTCAGACTTGCCCGCAC
The DNA here is from genome assembly GCA_041175245.1 of Bacteroidota bacterium. Classification (GTDB taxonomy): domain Bacteria; phylum Bacteroidota; class Bacteroidia; order Sphingobacteriales; family Sphingobacteriaceae; genus JAIPAN01. The sequence continues at coordinate 2,321 of JBEDFI010000163.1, forward strand.
CATTAATGATGGTGGTATTGTCTTTATCAACTACTACCTTCTCTGCCTGCCCCAAATAAGTCAAATCAGCATTCTCCAGTTTATAACCTCTTTCTTCAGAGATCACGGTACCACCGGTTAAGATGGCAATATCTTCCAACATCGCTTTGCGACGATCGCCAAATCCAGGAGCTTTCACTGCAGCTACTTTCAAAGAACCACGGATTTTGTTCACCACCAGGGTAGCCAAGGCTTCTCCGTCTAAATCTTCAGCAATAATCAACAAAGGCTTGCCGGTTTGTACTTGTTTTTCCAATACCGGGAGTAATTCCTTCATCGACGAAATCTTTTTATCATAGATCAGGATGTAGGGATTTTCCAAGTCAGCTTCCATCTTATCGGCGTTGGTGACAAAGTATGGAGAAAGGTATCCACGATCAAACTGCATACCTTCTACGGTTTTCACTTCCGTTTCGGTTCCCTTAGCTTCTTCAACGGTAATTACACCATCTTTACCTACTTTGGCCATCGCATCAGCAATCAGGGTTCCGATTACTTCATCGTTGTTTGCAGAAATAGAGGCTACTTGTTTGATCTTATTGTTGTCGGCACCTACTGTTTGCGACTGACTTTTTAAATTACCTACAATGCTTGCAACCGCTTTGTCGATACCGCGTTTTAAATCCATCGGGTTAGCTCCTGCAGCTACGTTTTTAATACCTGCGGTTACAATGGCTTGAGCTAAAACGGTAGCCGTAGTGGTTCCATCACCGGCAATATCAGCGGTTTTAGAGGCTACTTCTTTCACCATTTGAGCACCCATGTTTTCCAATGGATCTTTTAATTCAATTTCTTTAGCAACCGTAACACCATCTTTAGTGATGGCCGGTGAACCGAATTTTTTATCAATAATTACATTACGGCCCTTAGGTCCTAAAGTTACTTTTACGGCATTAGCCAGGGTGTCTACGCCTCTTTTCAGAGCGTCACGAGCTTCCACATTGTATTTTACTTGTTTTGCCATTGCTATTTAAATGTTTTAATGAGTGAATAAAATGATTACAGAATCGCGTAGATATCAGACTCACGCATAATTAAATACTCTTTGCC
>JBEDFI010000164.1:0-3369 GCA_041175245.1 Bacteroidota bacterium
TGGTAAGTGTGGCCTACTATTTAGGAATCATGCAGCGAATTGTGAAGTTCTTTGCCTTTATCGTATATAAACTGATGGGCGTATCGGGTTCTGAAGCACTTTCTAATGTAGCCTCTGCATTTGTAGGCCAGGTGGAGGCACAAATCATGATCAAACCTTATTTGAGAGGCATGACAATGTCTGAGCTGCTGGCCTCTATGGCAGGCAGCATGGCTTGTATTGCAGGTGGTGTAATGGCGGTTTATATTGCCTTGGGAGTTCCTGCCGAGTATTTAATTGCAGCCAGTATTATGGCTGCTCCCGGCGCTTTGGTGATTTCTAAGATCGTGTGGCCTGAAACAGAGGTATCCGAAACCAAGGGGGACGTATCTCTGGAAATTAAGAAAACCAATGCCAATTTGGTGGATGCCATTTCGCATGGTGCCAGCGATGGCTTAAAAGTTGGCTTGAACGTAATTGCCATGTTGATCGGATTTATTGCCATTATTGCCCTGGTAGACTATGTGTTAGGTAAAATCGGAGCCGGATTAGGCAGCTTAGGATTGACTTTAGCTGCTGTGGGTATTGATATCAATACCTTAAGCTTGAAACAAATTTTGGGTGCCGTGTTCTCCCTCTTTGCCTGGGCGATGGGTGTACCAGGTAAGGACATACAGGTGGCCGGTTCTTTAATGGGTACCAAAATGGTGATCAATGAATTTGTGGCTTATTTAGACCTGGCCAAGATCAAAGCCACCCTGGATGCTAAAACCTTACTAATTACCAGCTTTGCACTTTGTGGATTTGCTAATTTCAGTTCAATTGCGATACAAGTGGGTGGTATTGGCGAATTAGCCCCGGAGCGGCGTACTGATTTGGCAAAATTGGGCGTTAAAGCTTTAATCTGCGGTACACTGGCTTCTTACCTCTCAGCAACAATCGCAGGCATTTTATACTAAAAGCATGAAACGGTATCGGCAGGAATCCGATTGTCTGAATTGCGGCGCTACAGTAAACGGAAAATTTTGTTCTGCTTGTGGCCAAGAAAATATAGAAACCAGAGAACCTTTCTGGATATTTCTATTCCATAGTATCGGACATTATTTCCATTTTGATTCCAAGTTTATCAATAGCTTGAAACCGCTGATCACTCAACCTGGTAAACTGACTTTGGAGCATATCAGGGGAAAACGTGCATCCTATTTTCCTCCAGTCACGATGTATCTGTTTATCAGTTTATTCTTTTTCCTGCTTTTATCAATTGAAAAACCAAGTATTCAGTCCAGTCAACTAAGTAAGGAAAGCGAAAAAGCGATCAAACAAGAGTTAGACAGCCTGAAGAAAGTAAATACCCTTACTACATTACCGGCAGCTGAAAAGCAGAAAAACATACAGCGAATACGTAAACTGTCGATGGTACAAACCAGCGTGAAGGAAATTGGGAAGGGATTTAAAGATGGGTATAGCGGCATTGAGATGGATGCCGAATCACCCTCCAATTATAAGGATCTAAACGGCTATGAACAGCAGCAAAAACAGCTGGTACCTGCAAAACGGGATTCCTGGCTAGTAAGTTATTTCACTAAAAAGAACCTGATATTGAAAGAAAAATACGGTGATGAGTTACTGAGTAAAGTATTTGAAGCCGTCCAGCGTCAATTACCTAAAATGATGTTTGTGCTATTGCCGCTTTTCGCACTCATTTTGAGCCTGAGTTTTTACAATTCAACACTGTATTTTATTGATCATCTGGTGTACACACTCCATGTTCATTCCTTTATTTTCCTATTATTCATCACTATTGAGCTTATTGCTTTGGCCTTACCTTCGGCAGCAGATTTCATGGTCGGTGTGGGATTAATTGCCAGTATCTGGTACATCTATCGATCCATGAGAACAGTCTATCAGCGTCTTCGATGGCATACTGTCTTCAAATTCATGCTGCTCAGCTTTATTTATTTAATCTTACTGATCTTTAGCTTTGCAGGAATATTTGCACTTTCTTTTATCACCTTATAAAAAATCCCGACAGGAATTAACCTGCCGGGATTTAATATGACACAAACTTTAGGTGATTAGCGTTGACTCAATGGTATGTAGCTGCGGTTTACCTCACCTACATAGATTTGACGCGGACGGCCTATCGGTTCTTTGTTTTCACGCATTTCTTTCCATTGAGCAATCCATCCAGGGAGACGGCCCAAGGCGAACAATACGGTAAACATATCCGTTGGGAAGCCTAGAGCACGGTAAATGATTCCTGAGTAGAAATCGACATTTGGATACAACTTGCGTTCTACAAAATAGGGATCGCTGAGAGCAGCTTCTTCCAATTGCTTGGCAATTGCCAATACCGGATCGTTTACGCCTAATTTGGCCAATACTTCATCGCAGGCTTTTTTGATGATCTTGGCACGAGGATCGAAGTTTTTATAAACGCGGTGACCGAAGCCCATTAAGCGGAACGGATCGTTCTTATCTTTTGCTTTGTTCAGCCATTTCTGAGAATCGCCGCCATCGTCCTTAATTTTCTCCAGCATTTCAATTACGGCCTGGTTGGCACCGCCATGCAGGGGGCCCCATAAAGCGGAGATACCCGCAGATACCGAGGCGTACAAGTTACAATCTGCGGAACCTACAATACGAACCGTAGAAGTTGAACAGTTTTGTTCATGATCGGCATGCAGAATGAGTAATACGTTCATGGCATTTACCACTACCGGATCAATCTCGATTTCTTCGGTCCGCTGACCAAAGGTCATGTACAAGTAGTTGGTCACGTAATCGTACTTGTTTTGCGGATAGATGAGCGGATGCCCCAAAGATTTTTTATAGATCCATGACACGATGGTGGCCATCTTAGCCAGGAGTTTAATAATCGTCAAGTTCTGCTCTTCGGGAGTTTGATGCGGATTTAAGGATTCCGGATAGAAAGAAGATAAAGAACAGACCAATGAAGATAGCTGCCCCATCGGGTGTGATTTTGAAGGAAATCCATCGAAGAATTTCTTCATGTCTTCATGTACCAGGGTGTGGCGGGTGATCTGGAACTGAAACTCATCCAGTTGTATTTTAGTAGGCAGATTGCCGTAAATCAACAAATAAGCTACTTCGAGGAAAGAAGATTTCTCTGCTAAGTCTTCGATGGCATAGCCTCGGTATTTTAACACTCCTTCTTCTCCATCCAAAAAAGTAATGGCACTTTTGGTAGCTCCAGTATTCTTAAATCCTGAATCTAAAGTCACCAAACCGGTTACATCGCGAAGTTTGGCAATATCAATGGCGTGTTCATTTTCTGTGCCGACAATAACGGGTAAATCAATGCTTTTATCACCGAAGGTTAGGGTTGCTGTAGTTGACATATAGGTTTATATTGATGTTCACAAAACT
>JBEDFI010000165.1:0-3337 GCA_041175245.1 Bacteroidota bacterium
TTATAAAACTCAGCAGCCGAGCTAATACCAGTTTGGCGTAGAATTTGCAACCATTAAAACATTAACAAATAAATACGTCCAATAAGATTTTAGTATGAACAACCAGTTTAAGACCATTATAATTGATGATGAGCTGATTGGTACACAGCGATTAAAAAGATTGTTGGCACCTTATGAGCTATTTGATATTATGGCCGAAGCAGTTAACGGAAAAGAGGGCTTTGACCTGATTGAAAAACTGCATCCCGATGTTATTTTTTTAGATATTGAAATGCCCGTGATGAACGGATTCGAAATGCTTAAGCTTATCAGACATAAACCCAAGGTGATATTTACCACTGCTTTCGATCAGTATGCCATTAAAGCATTCGAAGAAAATTCGATCGATTATTTGTTGAAACCCATCGAAAAAGATCGTTTAGATCTTACGGTACAAAAACTCCAAAGTTCTGCACCGTTCTCTCCCGACCTGAATTCGATCAAAAACCTGATCCAGGTGATACAGCCTAAAAAAGAGCTAAAGACGCTTACCGTAAGGTTGGGAGATAAAATTATGTTAATCAGGCTGGATGATATTTCCTACATAGAAGCGGAAGACAAATATGTTTTTTTGCGCTGTATAGATGGCTCGAGCCACCTGACCGATTTCACCATGGCCTATTTGGAAGAAAAATTGCCCGATGAATTTGTGAGGATACACCGCAGCTTTATCATCAATACCGATCTGATTAAAGAAATCAGGAAAAGCTTTAACGGTTCGCTGGCATTTGTGTTAAACGATAAAGAAATGACCCGTCTTAATTCAAGCCGTTCGTACAGTACCAGTTTGAGAGAAAAATTCGGGATTTAGTTAATAGCGGTATTTCTCTTTCCAAAGATTTCGCAGATGGTCCCGCAACTTCTGTTCGGCCGGGTTGGCCCCGGGTTCGTAGAAAACACGGCCCTTCAATTCATCGGGAAGGTATTCTTGAAGGCTGAAATTACCCTCAAAAGCATGCGTATACTGATACTCCTTGCCATAAGCCAAATCTTTCATGAGCTGGGTAGGTGCATTACGTATAGGTAAGGGAACACTCAAATCACCCGTTTGCTTCACCGCAGCTTGCGCCTTATTGATGGCTTCATAACTTGCATTGCTTTTAGGGGAAGCAGCCAGGTAGGTGACTAATTGAGCCAGAATAATCCTTGATTCAGGCCAGCCGATTACGTTCACCGATTCAAAACCACTTTGCGCCAGCAGTAAAGCATTCGGATTAGCATTGCCAATATCCTCGGCTGCTAAAATGAGTAATCTTCGGGCAATAAACGACGGATCTTCACCACCTTCAATCATACGTGCCAACCAATAGACACCCGCATTGGGATCGCTGCCGCGGATGGATTTGATAAATGCAGAAATGATATCATAGTGCTGTTCCCCGGATTTATCGTACATGGCCAGGTTTTGCTGCACCAACTTCATCACCAGCTCATTCGTAATTTCAATTTCCTGGCTACGTACGGTTTGTACCACCAGCTCCAGCACATTCAACAGTTTACGGGCATCGCCACCGGAGAGTCGAAGCATGGCCTCATACTCCTTAATAAAAATTTTTTTCTGATTCAGTTCAGGATCTTTTAAAATGGCCGCATCTACTAACTCCCTTAATTCTTCGGCTGTAAGATGTTTCAATACATATACCTGGCATCGCGAAAGCAAGGCTGAAATCACTTCAAAAGAAGGATTTTCTGTAGTTGCACCAATCAGCGTGAGCAGGCCGTTTTCTACAGCAGCCAGGAGCGAATCTTGCTGCGATTTGGAAAAACGATGGATCTCATCAATGAATAAGATGGGCAATTCCTGTCCTTCTTCCCTTAATTTCACCGCTTGATCAATAATTGCCCGGATTTCTTTTACCCCGGCATGAATGGCACTTAAATTAAAAAACGGACGTTTTAATTGTTGAGCAATGATCAGTGCGAGGGTGGTTTTACCCACTCCCGGGGGTCCCCACAACAATAAAGAAGGGATATTTCCGGCTGCAATGGCTTGCCGTAATATGGCTTCTGGCCCCACAAGATGTTGCTGACCGATGTAATCAGTAAGACTTGTTGGGCGCATACGCTCAGCTAGTGGGGGAAGATTGGCCATAATGATTAAATTTTAAGCTCACGAATTAGAATACTATTTTACAAAAACCCTGGCGAACTCAATCAGGTTTCGGCAGATTAAATTAGATTTAACCCTTTAAGCCAATCTTGTCATGTGCTGCACTTATAAACGATGGATTTTCCTATTGCTGGTATTCTTGATTGGCAATACAGTATTTTCACAACAAACCGGAAAAGATGCCGGAACAGGGCAACAAGCGCTGAAATCTTTTTTTTTACTACGGTTCAATTTAACGAGTGACCCGGTAGATCTGCAGAACTACCTGAGCGAAACCGCCTTCAAATCGGAGTTTAAAACTTTTTCGGTTCAATATGCTCAACGTATTGCCCGATTAAAAGCTAACTCTGCTTCGATCAACTGGGCCATTAGTAGCGCCATTAATGGCGACTTAGATGCTTCTTTGAAAAATTTAGAAAATACACTTGCTTCTCCTGCAGCGCTGAAGGATAAAGAGTTATTGTCTGTCCTTTATCTGCTTAAATCACACCTCTTAACGTTAAAAAGAGATTATTCGGGGGCACTTTTGGCGATAGAGGCCTCGATGGCGCTTGCTCAACAAACCGGCTGGTTGTCACAGATGGCCCGTCTTCAGTTACAAAAAGGAAAGATTTTTTCCCTTAATGGGCAAACTGAACGGGCCGAGGCCGAATTGATCAGGAAAGCGCTTCCTGCGTTTACCAATTTGAAAAATCAGGAGGGAGTTGCCAATTGCTACCGCGAAATTGCCGATATGTATTTACGAAACGAACAATTTTCACCGGCCAATTGGTTTTATCTGCAGGCATTGAGCGTATCACGCAAAGTTAATTATTCCTCGGGGGCCATTGGCTCACTAAATGAACTCGCACAATTAAAATTCGAGATAGATGAGTTTGCCTCGGCGGAAAAAGACTGGCTGGAGGCAGAAAAATTAGCCATACATGCCAAAAATTTACCCGAACTCCTGCGGTTGAAGTTTAATTTAAACCAATTGTACCGTAAATGGGGGAAAACAAACGCTTCAGAAAAATATGCAATGGAGTTCGAGCAGTTAAAAGATATTCTGTTGAATCCGGTGCTTTGATGGCAGTCTGACTGCCCGCATGAATTCTTGCTTGCCAGGCAGGTTTTGCTTCCATCAATTTTTTGCTCTTCGTAACAAAAAAACAAACTTTTTGTCTGTATCTTAAAGCCTTCAATTTAGGC
>JBEDFI010000166.1:0-3293 GCA_041175245.1 Bacteroidota bacterium
TCCTTAACTTTGTTAGGATATTTTCTGGGTCGTAAATTTGAAAAAGAAATTAATGACTACCTTTTATATATAATAATAGGATTTGTAGTCGTTACCGCTTTACCGCTTGTTTGGGCTTTCTTAAAAAAGCATATTCCAACATCGGCAGGAAGCTCCCCGGATAAAAAAAATACACATGAGTAGTGATCACCCCTGGCACCAGCTATCTTCTGGCGATGATGTCCCTTCTGTCGTCAATGCGATCATTGAAATTCCTAAAGGCTCCAAAGCAAAATATGAAATTGATAAAACCTCTGGTTTAATTAAACTGGATCGTGTGTTGTTCTCTTCGGTAATGTATCCGGCTCATTATGGCTTTATTCCACAAACCTATTGCGATGACAAGGATCCCTTAGACATTTTAGTTTTATGTTCGGTGGATGTATATCCACTTACCATCATCGAAGCCAAACCAATTGGGGTGATGCACATGGTAGATCAAGGCGAACAAGATGATAAGATCATCGCGGTAGCTAAAAATGATCCATCTGTGAATTATATGAATGACTTATCCGAACTTCCTCCACATGCTATGAAAGAAATTGTTCGCTTTTTCCAGGACTATAAGGCATTGGAACATAAGCAAGTGACTATTGAACATTTGCTGGGCAAACGCTTCGCCTATAAAGTAATTGAAGAAAGCATTCAACTATATAAGACTACTTTTAGAAAGGCATAACGAATGGGATTTCAGATATTTCTTACTTTTTTCTTGGTTTTTCTGAACGGATTTTTTGTGGCAGCAGAATTCGCCATTGTAAAAGTCCGTGCTTCTCAAATTGAAATCAAAGCAAAAACGGGGCACCGGGTGGCTAAAATTGCCAAACACATTACACAGCACCTCGATGGTTATCTGGCCGCCACACAACTGGGTATTACCCTGGCTTCGCTTGGCCTGGGTTGGGTGGGCGAAGAAGTAATGGAACATTTATTGAGCACGCTGCTGATTTCTTTTGGTGCCTCTGCTCAAACGGTTACTACATTCTCCAGCACGGCCGCACCGGTTATTGCTTTTACTTTCATCACCATTATGCACATTGTATTTGGTGAGTTGGCTCCCAAGTCGTTCGCCATTCAGCGTCCGGTAAACACCACACTGGCTATTTCAGCACCCCTGCATATTTTTTACCTCGTGTTCCGTCCGTTTATCTGGCTGTTGAACGGCTTTGCCAATTTTATTCTGAAGCCGTTTGGCATCCACCCCGCCGGAGGACATGAGGCGCATCACAGTTCTGAAGAATTACAGTACTTGTTAGATCAGGGAAAGGAAAGTGGCGCACTCGACACCACGGAACATGAGCTGATTAAAAATGTATTTGATTTTAATGAACGGGTGGTAAAAAATATCATGGTGCCTCGAACCAAGATCTCGGCTGTTGATATGGATACGCCCCCGGCAGAAGTCCTGGATTATGTGATCAAGGAAGGCTATTCCCGTATTCCGGTATTTGAAGATACCATCGATAAAATTGTGGGTATCATCCATGCGAAGGATATTTTGCCGCTCCTGGCGGATAAAAAAGAGCTGGTCTTGACTGATTTAATCCGCAGACCTTATTTTATTCCTGAAACAAAAAAAATCAACGATTTGATGAGTGAGTTTCAGCTCAAGCGCATACAAATTGCCATTGTGCTGGATGAGTTTGGCGGTACGGCCGGGATGGTTACACTTGAAGATATAGTGGAAGAACTGGTTGGTGAAATTCAGGATGAATACGATGAAGAGAAACCCATTGTAGAAAAGGTTTCTGAAACCGAATTTATTGTAAATGCCTCTGCCAGCGTATACGATGTAAATGAATTTTTACCGCACGATTTACCCGAAGACGGCGATTATGATACCATGTCGGGCTTGGCCGGACATATTTTTGGTAAGATACCCGATGTGGGCGAACGCACCGAATTCCAGGGCTACACGTTTACCGTTTTGAAAAAGGCCGAGCAAAATGTAGAGTCACTGAAACTCGAGTTGGTGATCAACCACGACGATGCGGTAGACGTACGTTAATTCACACATGCATATCTTTTATACACCCGATCTGGTTGCCGAAGTTTATACCTTAAGCGAGGAGGAGAGTAAGCATGCCGTCCGGGTGCTTCGTCTGCAAACCGGCGATGAAGTGGTGCTGGTAGATGGTAAAGGCGGCTATTACCAAGCCCGTATCCTCGAAGCGAATCCCAAAAGAACACATTTGCAGGTTTTTCAAGCTAAACAAGAGTTTGGCAAACGGAATCATTATTTACACCTTGCGGTAGCGCCCACCAAAAACATCGAACGCATGGAATGGTTCCTTGAAAAGGCCACGGAGATGGGTATTGATGAAATTACCCCGATCATTTGCGAACGCTCTGAACGCAAGGAAGTGAAATCGGAGCGATTAAACAAAATTATCACTTCGGCTGTAAAGCAATCCATTAAGGCCTATCATCCACAACTCAATGAAGCCATTTGTTTTAAAAAACTCCTGGATCAGCCCTTTGAAGGGCAGAAGTTGATTGCCCATTGCATGGATGATGAAAAATCGTCAAGCAAAGAGATCATTCAGGCCAATAAGCGCTATTTGGTTTTAATTGGTCCGGAGGGAGATTTCAGCCCAGCCGAACTGAGTTTGGCCAAAGAACATGGCTTTCGGCCATTGACTTTAGGTGAAAGTCGTTTGCGTACCGAAACGGCCGCCCTTGCTGCTTGTTTTGAGATTAACTTCCTGAATCGTTAACTTAGCTTCCTCTTCACCATGACCACGTACCAAGTAAACGTAAACGGAACTCAAAATTATAATTTAGAATCATCTAATGGTTCTTGGAAGCTTGATGGAAAAAAAGTCGAGACAGATCAATTACTGATTAAAGATAATCTGCTTCATATCCTGCATGAGCGGGCCTCTTACCGGGTAGAGGTGATCGACTTCTCCAGGGCTGATAAAACAGCCAGTATCAAGGTAAATGGAACCGTTTATAAGGTATCCTTGAAAGATCAATTTGACGGTTTATTGCAGGCTTTAGGCCTGGATGGCGTACAAGCCGCTAAAATTGCCGAACTAAAGGCTCCCATGCCCGGCTTGGTACTCAGCCTTCTGGTTAAGGAAGGAGAAAGTGTAAAAAAAGGGGATAACCTATTCGTATTAGAGGCCATGAAAATGGAAAACATCATCAAGGCGCCCGCAGATGTAAGCATTAAATCTATTAAAATTAAGCCCGGAGATAAGGTTGAAAAAAACCAGACACTGATACTTTTTGCCCATTAATCTCAATAC
>JBEDFI010000167.1:0-3265 GCA_041175245.1 Bacteroidota bacterium
CATAAAGTTCCATACGGTGGCCCATATTGAATACTTTATACATTTCCTGCCACTCAGTCGCCGATTCTTCCTGAATCAGCTTAAACAAAGGAGGGATCGGAAACAGATTGTCTTTGATGATGTGTAAATTCTCAATAAAATGCAGCACCTTGGTTTGTGCACCTCCGCTGCAGTGAATCATCCCATGAATTTCAGAACGGTATAAGTCCAGCATTCTTTTAATGACAGGAGCATAGGTGCGGGTTGGTGATAATACCAATTTCCCTGCTGTTACAGCTTTTCCTCCCGGGATATTAATCAAGTCGTTAAGTTTTTTAGTCCCTGCGAAGATAAGTTCGTAAGGTACCGCCGGATCGTAGCTTTCCGGATATTTTTCAGCCACATATTTATGGAACACATCGTGCCGGGCTGAGGTTAGGCCGTTAGATCCCATGCCACCATTATATTCGGTTTCATACGTAGCCTGCCCGTAGGAAGCCAAGCCTACAATCACGTCACCAGCCTGAATGCGATCGTTGGAGATTACCTCAGAGCGTTTCATGCGGCAAGTAACGGTCGAATCGACAATGAGGGTTCTCACCAGATCACCCACATCGGCGGTTTCACCACCGGTAGCATGAATCCCAATACCTAAACTTCGCAAGTTGGCTAAAATTTCTTCTGTACCATTAATAATTTCGGCGATTATTTCGCCCGGAATCAGATTTTTATTCCTTCCGATGGTGGATGACAAAAGAATGTTGTCGGTAGCACCTACACAAAGCAAATCGTCCAGGTTCATGATAATGGCATCCTGTGCGATCCCTTTCCAAACGGATAAATCACCCGTTTCTTTCCAGTACACATAGGCCAGGGCCGACTTGGTTCCGGCACCATCGGCATGCATGATATTACACCAGGCTTCATCTCCGCCTAGAATATCCGGGATGATTTTGCAGAATGCTTTCGGAAATAAACCCTTATCGATGTTTTTGATCGCTGCATGTACATCTTCCTTTCCGGCAGATACGCCGCGTTGCTGGTATTTATGGTCAGACATGTTGTAAAGTTAGGACTAAAGCAAAAGAATACAATAAAAAACCCCGCTGATTGCGGGGTTTTTTGGATTATTTAATAAACAACAATTCTCTGAACTTCGGCAAGGGCCATTGTGCATCGTCAACCAGTTGCTCCAGCTTGTCTACATGGTAGCGGATCGGTTCGAAATAAGTCTTCACTTTTTCATCGTAAGCAATAGACCGTTCCCGTAAATCATCAATGGCATTTGCTTTTTTACGCTCCTCTACCATTTTGTCTACATTAGATTTTATGAAGTTTACGTGATCGGAGATCTTTTCAACCAGATCAAATTGAGCAGCAAACGATTTTTTATCCAGGCCAATTTCTTTCAAGCCTTTAATATTGTTCACCAATTTACTTTGATACTCAATGGCGGCCGGAATGATGGTGCTGTTAACCAATTCGCCGATTACACGAGCCTCAATTTGTAATTTCTTGTAGAAATTTTCCAGCAAAATCTCGTGGCGGGCATGGGCTTCACGTTCGTTAAATACATTCAGTTTACTGAACAAATCCGTAGTTTTTTCGCTTACATACGCATCCAGCGCTTTTGGCGTAGTTTTAATGTTCGCCAAACCGCGTTTTGCTGCTTCTTTTTCCCATTCCTCGCTGTATCCGTTACCTTCGAAGCGAATTGTCTTAGATTCTTTGATGTATTTTTTAATCACCGTTAACAAGGCGATGTCTTTTTTCTCCCCTTTTTTTATCAGTTTATCTACTTCAGCTTTGAATTTTACCAATTGATCGGCCACAATCGTGTTTAAAACCGTCATAGGTGCAGAAGAGTTTGCTGAAGAACCTACCGCCCTGAACTCAAATTTATTCCCGGTAAAGGCAAATGGAGAGGTACGGTTACGATCGGTATTGTCGAGTAAGATCTGAGGAATCTTTGGAATACCCAGCCAAAGAGAATTATCATCCTTAATTTTCTTGCTAATGCGAGAACTCTCCAGTTCATCTAATACCTCATTTAACTGACTTCCCAGGAAAATAGAAATAATAGCAGGAGGGGCTTCGTTGGCACCTAAACGGTGATCGTTGTTTACCGAAGCAATAGAAGCTCTCAACAGATCCGCATGTTCGTACACTGCTTTGATGGTATTTACAAAGAAAGCCAGGAACATCAGGTTATTCTTAGGTGTTTTGCCCGGCGCCAGCAGGTTTTTACCAGTATTAGTAATCAAACTCCAGTTATTGTGCTTACCCGATCCATTTACACCGGCATAGGGCTTTTCATGTAATAGCACCTTGAAATTATGTCTCTTAGCTACCTTTTCCATCACATCCATTAGTAATTGGTTGTGATCGATGGCCAGATTGATCTCCTCATAAATAGGCGCACACTCAAACTGAGATGGAGCCACCTCATTGTGACGTGTTTTCAACGGAATACCCAATTTCAAACATTCGGTCTCGAAATCGAGCATATAAGCATACACACGCTCCGGGATGGTTCCGAAATAATGATCTTCCAATTGCTGGCCTTTGGCCGACATGTGTCCGAACAGTGCACGGCCGGTCAGTAATAAATCCGGACGGGCGTTGTATAAAGCCAGATCAACCAGGAAATATTCCTGTTCAATCCCTAAAGAGGCATTCACTTTGGTGATGGATTTGTCGAAATAATGGCAAACATCTACCGCCGCTTTGTCCATCGCTGACAGGGCCTTTAATAAAGGTGCTTTATAGTCCAGTGCTTCGCCGGTATAGGAAACGAACACGGTGGGAATGCATAGAGTTTTTCCCGATTTGCTCTCCATAATAAAAGCTGGAGAGGAGGGATCCCAGGCAGTATAGCCGCGGGCTTCAAACGTGTTGCGGATACCGCCGTTCGGAAAGCTGGATGCATCCGGCTCTTGCTGCACTAAGGCATCACCCGAGAATTTTTCGATGGCTGATCCATCAGACGTGGGTTCGAAGAATGAATCATGTTTTTCTGCAGTGCTTCCGGTTAAAGGTTGAAACCAGTGTGTATAATGTGTTGCTCCTTTACTCATGGCCCATGCTTTCATCGCTGAAGCAATCTGTTCTGACACTTCTCGGTCAACAGTAGAACCTAGTTCAACGGAATTGACAATACTTTGGAAAGCTTCTTTCGATAAAAATTCTTTCATTTTCTTTTTATCGAACACATTTGAGCCGAAAAACTCCGAAATTTTGCTCGAAGGGGTCTTAACTTCTGGAATTGTTCGTGTTAAGACAGCAT
>JBEDFI010000168.1:0-3230 GCA_041175245.1 Bacteroidota bacterium
TGGCTCGAAGTAGTCTTCGCCGGGCGTAATAAAGCTTACGGTGCATACGAGCTTCGTAAGGACAACCCTAAAACCACCAGTCGTGCTTTATTGGTAGGTAGTACCCTGTGTATTGTATTGGTTACTGCCCCATTAATTATACGCTATATCTCAGGTATTTTGCCTGATGATTCTGAGCAATTTAAGCAAACGGAAGTGGTGTTAGCAGCTCCCCCACCTATTGATAAAGAAACTCCGCCACCGCCACCAGAGCCACCAAAACCAAAAGTGGATCAGGTGCGTTTCCCACCTCCGGTAGTAGTACCGGCAGAAAAGGTTCGTGATGAAGAGCCGCCAACCGTAGAAGAATTGAAAAAAGCTGATCCAGGTCAAAAAACCATTGAAGGGGATCCTAATGCTGAAATCAAGATCGACGAGCCGGTAGGTAACTCAGATGTGGTAGAAGATAACAGTATTTTGGATTTCTCCAGTGTAGAAGTAATGCCCGAGTTTCCCGGCGGTCAGCCAGGTTGGGGTAAATACCTGCAGAAAAACATGAAATATCCACCCGTTGCCCGCGAAAACAACATCACCGGAAGGGTTATTGTTAGTTTCGTAGTAGAGAAAAACGGAGATTTAACGGATATTAAAGTATTAAGAGGAATCGGTGGTGGCTGCGACGAAGAAGCAGTTCGCGTATTAAAAGCAGCACCAGCATGGAAACCAGGTGTACAAAATGGTCGTAATGTACGTGTAGCTTACACCATGCCAATTTTCTTCCAGTTAGCCGGACAGTAATTAATGCCAAAATATAATCATGAACAACAGAAATCGCTGTCACAGCGATTTCTGTTCATTTTGGGCCTCCTGATGTTTAGCTTCTACCTCCTGCTGGGTCTTATTATGATTTTCTGGTCGGATATGCCAGTTGCACTTTCTAAAAACTATCGCATCCTTTTTGGTGTATCATTGATTGTGTATTCGTTTTTCAGATTTATCAGGTTATTGCAACCAAAAAAAGATTGATCATGTTCAGAAAAATAGTATGTTGTATGCTGTTGTTTACAGCTGCCCTGACCGCTTGTCGCCAGGCCAATACCGATGGAGGAGAGAAAACGTATACCAAAGGCTCGGTTTCTATTGTTGTAGATGAAAGTTTTGCTCCCATTATTGCAGATCAGCTATTGGTTTATCAAAATGCGTACCCAGAAGCGAACATTCAGCCGGTTTATAAGCCTGAGAATGAGCTTGTAAACTATTTGATTTCAGACAGTGCCCAGGTGGCGGTCATGTCGAGGACCTTAAGTCCGGACGAAGCAAAATTCTATGAGAAAAAACAAATCAAAGTCCGGGTTAACCGCTTTGCCATTGACGGTATAGCGTTGATTACTCATAAAAGTAGCCCGGATAGCTTGGTAAAGGTAGACGATTTAATCCGCACCATGCAGGGTAAACCTGGTGCCATTCAATCACTCGTTTTTGATCATCCCAATTCAAGTACGGTTCGGTATCTGAAAGAATTGGCAGGAGTAGTCAAATTGCCTGAAAGCGGTATCTATGCCTTAAAATCAAATCCGGAAGTGATAAACTATGTAGTTACTCACCCGGGCAGTGTGGGAGTCATCGGGATCAATTGGATCGACCAGCCTGATGACAATTTAGCCCCTTACGTACAACAGTTAAAGGTAATGGGTGTAAAAAACACAAGCGGAAAGCCTGGAGATGACCGCTACTATAAACCTACTCAGAACGATCTGGCTTTGGGAATGTACCCATTAATGCGTAATTTGTACCTCATTAATTGTGAGGGTGGACCAGGTCCGGGCACAGGATTTGTCACTTTTGTAGCCGGCGAACGCGGGCAACGTTTAATTTTAAAATCCGGATTACTTCCGGATAAGATTCCCTCCCGAGAAATAATTATTAGAAAATAAGAATAAAAAGTAGATATTCGAACCATGGAAATGTTGAAAAAAGTGTTCAAAGCAGGCCTTATGCTCGTATTGTTGGGTTCATCCGTTTTTGCGCAGTCATTAGCGGATGCCAGAAAATCCATAGATGCAGAACAGTACCAAAAAGCCAAGTCGCAATTAAAAAGTTTAATCAGTTTACAGCCAACGGTAGGCGATCATTACTTCTTTTTAGGACAGGTGTACTTAAAAACAGACTACGATGATTCTGCCAAAGTAGTACTTGAAGAAGGCGTACTCAAAAATCCAGCTTTTCCGTTGAATTACATTGGTTTAGGGCAGGTGGACTTGGAGAATGGAAATGAAGTTTCTGCCAAAACTCAATTTGACAAAGCCCTCTCAATGTCTGATAAAAAGGACAACCGAGCAAACCTGTACATCGGCAGGGCCTATGCAACGGCAAAAAAGCCAAACTATGAATTGGCAATCGGCTACTACCAAAAAGTATTAACAACGACCAATCCCAAAGGAGCGGAAGTATTTTTAGCGGAAGCCAATCTCTACCTGGGCGATGCTTATCGTGGCCAATTGAAAAATTCGGAAGCATACAGTGCTTACCGGACGGCTTTCGACCTGAATAAAAATTTATTACGCTCTAAAGTAGAACTAGGAGTGATAAATAAACTATCGAAAGCATTTCAAGAGTCGATAGATGAATTCAACAGCGTCCTGGCCATCGACCCCAACTATGGTCCGGCTTACCGCGAATTAGCCGAAACCCATTATCTCTGGGCAAGAAATGAGCCCCGAAACTACGATGCGAAGATTAAACAAGCTCTGGAGTACTACAAGAAATACCTCGAGTTAACCGATCGGTCTTTAGACTCCAGAATGCGTTATGCTGACTTCCTGATTTTAGCAAAGGATTACAAAACCCTGCAGGAAGAAGCGCAAGCCATGGCTCAAATGGATAAAGCCAACAAGCGTATTCTCCGTTATTTGGGCTATGCGGCGTATGAAAATGGAAACTATGAAGCCAGCATCCAGGCCATTAAAGATTTCATGGCGAAGGTGGAGCCAAAGCGTATCATAGGTAGAGATTACAGCTACCTGGGCCGTGCCATGATCAAATTAGGTCAGGACGAAGAGGGTTTTGAAACGGTGAAAAAAGCGGTTCAGTTAGATTCTAATCTCGTAAGTGGAATGAGTGAAATAGCCAAAGAGCTCTATGGTTTGAAGAAATACACCAAAGCTGCAGAAGCCTACGAAATTGCAGTAAAAAATCCACAAAGAAACCTCTTGGATTATTATTACCTGGGTTCCTCTTATTATTTCGATTAT
>JBEDFI010000169.1:0-3214 GCA_041175245.1 Bacteroidota bacterium
CAGTATTCATTTATTCATTTTGATAAACGCTTCGCTCAACCCTGGCATTTGGCTAGCATGTCGTACAGTAAAAGTTTGAAACCGGCATATATTGGCTTCAATCTAAATTATGCAAACAGGTTCCAGAAAAATGCCACTGAGCTGGAATTAGAGACGTATCCAAAATTTAAAAAAGGCCTCTATGCCTACGTGGGTGGTGCCGCTAAATTAAATAGCAACAGTTTATTTCCGAATTACCGGCTTGGGTTTTCACTTTACCAATCATTACCGCAAAAATTTGAGTTGGAAACCGGCTTGCGCCACCTGGCTTTTGACCATATTACAAATGTGTGGGTACTCGGATTAGGAAAGTACTTGGGCAATTCATACCTCAATTTGAGGTCGTACTGGACAAAAAATGAATCCAGATGGAATGAATCATTTATTTTAACGGCTAAATTTTACCTCAGTGATGACCGATATGATTACTGGTCTTTGAACGCCGGGACAGGGGTATCTTTCGATGACCGTACTCAGATTAATAATGTCGTTTATCAATTAAACAGCTTTAGGGCCGGTATAGACTATTCGAAAAACATCAATCCGAAAACGATCGTAAAAGCTGGTTTTCAATGGATTAATGAGGAATACCAGAATGATACATTTGGAAATCAGCTTGGATTTAATGCAGGTTTACAATTGAAGTTATAACTGGCAGACTATCTAAAGCCATTTCTATTCATTTTACCCCAGGCTTTTTTGCCGTTCAGGAAATCAAGATTTCCTTTCATTTCCCAATAAAGTATCAGGGGGTGATAGAAAAAGGGCTCCACAAAAGAAAGTAATAATAGTTTGATCAAGTCTTTCCCTGAGGTGTATTGTCTGAAAGAAAGCTCTTCGTAAAGAATGGTTAAGGCAGAGATGGTTAGCACAAAGAGGTAAACCATGCCGAAAAGGATAAGCGTATAGGTCCAGTTGACAAAACCCAGATACACAAGCACCCCTAAGATAATTAATCCGATAAATTCGAGCACGGGACCAAACCACTCAACTAATAACCAATACGGATAACTAATCAAGCCAAGCGTACCGTATTTTGGATTGAAGAATAAATCGCGGTGCATGATCAATGATTCTAGACAACCCCGGCTCCAGCGGTTACGTTGTCTGCCTAAAATTTTAAGGTTTGTGGGCGCTTCTGTCCAACACAGCGGATCGGGTGTATAAACCACTTTATAGGGAATTTTATGCTTGTGCATGTATTTGCGCATGCGCAAAACCAATTCCATGTCCTCACCTACCGTTTTGGTACTGTAACCCCCGCATTTAATCACAATATTCTTATCAAAGAGGCCCATTGCTCCTGAAACAATCAACAAGCCATTTATCCTGCTCCAGGCCATCCGGCCTAACAAAAAGCCACGCAAATACTCCAACACCTGAAAACGAGAAAGCAAGTTAGTTGGCATATGTACTTTTACCAAACGCCCATGTTTCACTTCACAGGAGTTGGCAATCCGAATTACGCCACCTGCCGCAATCACTTTGAGGGGCTCATCCATAAATGGTTTTACCAATTTCAAAATGGCATCCGGCTCAATGATACAATCCGCATCTATACACAGTAAAAGTGAGTTATGAGCAAGGTTAATACCCGCATTGAGGGCATCAGCTTTGCCCCCATTTTCTTTGTCGATCACAATTAAACGCTCCAATCCTAGATTTGTTGAACGGTATACTCCTCTTACATTTTCAGTAGCAATGCGCTGATTTAGGGCATAATGTTGCTTTTTTAAATCGAAGGCCTTCACCATCAAGGCAAGTGTATCGTCAGAACTGCCATCATTCACTACAATCACCTCGTAATTGTTATAGTGGAGAGATAGCAGGGAGCGCACATTATCCACAATGTTCAGAGCCTCATTGTACGCTGGCGCTAAGATTGAAACGCTGGGTGCGAACTCGGAAACAAGAATATTATTATAATTGGTATAGCTATTTTTTCGGAGATAACTCCTCATTTCGAGCGCAGAAAACAAGATGATTAGTACATACGAGGACATCACTACCAATGCATATGCAAAGATGTACTCGTTAAAGAATAGTTGCAGGTAATTAAGAAAGGTTTCCATAGCTCGGGGTAATTGTGGTAGACAGCAATTGATCTAAAATCTGACGATTTAATGCCGGAACCTGGTGGTGAGATTGTTTCAATACCTTGATCCCTTTGCTTCCATGAGCAAAGAGGGCCGCTGATGCTTCAAAAGCAATTTCAAATGCATCCGAAGTGCTTTCATTTTTTAAAAAATCGAGCTGATTTCCGGAATTAATTCGTCCCAGTGCCTTTAATATCTCAGCTTTTAGTTCGGTAGACTCCTCAGAATAACAAACCAGCAGGGCTTGTTCGTATTCTTGAGCTTCAAATTCTCCCAGTATTTTAATAGCCAGGCATTTAATTTCCTGATCAGTATGGTTTAAGAGTTGAACGATTTGTGGCAGCGCTTCAAACTGCTGAAAATGGTTAATAAGCTTCAGACAAAAGTCGACCACCGAGCGGTTAGCTGAGCTCAACCAGTTAGAAAATAGAGGTAATTCGTTGGTATTTAAACGCTTAATCAAATCTAATAAAACCAGCTGATGCCAGTCTTGAATGGGTTCTTTGACTTCATCCAAAAAATCGAAGCCATGCGCTTTATTCAGGATGATGTATGCCGCCTGGGCCTCAATTCTTAATTCGGAGGAACGGTGGTGCAGCAATTTTTTAATTTGGGGTGAGAATTGCTCCAGTTCAAGTTGTGCTGCATCAATGATTCCCCTAATTTTTACTTCCATCCGTCTACTTTTTATTTTTTTAAGGATAAGATGATGCAATCTCAGACGCAAAAAAAGTTCTTTTAATTTTTCGGCGGCATTGCCGGTAAAGTTAGATTGATAGGTAATGATCTGGTGATACAGCAAATCTTTAATAAACCCCCGATGCAAGGGAAGACTTCTGAATGACGGGAGTATTTTCGAAACCGGATCTGACACGTTTCCTTCATCAACCTTGCTGAGAAAAATAGTGAGCAGTTCAGTAATCTGATTATTCCAATATTGATGTCGGGATCTATAAAAAATAAAGCTTACACGCTTTATGGCAATGAACACATAAAAAGAAATCAATATGAGTAGACTCAGGACTGAAATTAGGATGGAAAAAAAGATATTCCTGGGAAAATCGCTGATAACTGAATAG
>JBEDFI010000170.1:0-3206 GCA_041175245.1 Bacteroidota bacterium
AATACAGATAAACTGAAAGCATTACAGCTAACGCTTGACAAACTGGAAAAATCATTTGGCAAAGGGGCCATCATGAAACTGGGTGACGATGCCGTGGAACCGATCGAAGCCATTTCAACGGGCTCACTCGGGCTCGACATTGCTTTGGGCATAGGCGGCTTACCGAAGGGGCGTGTCATCGAAATATATGGACCGGAATCTTCTGGTAAAACTACCTTGGCCACACATGTGATTGCCGAAGCGCAGAAAAAAGGTGGAATAGCCGCTTTTATTGATGCAGAACATGCTTTTGATAAATATTACGCTCAAAAATTAGGTGTAGACGTGGAGAATCTCCTAATCTCTCAGCCAGACAATGGAGAGCAGGCATTGGAAATTGCCGATAACCTGATCCGTTCCGGAGCGATCGATATTATTGTAATCGACTCGGTAGCGGCATTAGTTCCGAAAGCAGAGATCGAAGGAGAGATGGGCGATTCGAAAATGGGTTTACAAGCCCGATTAATGTCGCAAGCCTTGCGTAAGCTAACCGGAACCATTGCCAAGACAGGCTGCTGCTGTATTTTCATCAACCAGTTACGTGAAAAAATTGGAGTGATGTTTGGAAATCCTGAAACCACTACGGGAGGAAATGCATTGAAGTTTTATGCATCGGTACGACTTGATATTCGAAGAGTTTCTCAGATCAAGGAAAGTGATGAGGTATCCGGTAACCGCGTAAAAGTGAAAATCGTAAAAAACAAGGTTGCACCTCCGTTCCGCATTGCCGAATTTGACATCATGTTTGGTGAAGGCATTTCAAAAGCCGGCGAAATCATTGATTTAGGGGTAGAATTTGAGATCATCAAAAAAGCTGGTTCCTGGTTTAGTTATAACGACACCAAATTGGGGCAAGGCCGCGATGGAGTAAAACAACTTCTCTTAGAAAATCCAGATTTAATGGATGAATTAGAAGCAAGAATAAAAGAAGTGGTGACCGGTGATAAGCTGGAAATAAAGCCAGAATAAAAAAATGCCTCCGTAAGCGGAGGCTTTTTTTTTGATCAGAAGGTCATCCGGGCCAGAGGGGAAATGTTCTGTCCTACAAAATCTCGCTTTAAATATTTGTGATAACCGGCGATGGCGATCATAGCGGCATTGTCGGTACAGTATTCGAACTTAGGAATAAACACCTGCCAGCCCTTGGCGTTTGCTAAATCTAAAACTGCCTGGCGAAGACCAGAATTGGCAGAAACACCGCCTGCAATGGCAATATCGGTAATTTGATATTCAATGGCTGCTTTTTTAAGCTTAGCCAATAAAATTGAGATAATCCTTTGTTGAATACTGGCACAAATATCAGGAAGATGCTGTTGAATAAAATCAGGGTCTTCTTTTGTTTTCTTCTGAATGAAGTATAAAATAGAGGTTTTTAATCCACTAAAACTAAAATCCAATCCCGGTATCTGCGGTTCAGGAAAAGTGAAGGCATCTGGTGAACCTGAGCGGGCATACTGATCGATTAAAGGCCCGCCGGGATAGGGCAGTCCCAAAATTTTTGCTGTCTTATCAAAAGCTTCGCCCGCTGCATCATCCAGAGTTTCTCCAACAATCTCCATATCAAAATAATCATTCACCTTCACAATCTGGGTGTGACCGCCGGAAACAGTTAAACACAAAAATGGAAACCGTGGCTTGGGCTCATCAATAAAATGGGCCAAAATATGGGCCTGCATATGATTTACTTCGATCAACGGAAGCTGATTGGCAAGGGCAAAACCCTTGGCGAAGGAGGTTCCGACAAGCAGAGAGCCTAAAAGTCCCGGACCACGGGTAAAAGCTACCGCATCTACCTCATTTTTGCTTATTTTAGCAACAGATATCGCTTCCTGAATGGCCGGAATAATATTTTGCTGGTGAGCTCGGGAAGCCAATTCCGGAACAACACCGCCATAATGCTGATGAACAAGCTGATTCGCAATACTATTGGATCGAATTTCGCCGTCTATACAAATAGCAGCAGAGGTTTCGTCGCAGGAGGATTCTATTCCGAGAATGATGGCCAAAACTGTATAAACTATTGTTTGTTGAACTAATTTAATTTCGGAACAAAGCTATCAAAAAAGCAGCAAAAATAACGTTATGGGTGTTCACCTCAATCATTTTGGTGTTCGCGGCATTGGTATTTTCGCTTCAATTCAGGCCTGTACAGACTTATTTCGCACAAAGACTGGCTGCGTACCTTTCCGAAGAATTGAACACCAGAGTAGCTATTTCTGGTTTGTACATCCAACCCTTCAAATCATTGGTATTGGAGGGTCTGTATATCCAGGACTTGGATAAGGATACCCTACTACATGCAAAAGTACTGAGCTTAAATATCAACGAGCTATCACTGAACCGTCGGAGAATTTCAATCAGCACCCTCCGTTTGAGTACCGCTCAGTTCTATCTCAAGAAATACGAAGACAAGTCCAGCAACCTTAACTTTATCATCAATTATTTTAACACGGGCAGTCCTGAGCGGAAAGAACGTAAACCGTTCGAACTGATTTTTAAGGAAATTAAATTAGATAGGGTAACTTTCAAATACAAAAATCTAGGGGTTGAAACCAAGGTAAACGGAATCAATTACAACGATCTTCACATCCAAAACCTGAAAGGAATTGTCCGCGACTTAGACACCAAAAATAATCTTGCCAAAGCAAGCATTAAGGGACTTAGTTTTAGAGAGAAGTCTGGCTTTTATCTCAAAAGTTTGAGTACACTGGCCATTATCGACTCCAATAAGATGGAGTTTAGGGGGTTGGAATTGATTACTCCAAGCTCCATCATCCGCAATTATTTTGTGATGGAGTTCAAAAGCTTCGATGACTTCAATCAGTTTAATGATCGGGTTTATATGAATGGGCGTTTCAGCAAATCACGTGTAGTATCTGCCGATATCGCGTATTTTGCCCCCGCCCTAAGCAAAAATTACTTCGATGTAAAAGTGGATGGCCGGGTAAGCGGCTACGTAAAACACCTGAAAGCTCAAAAAATGAATATCTTATCGGGTGAAAAAACGGTGCTGAAAGGTGATTTTAGCATCAAAGGATTGCCAGTCATTAAAAACACCCTGTTTGAATTAGAATTTGATGAATTGGCCACCAATAAAAAAGACTTTGAACGTATTATCCAACGAATTAGTGGTAATTCCAACAGTAAGCTACCGGACGTTTTTAACC
>JBEDFI010000171.1:0-3197 GCA_041175245.1 Bacteroidota bacterium
TATCCATACTAAATAAACTCTTTTATAACGTACTGTTGGTTAAATTATTGTGTAAACAGGATGCAAATATAAAATAAATGTGATAACCCATATTTTATTCGTGGTAAGGGAAACGGATAAACTTTAACGGGCGAGCACTGCAATTCTTATATTTGAAGGATGATGTTTATGAAGAAAAACTTGTTTTTGTTTTGCTGGAGCTGCTTCATGGTGCTGCTAATTAACGATATACATGCTCAAATTCAGGGGCAGTTGAAAAGGGAGTTTCGCGGAGCCTGGGTAGCTACGGTCTCTAATATCGACTGGCCCTCCAAGCCTGGTTTAAGCACGGATGAGCAAAAACGTGAATTGATCGGTATTCTCGATCATCATCAACAAAGTGGACTCAATGCCGTTATGCTTCAAATTCGTCCGGCAGCTGATGCGTTTTATGGGCAGGGCAGAGAATTATGGAGCCGTTTCCTGACAGGCGTACAGGGGAAGGGACCCATGCCCTATTACGATCCATTGGAATTTGCCATTGAGGAAACGCACAAACGAGGGATGGAGTTACACGCCTGGTTCAACCCCTACCGGGCGACGTTTAACCTAATTGATTCACACACCAGTGCAAATCATATTACCAAACAAAAACCGGAGTGGTTCTTTACGTATGGCGGAAAAAAGTTGTTTAACCCGGGTTTACCCGAAGTGCGCCAATACATTATTTCGGTCATCTTGGATGTAGTAAAGAAGTATGATATTGATGGGGTTCATTTCGATGATTACTTTTATCCTTATCCGGCAGATGGGCAAGTAATTGCCGATAATCAGGCCTACCAGCTTTATGGTGCCGGTTTAAAATCAGTAGAAGATTGGCGCAGACAAAATGTGGATACCCTTATTCGTAGTGTGGCCGATAGCATCCGAAGTACAAAACCTCATATTAAGTTCGGAATCAGCCCCTTTGGGATTTGGAGAAACCGATCTCAAGACCCGGAAGGCTCGCTCAGCAACGGTTTGGATGGGTACGGCAAATTGTATGCCGACGCCCGAAAATGGGTGAAAGAGGGGTGGATCGATTATATCAACCCGCAAATTTATTTCCCCTTCAATTATCCGGCGGCAGCCTACGAGAAATTGGTTGACTGGTGGGCTCAAAATAGTTTTGGTAAACACGTATATATTGGCATTGGTGCATACCGGGCAACAGAAAGCCGAAGCGGCTGGCAAAATAAAAACCAGATTCCCAACCAGATCCGTTATTTGAGAGAAAATAATCGGGTTCAGGGCAGCGTGTTTTTCAGTTCGAAATCTTTACGCGATAACTTGGCCGGTTTGAACGACTCTTTGAAAACCAACTTCTTCAAAACTTCGGCATTGCCCCCGCTCATGCCTTGGTTAGATGCCATCCCCCCACAACACCCTCTTCTGGTTGAAGTTCTGCTGTTTCACAAGGCGGTACAATTGAAATGGGAATCGCCGCCTCAGGCAAAAGACGGTGAAACGGCTTCGGGTTACGTAATTTATCGCTTTAATGAAGGTGAGAAGCTGGATGTGGATAATCCCAAAAACATCTTAAAAATAAGCTTCGATGCAAGTCTGCGTACGTATACTGATCAATCGGTAATTCCAGGAGCTCGTTATACCTATATCATCACTGCATTAGACCGCCTGAGAAACGAGAGCGAGGCCTCTAACCGGGTAGGTATTAAGGCTTATTAACTATTCATAACTGATCCGCCGTTGATATCGATACTTTGACCGGTAATGGACTCCTGCTCCAACAAATACGCCACCAGATCGGCAATTTCACTCGGTTCACTCATTTTACGTAGCGGCACACTCTGCATAGCGATCTCATAAAAATCGGCTTTGCTCATCCCCAAACCATCGGCAATGCCTTGTAAGCCTTGCTGTGCCATGTCGGTATTTACCCAACCCGGGCAAATAGCATTTACTAAAATGTGCTCTGGTGCAAACTGAACCGCCCAGGAGCGCATTAAGCCTAATAATCCCGCCTTACTGGCACAGTAGGCACTGTAATTGGCTACGCCCAAACGGGCCAATACCGATGAGGTAATCACGATTTGTTTATATTTTACTTGTGCAAAACGCAGGTTTGGAAGAAAAGTATTGACCAGATTATAGGTACCGCTCAGGTTGGTGTCAATAATTTCTTCCCAACGGTCTTCATTGCCCCAATAGTTTTCACCGCCAAGGCCTGCATTGGCTACCAATCCGTGAATAGGTTCATTGGATAACAGTTCGGCAAGCTTCGCCAATTCCTCCTTTGATCGGATATCGGCCGCAAACACAGGATGTTTACCCGGTAAAGTGTGGGCAACTTGCTGCAGTTTTTCTAACTTTCGTCCCAGTAAGATGCAGGTATCTCCATTGGAAGCGAGTTTACGAGCCATGGCCATGCCTATGCCACTGCCGGCGCCGCTTATTAGATAGGTTTTGTTCATGAGCAACTAAGTATTGGCCTAAATTAACCAATTTATTACTTGATCTTAGCCAACTCTTCTTTTAAAACAAGATCCATACGACGCTGTGTATTTGTAGTTAAAAACTTGACTATCCCCTTAGAATCGAGGATCATGGATACCGGTGTTTGCATGATGCCCAGATCTTGCATCACGAAAGAAAAACTATTTGGAATGATTTCGTAAGCGAGGGGGTGCTTATTTAAAAATTCACGGATGAGAACCGCATCTTCAAAAGTAATGGCCCAAAACTGTGCCTTATCTTTGTACTGTTTGGCCAATTGATCGAGCGTAGCCCATTGACTTAAGCTGCCATAGTCGTTTTTGCTGAAAAAGAATACGACGGTCTTCTTAGCCAACAAATCTTGATTGCTGCGGGTCTTACCCGACAGATTCTCTAAACTAAAAACCGGGAGGGGCTTGTTCATCCATTTTTTTTGAAGTTGAATGGTTTCTTCTGCCCTTAGGTCGCGGATTACTTTCAGTTCTTGTGCAGTGGGTGCACTTATTTGCACCATCATTGGTTCTTCATCGCGTAAGAATTCTACAATTAAAAATCCATTGTATTTTTTATCTAAGGCATCTACCTGCGCTTGTGTAAGCGCTTTACCATTTTTGTCTTTGTAAACGAACATTTGTTGTGCACTTAATTGGGTAAATGGGTAAAGCCATAAAAAAAATATAGCTACCCGGATGAAACTGGTCATACAATTGCTCTTTATTCTATTA
>JBEDFI010000172.1:0-3197 GCA_041175245.1 Bacteroidota bacterium
GGGCAATGGCGACACCCTTGCTGACAGCAATACCCTCTTTTTAAATGATATTTTTCTGTAAATACCAGAAATCCCTGTTCGTCGAAATAATAATCTTCTTGCTCTTGTTGCATCAGTTTAAAGCCTTAATCGGGATTTTACCGCTAAAATAATTTTTCAGATGAGCACCATTTCCATGGACGGTCCAAATTTCTGCAGGCTGTACCCGATCAATCATTTGGAGGATGTCATCCCAATCTACGTGGTCTGAAATAAATAATTGCAGGTCGTTATTTGTTTGCAGATTTTTCCAGCCGGAGGCAAAAACCCTGCACACATTGATCGCCCTGAAATAACTTCTAAAAGTAAGCGGTGGAACCAGATAAACATAATTCTGATCAGCAATTTTCATCAGTTTACGGTCATAAGGCTGGTATTGACCCAGATTGATGCCGAAGGCCTCATGTAATTTAGTAATTGGCAATATTTGATGATGAAGCAGCACCTTCCGCTCAGGGCAATAATCGTTGATCATCCTTACAAGGCGTTGGGCTTTACCTAATGAATAGGTGCCCAGCAAGATATTTTGAGCAGTTTTATTCAATTTCTTAATCTCCTCCACAGGATCCGGATGTTTTACCTCAGGGTCGGCAAAGGTGCTTTCGGTGATTAACACATTCGCTTTTACATATTGAATTTGCTCACAGGTAGGATCCGCTTGCAATTTATAATCTCCGGTATATAAATAAGTAGTACCCTGATATTCCATTAAAATTTGTGCCGATCCTAAAATATGGCCGGCCGAATGAAAACTGAGCCGTACGCCGTTAATTTCAAAAGATTCACCGTATGGGAAAGTGGAGAAAAAACTTCCAGCCCGTTTTTTATAGCGGAGCTGCATAATGGCTAGCGTTTCGGGCGTGGCATAGACCTGTTTGTTTTCCGGGCAGGCATGGTCGCCATGGGCATGAGAGATTACAGCCAGCTCCACAGGCAGTTGTGGGTCGAGGTAAAAATTGCCAGCATGGCAAAACAAACCATTTTCAGTGGCTGTAATAAAATCAGACTGAATCATGAACGAATCTCTCTTGCAAGTAGTTTTTGATGGAGTGCGATAATTTGAGGTATCAGCAGTTGCTGCTCATCGTTATTCAGCAGGTAGTCAGCAAGTTTACTTTTTTCTTCATCGGTCATTTGTTTCGACATGCGCCCTCGTATATCTTCTTCACTAATTTGGTCTCTCTTTTTTACCCGGTCTATTTTAAGGTTAAAAGGTGCTTGTACCAGCACATTCACATCGCATAGTCGATGTGAACCACTTTCAAACAGCAAGGCCGCTTCTTTAACCACATAGCTGGCAGATTGTTTGCTCAACCAACTGTCGAATGCTCTAAATACCGCAGGATGAACCAGTTCATTTAATCGATGCAATAAAGATTCATCCTTAAATACCAAACTGGCAAGGTATGTTCTATTCAGGGAACCATCGGGCAGGTACGTATTTGCTCCGAAGGTTTTCATGACTTGATCCTTTAATTCAACATCCGTATTCATCAGCAATTTAGCTTGCTGATCGGCGTAAAAAACGGGGATACCCAGGAGTTCAAACACCTTGCATACGGTCGTTTTTCCGCTGCCTATTCCTCCGGTGATACCAACTTTAAGCATTAGGGATAAATGATGAAATCGACAGTTTGAGGTTCTACTTTTACAATTTTGATAAAAGTAGGCATTGCTTCAAATTTTATAGGTATCCGGCTATAGTTTTTCAGGATGGCTTCCTTAAAATCTATGTATGCCACAATCTGATTCCCTTTAATTTTAGCGTAGTTTGGTAAAGAAGTGCTGAGGGTCAGCTTCACACGGGTTGGGTAGATAGTTACGCTGGAATTCCCCGAAAGATTTCGGATTTGAGGTTCAATTTCGAGTACTTTCTCGGTGTATTGCCCTACCGGAACTTGTATTTGGACCTTCTCCGTGGAACTGGTATAAGTTGCTTGCTGAGATAAGTTGAGTGCAATCATCGCTTCAAAAGAATTGTTCAATTGACTTTTTTCCACGAGCTGCGTTTCAATAAAATCAACATTCTCTACATCTCTCGGCTCTCCAGTAAGGGTCACAAAAGCCGGGCGGATGGACACCGGACCTGCTAAACCATAAAATTTTTCAAATTGAAAACGAGATTTTAGTTTTACGGGTACTTTTTTTGAGATAAACCGGGCACGATCAAAAAACAAAGTATCCGGTTTGATGGATACCAGTTGTTCCTTAGGTCCACGTGTTTTGTTCAAACTATCTATGATCGGGCGGAGAACCAGATAATTTCTGCCTTTTAACTCTTTTAAACTGATTTCTGCGAACTCGCTGATGCTCAAATCATCCAAAAACTGGTTCCAGCCACTTCCTTTTACCTGCACAGAAAGCGTATCAATTACCTGAATATTTTTTTGCAAATCTGCGGGGATATCTACCCATTTGAACGTCATCTGAGATGAAAAGACCTGGGGTTTGGCGAGCGCATAAAAAATCCACAGTCCGCAAGCTATGCAAAAAGAAACGAAGAAAACACTGATCCTACGCTTTTGTACTTTATTGAATTTTAAGAGCGGCATCGTCAAAATTACGAATAAAAAAGCATGCGTATTTCTCTTAATTTCTTGAAGGCGGTCTTCGCCCCACCAGGGCAAAAAAAAGCCATGAGCGTGAACCCATGGCTTTTTTAAAGAGTATTGAGCCTTTTTATTTTGCGTTTAATGCTTTTGAAGCATCTAATGAAACAGCTGATTTGTCGAATCGGATTTTGGTTCCTCCTTCTACTTCAATCAGAAAGGTTGTTTCGTTTAAATCGACAATCTTTCCGTGAATTCCAGCCGAGGTGATCACTTTATCGCCCTTTTTTAACTCTTCAATAAATTT
Source organism: Bacteroidota bacterium (assembly GCA_041175245.1). Classification (GTDB taxonomy): domain Bacteria; phylum Bacteroidota; class Bacteroidia; order Sphingobacteriales; family Sphingobacteriaceae; genus JAIPAN01. Next base: position 2,896 of record JBEDFI010000172.1, read on the forward strand.
TTTGTGATCTTTTGCTTTCTTCATTTGTGGACGGATCATGAAAAAGTAGAACACAACAATGATTAAAATCATCGGTAGAAACTGCATCAACGAGCCGCCTGCTGCTTGTAATAAAATTGAATTTAACATATCTGATTTTTTAGTTGTTCTTTGGAATTACGTTACCCGTGAGGTAAAGCTGACGGGTTCCTGTACCTGTATTCACATTCAAGGTAACCACTTTGTTTTGCATACCCGGTTTGCCTGCGCTGTTAAACACCACATGGATGGTGCCTTCCTGTCCCGGCAGGATGGGTTCTTTA
>JBEDFI010000173.1:0-3172 GCA_041175245.1 Bacteroidota bacterium
AGATAACTTAGGGCCTATTTTTAATATTACCTGTGACTGTGAAGATGGTGCAGCGGCTGGACAAGAGCAGGCTCATGCAGAAATGATTGTAAGAGTTCTGAATTCAGAACTGAATAAACACAACATGGCCGGATGCCGGATTCATGACTACACCCATCCCCATTGGAAGAAAGATATTGATATTCTTGTTGCAGGTGCTGGAGAAATATTAAGTTATATTACTATTCCCAAATCGACCAATGCGACCCAGCCAAAAGAAATGATTGCTTATATTCAAAAGGTAGCGAAAGATCACCATATAAGTCGAGAAATTCCGATTCACATCTTAATCGAAACCCATGGCGCTCTAGCGCAAGTGCATGAAATTGCAACACTACCCTGGCTTCAAGTGCTTGATTTTGGATTAATGGACTTTGTCAGCGGACATCACGGAGCTATTCCTGCCTCGGCAATGAGAAGCCCTGGTCAATTTGAGCATAAATTGTTAGTTCGAGCAAAAACAGAGGTAGTCGCCGCAGCAATTGCTAATGGAGTGGTACCGGCGCATAACGTCACCTTGGATTTAAAAAATAGTGAAACAACTTTTGCTGATGCGAAAAGAGCCAGAGATGAGTTTGGTTTTATGCGCATGTGGAGCATCTACCCGACACAAATTACCGCCATTGTTGATGCGATGAAACCCAATTATGAAGAGATTCAAGATGGTTCTGAAATCCTAATCCTGGCACAAGATGCCGATTGGGGGCCTATTCAATTTAAGGGTGAATTGCATGACCGGGCAACATATCGCTATTTTTGGGAGATTCTCCAAACAGCTAAACTCACCGGCCAAGATATTCCAGGCGAAGCTAATCAACGTTTTTTTTCATAGAAAGTTATTCAAATGTCGGCAGGGAAAAAATTTAAACAAGCTCTAGCACAAGAAAAACCTCTGCAGGTTATTGGCGCTATTAATGCTTATCATGCATTACTAGCCACCAAGTCTGGATTTAAAGCTTTATATTTATCGGGTGGCGGGGTGGCAGCTGGCTCATTAGGCATCCCTGATCTTGGAATATCTACATTAGAGGATGTATTAATTGATATTCGACGCATTACAGACGTTACCGACACCCCTCTGCTTGTGGACATTGATACTGGCTTTGGGGGTGCGCTAAATATCGCGAGGACAATTCGATCTGTAACAAAAGCGGGTGCTGCTGCTGTTCATATCGAAGATCAAGTTCAATCGAAACGTTGTGGACATCGCCCCAATAAAGCCATTGTTTCACAATCCGAAATGGTTGACCGGATTAAAGCTGCAGTAGATGCAAAAACTGATGCCAATTTTATTATTATGGCCCGGACTGATGCTCTCGCTGTTGAAGGTTTAAGTAGCGCAATTGATCGAGCCTGTGCTTGTGTTGAGGCGGGTGCAGACATGATTTTTCCAGAAGCAATGACCGAGCTCTCTATGTATCAGCAATTTTCTGATGCGGTCAAAGTTCCGGTATTGGCTAATATTACTGAATTTGGATCTACTCCCCTATTTACAAAAGATGAACTCGCCAGCGCAAATGTGAGCTTAATTCTTTATCCACTAAGTGCCTTTCGAGCCATGAATAAAGCAGCCCTATCGGTCTATGAAGCAGTTCGTAAAGATGGGACTCAAAAAAATGTGATCGAGTTAATGCAAACAAGAAATGAACTCTATGATTTCTTAAACTACCATGATTATGAAAAAAAATTAGATGAGCTTTTTAAGCAAGACAAATAAATACGAGCAGGAGATTTTATGAATACAACGACGACAACTGAAAAAAAAGTAAAAAAAGGCGTAGCTTTAGCAGGAGTTAATGCAGGAACGACTGCGGTTTGTACCGTTGGGCATACCGGAAATGATTTACATTATCGCGGATATGATATTTTGGATTTAGCCAAATATTCAAATTTTGAAGAAGTTGCTTACCTTTTAATTTACGGAGAACTTCCAACCCAAAGTCAACTGAGTGAGTATAAAAATAAACTTCGACAACTCCGAGATTTACCCGAGGCTGTTAAAGCTGTATTAGAACAAATCCCAAAAAATGCTCACCCCATGGACGTCCTTCGCACAGGCTGCTCTATGCTTGGAACAATTGAACAGGAAGCTGAAGATCGTAATATTGAGAAAACAAAAAATATTGCCGATCGACTCATTTCTTGTTTTGGCTCTATGCTCATCTATTGGTATCACTTTTCACATAATCATAAGAAAATTGAATGCACGTCTGATATGGATTCAATTGCAGGTCATTTTTTGTATTTACTGCATGGAAAGCCTCCATCAGAGTTGCATGAAAAAGCAATGAATACATCTTTGGTGCTCTATGCAGAGCATGAATTCAATGCGTCAACTTTTACATCACGGGTAATCTCTGGAACCTTATCCGATATCTATTCCGCTATCACCGGTGCAATTGGCGCTCTTCGGGGACCAAAACATGGTGGAGCAAACGAAGCTGCCATGGAAATCATATCCCGATATCAGAATGCAGATGAAGCCGAAAAAGATATTCGTGATCGTATGGCTCGTAAAGAAATTATTATTGGATTTGGTCATCCCGTTTACACCATTGGTGACCCGAGAAACGAAAGTATTAAATCAGTCTCAAAATCACTCTCAGAAGATCAAGGAAATAATACCTTATTTGAGATATCAGAAAGAATTGAATCTGTGATGTGGGAAGAAAAGAAAATGTTTCCAAACCTCGATTGGTACAGTGCCTCCAGTTATCATTTAATGGGTATCCCCACGGCAATGTTTACTCCTATTTTTGTCATTTCCAGAACCACTGGCTGGGCGGCTCATATTATTGAGCAACGTATTGATAATAAAATTATTCGACCCAATGCTGAATACACAGGTCCAGAAAATAGATCCTACACCCCGATTAATCAAAGATAAAAGAAAGGTTTAGTAATACATGTCATCTCACATCTCTAATGTTCGACCTGCGCCAGATCAAGTTATTGCTGACATTGCAAATTATGTAAACGATTACCAAATTCAAAGTTCTGAGGCTTTAGATACCGCTCGATATTGTTTAATGGATACATTGGGTTGTGGATTAGAAGCCTTAAGTTATACCGCCTGTACAAAACTTTTAGGGCCTATTGTGCCAGGAACAAATGTTCCAAATGGAGCAAAAGT
>JBEDFI010000174.1:0-3168 GCA_041175245.1 Bacteroidota bacterium
AGATAACATTCATCCTCCTGATCTTGTTTTCGAGTAAGCTACTTGCTCAATCTCAATCAGGAGCACGAATGGCAGCCATTGCAGACGCCGGCCTTGCACTTGGCGATATCTGGTCATTAAACGTAAATCAGGCCGGAATATTGGCAGTAAAAAAGATCAATGTTGCGGTCGACCATCAAAAAACGTATTTAAACCAGCAAATCGCGGCGTCCCGAATCAATTTTGTGATGCCTTTCAAGGGTCAGGTTTTGGGTATGGGTCTTGCCACCTATGGTTTTGATGCCTACAAACAGCAAGAATTGCTGCTTTCCTATGCCAGAGCATTTGGCCCAAATCTTTCTGCTGCTTTAGCGGTTCATTATCATCAGTTGAGTATCCAGTCCTATGGTAAATCTGCTGCTTATTCCATTGATGCAGGCTTCATTTACAAAATGAATGCCGAGTTGAGTTTAGGAGTCCATATCAGTAATGTAACAAATCACTCTTTTGATCGAAACCTGAGCTTTATGGCCTTACCCATGCGGATGCAAGTTGGAATGGCCTATCGGGCAAGTCAACAAGTGGTTCTTTCCGGTACTTTGGAGCAATCCATTCACACTAAACCTGAGGGTAAATTGGGTATTGATTATCAAATCATCAACCAGTTATTCCTGAGAGCCGGTATGAAGACTAATCCGATACGAGAATGCGCCGGTATGGGTCTTGTTTTGCGTGCATTCCACCTTGACATTGCTTTTACCACTCATCCATTCCTGGGTACTGGCTCGCAAATTGGTCTTTCGTATGAGTTTTAACCAAAATAAACTCTCTGGTCTCATAGTGCTGCTTTTGATCTGTGGCATATGTCGGGCACAGCAAAATACCGAACAGCAAATAGCCGAACTCCTCGAATCAGTATCACAGCTTACAGATGAACATGTGGATTATGCCGAGCTGCTTGATCGTTTAAACCATTATCGTGCCCATCCCCTCAATTTAAACCGGGCTACCGAGGAGGAGTTGAAAGATTTTGGATTATTATCGCCATTTCAGCTGCAGTCCCTTATTAAACACAGATCTGAAAATGGTTCTTTAATTGATTTGCTGGAGTTGCAAGGGCTGGAACACTTTGACCTGCTTGCTATTCATCAATTACTTCCATTTGTGAGTATTGGTTTGCAAAATCCTTTGAGCGGAATCGATTTCTCCGATCTTTTAGGAGCAAAACATGATCTCCTATGTCGCTATCAGCAAGATCTACAGAAAAAAAATGCCTACCGAGTTTCGGATTCGAGTGCATCAAGGTATCTGGGTTCGGCGCAACACATCACTCTCAGGTACCGGTATTATTTCAATAAGCAGGTGAGTGCTGCACTTAATCTGGAAAAAGACGCTGGGGAGTACCTTTATTCTAAAAAGGCAGGTGTCTTCGATTACCAGTCCGGGCATCTGTCATTTAAAGCAATCGGAGCTATTAAAAAAATCATCATTGGCGATTATGATTTGCAATTCGGACAAGGCTTATCACTATGGTCGGGTTTGAGTTTTGGAAAAAGTTCTGCAATTCAGGCCATCGTTAAACCGGAAATAGGCTTAAAACCCTATTCTTCTTTTAATGAAGGACTTTTTTTTCGGGGAATTGCCACAAGCCTAGGGCTTGGAGCGTTTCGTTTCACCCCATTTTATTCAATTAGAAAATTGGATGCTTCTTTGGATGAAAATTCAGCTGTTACTTCATTAAATTTTTCAGGCCTGCACAGAACTCAAACTGAAATCGATAAAAAAAACAATTTGAAGGCCAATACCTATGGTGGGATTGTGGAATGGAAACTAAGTCGGCTTAACATCGGGCTACTTGCCTTTAAAACAGCATTTGATAAATCTTTTGCCAGCAAAGAGGAGCCTTACCAGCTTGCAGCCTTTGATGGAAAAACGCTCATAAATTATGGATTGACTGCCAACTATACGTTGAGGAATTCCTATTTTTTTGGAGAGATTGCTAAAAATTCAATGGGCGATCCGGCATTTTTGACGGGTGTACTGAGCAGTCTGAGTCCCAGGGTATCCTTGGGATTAGTCTACCGATGCCATCCCCAAAACTATCTTTCGTTTTATAATTCAGCATTATCAGAATCAAGTACTCCTAAGAATGAACGCGGATTATTTTCGATTATACAGATTAAATTTAATCGCCGATGGGAGTGGACCTATTATGCCGATGTTTTTGTATTTCCCTGGTTAAAATTCGGAGTGGATGCTCCTTCCAAAGGATATGAATTGTCAAGTCAGTTAAGCTATCAGCCCAGTAAACGGGTACAGCTCATTGCTGTATATAAAGTAGAACAGAAGGAGGAAAATGCTGATTCTGAATTTCCCTTAACTAGTTTGGCGACGCATCAGTATCAAAAAATTAGATTTGATCTTCGTTATTGGCCGAGTAAAATCATTCAAATCCGCAACCGATTGGAGATGGTTCAATTAAATTCGGAAAAGAGTTATTTGACTTTTCAGGAGTTTCATTACAAACCGCTTCAAGCTAAACTGAGCTTTAATTTTCGATTTACTCTTTTCAATATTCCTTCGTATTCTACAAGAATTTACGCCTATCAGCCCGATGTGCTTTATCAAACCTCGATAAAGGCTTTTCAAGATAAGGGGATGCAATTTCTGGCAAATGCCAGATATCGGATACAAAGAGGATTAGATTGCTGGTTGAACTATGTTTAAAATCGTTATGCCAATGTCGATCAAGTGGGTACGGGTTTAAATGAGATTAATGGCAATAAAGTCTCAGCGCTAAAATTGCAGTTCAGGTATCAGTTTTAAGAATGATCTACAAAGGAGAAATCCCGTTCGTGCGAATATTGATACCCTTCGTAATGGGTATTTTTTTGGCCTGGTATTTCCCTGATAATCAGCTTAGATCAATAGCATTCCAAGTTACGTTGGGTTTGATGACGATTTTGTTTCTTGGACTCCTTTATTATAAAAAATATCACATTTATCTGCTCAAACAATACCTTGGCGTCCTTGTGCATGCCATACTTATCTTCTTGGCTTATCTATTTACTTGTTCTCATATTCCGGGCCTTGAACTTAATTATTTCGCGAAGTTCAAGTCAAAGTCCTTGCTGCTTACGGTCAACTCAGAGCCAACTCTCCGAAATGATATCCTTCGGTTTGAGGCGG
>JBEDFI010000175.1:0-3132 GCA_041175245.1 Bacteroidota bacterium
GCAATTGGATTTCAGTTATTTGAAAAAACAGTCGGAGAACAAGGTACAATTTGTATACAATTTTCTCGCCTTACTCGAAATGCTCCAGCAACAATTGGTCTCTATACAAACGGGCTTGGGCTATAAAAATTTTTGGGTGGAAGCTAAATCGGCCTAAGCCATCTTTCCCTAAATTTTTATGCGGCTCATTGGATTAAATATGTATTTTTAAGTCCCCTTTATTTTTAGATTCATGAAGAGAGATAAATTCATTTTTAAGCTTATTGAAGAAGAATTACATCGCCAGGAAACGGGTATAGAATTGATTGCTTCCGAGAATTTTGTAAGTCCGCAAGTGATGGAAGCAGCCGGTTCAGTGCTCACCAATAAATATGCCGAAGGCTTGCCCGGAAAAAGGTATTATGGCGGCTGTGAAGTGGTAGATGAGATTGAAAATATTGCCATCGAACGAGCGAAAGAATTATTCAATGCGGCATGGGCAAATGTGCAGCCTCACTCGGGTGCTCAGGCCAATGCAGCAATATTTTTGGCATTATTGAAACCGGGCGATAAAATTTTGGGCTTCGACCTGGCTCATGGCGGACACCTTACTCATGGTTCTCCGGTCAATTTCTCCGGTAAATTATACCAACCATTTTTTTACGGAGTGAAGCCCGATACCGGCCTGATCGATTATGAGCAGCTGGAAAAGGTGGCCCTGAAAGAAAAACCAAAATTGATTATTTGCGGAGCCTCGGCTTATTCCAGAGAATGGGATTATGCTTTTATCCGCAAAGTTGCCGATCAAATTGGAGCTCTGGTTCTTGCAGATATTTCTCATCCTTCGGGATTGATTGCCCGGGGTTTGCTGAACGATCCGCTTCCGCATTGCCATGTGGTGAGTACCACTACCCACAAAACCTTACGGGGTCCACGCGGAGGCATGATTATGATGGGCAAAGATTTTGAGAATCCGTTCGGTCTGACTACGCCCAAAGGCGAAATCAGAATGATGTCTTCGCTTTTAGATGGCGCTGTTTTCCCAGGAACCCAGGGTGGTCCGCTGGAGCACATCATCGCTGCAAAAGCCATTGCTTTTGGCGAGGCGCTGAGTGAAAACTACATGAAATACATCATTCAGGTGAAGAAAAATGCCGCGGCAATGGCTCAAGCCTTGCTGGATCGAAATTACCAGATCATTTCTGGTGGTACCGATAATCACCTGATGTTGCTCGACTTGAGAAATAAGAACATCAGCGGTAAAGCTGCGGAAGAAGCCTTAGGGGCAGCGGGCATTACGGTGAATAAGAACATGGTTCCATACGATGATAAATCACCGTTTGTTACTTCAGGAATCCGATTGGGTACGGCGGCTATTACCACCCGCGGTTTAAAAGAAAAACACATGGAAATCATTATTGATCTCATTGATCAGGCTATCATGCAGGCAGATAAGCCTGCCAAGTTGCGCCACATTCATCAGCAGGTGAATGAGATGATGTCAAAATATCCTCTGTACAAAGATTAATTTTAAAAAAAGAGCCGGGTAGACCGGCTCTTTCGCTTTCTAACATTAACGCTCGCGTCAAGAGGGAGAGTATATTAACGCAGTCCCTTATACGTAAGAACTTCATAGCAGGTTACATTTATTTTCAAATTTTAATCTGCATAGGCCAAAGCCGCCAAACTGAGCGTAATTTCTACATTTGCATGTAAACAATGTGCACAAGCTTCCAGGGTAGAGCCGGTGGTGATTACATCGTCAATTAACATGAGATGTGCTCCATTAAGTTCCTCAGAGTTTTTTAAAATAAAGGCCTCCTGCATGTTCTCAAACCTCGAAAACCTACTCTTTTTGGTTTGCGTTTCGGTAAATAAATCCCTGAGTAAATGCCGGGTGGATACCTCTATGTTTAATGCCTTGCCCATGCCTTTGGCAATGGCCTCACTTTGGTTATACCCCCTGATTTTCAATTTTTTTGGATGCAGCGGAACCGGAATGAGCAGGTCTGGCTTAATGAAACGGGTAGAGTGGACTAAGTAACGACCATATAATTCGCCTAAGCGAACTCCCAACTCTTCCCGTTTTCGGTATTTGAGTTGATGCATGAGCGCTTGAACCCTACCACCTTTTTTAAAGTGGAGATAAGCACCCGCTTGCAAAAAATGGACTCTGCCCCATAATTGCCGGGCTACCTTATTGTCTGCATCTTCGTGGAAGCCTGTGAGCGGAAGCTTATAGATGCAGGCACTGCAAATTTCTTGTTCGCCCCGGTACAAATTTTTGGCACAAGCACCACAAAGTTCGGGGAAAAATAGTCCCCAAAAATCGAGTATATATTCTTTCAGCATATTGATATCAATACACCTTTATAACCCGAAATGGAGAAATTTATTGTTTTTTAACCGCTAATTGACCGCAGGCGGCATCAATATCTTTGCCGCGGCTTCGCCGGATATTGGTGATGATGCCTTTGCTCCTCAGAAAATCGGCAAACACTTCAATTTTATCGATCGCCGCGTTTTGAAAAGCGGCAAATGAGATAGGATTATACTCGATGATGTTAACTTTACAGGGAACGTGTTTGCAAAATCTGGCTAATTCCTCAGCATCGGAGAGCTCATCATTAAAGTTATTGAAAACGATGTATTCATAGGTGACCGGATTTTTAGTTTTGGCGAAGTAGTATTTTAAAGCCTCCGCCAATGCGTGTAAACTGTTCTGCTCATTGATTGGCATGATCTCATTCCTTTTCTGATCATTTGCCGCATGCAGCGAGAGTGCCAGGTTGAATTTTACCTGATCGTCGCCCAGTTTTTTGATCATTTTGGCAATGCCGGCCGTAGAAACGGTAATTCGTTTGTACGACATGTTGAGGCCGTCATCAGCGGTAATCCGCTCAATTGATTTGAGCACGTTCGCATAATTCAGTAACGGTTCGCCCATACCCATGTACACAATGTTGCTTAACGGAAGCTGGTAATTTTCTGCGGCCTGCCTGGAGATCAACACCACCTGATCAAAAATTTCATCGGCATTTAAATTTCGTTTCCGGTCCATGTAGCCTGTAGCACAAAATTTACAAGTTAAGCTGCAGCCAACTTGCGAACTTACACAAGCCGTCATGCGCTCGGGTGTAGGAATTAATACAC
>JBEDFI010000176.1:0-3086 GCA_041175245.1 Bacteroidota bacterium
AAATAAGCATTGGCATTAGGAAGACCAAGTTTTAACAGAGGGCCCCGCCCCCCTTTCAAAAAGAAGGAAGCAGAGCACAATATCAACGAGTTCATTAGAGCTGCCGAAGTTCGTTTGGTAGGCGAAAATGTGGAACAAGGAGTGTATCCTCTGAAAGAAGCTTTGGCAATTGCCGATGAATTGGAACTTGACCTGGTGGAGATTTCACCCAATGCAGTTCCTCCTGTTTGTAAAGTAGTGGACTATAATAAGTTCCTGTACGAGCAGAAAAAGAAAATGAAGGAAATCAAGGCGAATGCCAAGCAAACGGTGATCAAAGAGATCCGTTTCGGGCCTAATACCAGTGATCATGATTTCCAGTTCAAGCTCAAACACGCCATCAGTTTCTTAGAAAATGGTGAGAAAGTGAGAGCCTATGTTCATTTTAAGGGAAGAGCCATTGTATACAAAGAGAAAGGGGAGATTTTACTCTTGAAATTTGCCCAAGCTCTTGAGGAATGTGGAAAAGTAGAACAATTGCCTAAACTGGAAGGAAAACGAATGTTTTTAACCGTTGCCCCCAAAGTAGGTAAGAAATAATTTGTCGATTAGCCGATTTGTCAATTCGACAAAAAGTATTGGTTAACACACAAATAGAAAAATAAACAAATCAAAATAAATAACAGGTTATGCCAAAAATGAAAACCAATTCCAGTGCTAAAAAGCGTTTCTCGCTTACTGGAACAGGTAAAATCGCCAGAAAGAATGCTTACAAAAGCCACATCTTAACCAAGATGAGCAACAAACGTAAGCGTGCTTTAGGTCAGACCAGTATGGTTTCTGACGCTGATATGGGCAACGTTAAACGTATGCTTTGTATCGGAAAGTAATTCACTAATTTTTTAACCAGGTACTCGGTTTACAAGATTCATAGAGAACACCGCTTACCAAAAATCAAAACAACATGCCACGTTCGGTTAACGCAGTAGCTTCCAGAAGAAGAAGAAAAAAGATCTTAAAACTAGCCAAAGGCTATTGGGGATCACGCAGCAAGGTTTATACCATTGCGAAAAACACGGTAGAAAAAGGTTTGCAATATGCTTACCGCGACCGTAAAACCAAGAAAAGAGAATTCAGAGCATTATGGATCCAGCGTATTAACGCCGGTGCCCGTCAGTATGGTATTTCATACTCACAGCTGATTGGTAAATTAGCCAGCAAAAACATCGATTTAAATCGTAAAGTTTTGGCCGATTTAGCCATGAACAATCCAGATGCTTTCAAAGCGGTTATTGATGCAGTGAAATAAGCTGCCATCGGTTTATAATAAAAAAGCCTTCCTAATTCAGGGAGGCTTTTTTATTTAGGCTCAGTATTTGAATGGAAGTTTTCTAATAATTCTTTATAATGACTGGGATCCTGAATTCCAATCAGGTAGCTCTTACCGTCTTTCATTTTAAGGCGAATCCCCTTATTTCCGCAAACGATATAAGCCCAGCCATCTAAATTCCAGCGGATGCCCCATCCGCCGTAGTCAAAAAATGGGCTATAGGTGATGATTTCCATTTCCTGAATATCTGCAAAACGAAACTGCTTGGTAAGAAACGGGAAGAAACGCATTTCTACTTCTTTGTCAGTATAAGAGGTACGCAGACTGCTGAATGCAAAGAGTAACAAGATGCTAAATGGGATAGCGAGGATAAAGAGCAACAGCCAATCTGGTGCCGGATGATCCCCAAACGGAAGGTCCCAGATCACTTGTCTTAATCCAAAATAAAGAAATATCAGGTTCACTAGCATTAGAAATGCCCAAAGCCAAGGATTTCTGAAACGTTGTATTTCAATGGTTTTCATTTGCATGATTCAGTATCAATTATACAAAAAAGCCTCTCCGATTGGAAAGGCTTTTTGTAATATCGATATATCTTCTGCTTAGGAAACCAATACTTTAGTTACCAGATCAGCAGCTTCTTTTAGTTGGATGGCCGAGTATACCTGCAGACCTGATTCGTCGATGAGTTTTTTCGCCTCAGCTGCATTGGTGCCTTGTAAGCGTACAATGATGGGCACTGGAATGTTGCCGATTTCCTTGTAGGCATCGATTACACCCTGGGCTACACGGTCGCAACGCACAATACCACCGAATATGTTGATGAGGATAGCTTTCACATTCGGATCTTTCAAAATGATATTGAATCCAGCTTTCACCGTCTCTGCATTGGCAGTTCCACCCACATCGAGGAAGTTGGCTGGTTCACCACCGGCTAATTTAATGATATCCATGGTCGCCATGGCCAAGCCTGCGCCATTCACCATACAACCTACGTTTCCGTCAAGTTTTACATAGTTGAGATTAGATTTACCTGCTTCCACTTCAGTAGGATCTTCTTCCGATTCATCCCGCATAGCGGCATAATCCGGATGACGATACAGGGCATTATCGTCTAAATTTACTTTGGCATCTACCGCTAAAATTTTATTGTCGGAGGTTTTCAACACCGGATTGATCTCAAACATCGAAGAATCGGTGTTTTCGTAGGCTTTGTACAAAGCGGCTACAAATTTTGTCATGTCTTTAAACGCATCGCCGCTGAGCCCCAGGTTAAACGCGATTTTTCGGCATTGAAAGCCCTGTAAACCGACTTTAGGGTCAATTTCTTCTTTAAATATCAGGTGGGGGGTATGTTCGGCTACTTCTTCAATATCCATGCCTCCTTCCGTAGAATACATGATGATGTTGCGGCCTTTTGCACGATCCAGCAATACACTCATATAAAATTCTTTAGTTTCCGATTCTCCCGGGTAATATACATCCTGAGCAATGAGCACCTTATTTACCTTTTTGCCTTCCGGGCCGGTTTGAGGAGTGATCAATTGCATGCCAATGATCTGCTCAGATTTTTCTTTTACTTCATCCAGGTTCTTGGCCAGTTTTACACCACCACCTTTTCCACGTCCGCCAGCATGAATTTGTGCTTTTACTACCACCCAGTCTGAGTTGTAGTCGGATTTTAATTTTTTGGCAGCTTCTACGGCTTGTGCAGGTGTTTCAGCAACCACACCTTCCTGAACGCGAACGCCGAACGATTTAAGAATTTGTTTACCCT
>JBEDFI010000177.1:0-3058 GCA_041175245.1 Bacteroidota bacterium
GGCTTGGGGTGGTTTAAATAATGCTAAAAGCTATATGGATTATGATAATTTCGAGTATCCTGGAGGTTCTATGTCTAAAAGTGAGTTGAATAGAATCATCGCAAATTACATAGGCAAATTTTCAGGCACATTACTTTGTACACCAAGTTTATAAGAGTAATTAAACATATAACACAAAATGAAGGGCACCTTGATATTTATACTGATTGGCTTCACTTTTGCAGGCGTAGCACAAACAAAAAAAAAATCTATTTTAAGAGAACAGGAGATAGCAAAAATAGATAGTTTTTTTAAAGAAAATACACCTTGGGAGAAAGTCCCTGACACCAGTCAAATTTACTCTTTCGCATTTAAAGTAGAAGTGGTTAGAAAAGCGAAAAATAAGACGGTAATAACTTCAATTGAAACGAATAGCCCGATTGCATATACATTATACCCCAACTATCATTTTTTGAAAGAGATAAATTATTCTTTGTTTATGGATCAAAAACAAAGGTGTACGTTCATTTATCCAATAGTTTTAGACGTTTGGAACGAAAATTGGCCAGAAAAACCCGCTCCAAGATATGATGAAGTTGTTGCTGCAGCTTTTTACTCATCATTAGGTGTAAAAGATTTAAATGATAGGGTTTATTTCAAACCTCATATGTTAAGACTCGATTTAGGAATGAGAAACTAGTTACTAGAGAACAAGAAAAACATAATTGCTAAGCACATCTCAAAAGCGATAAGCAGCATGAAAAAATTGATCTATCTATGCTCTTTTCTAACGGCAATTGGAATAAATAAGTCCCTGTTTGCTCAACAAAAAGATGCATTCAGAGACTTTAAGCTGTCGTTTATGAAAGAGGTAAATTACCCTAGAAGCTTACGGGACAGTTGTATCACAACAGCAACAATCATCCGGATTACAAAAATCAATGCTCAGCTATCCATTACACTTTCAGACAGTGCTACTCAACCCTTTAAAGAAGAATTCAACAAGGTAGTGGGCAGGCTAAACACAAATAGCCTGAGAAGGGTGTTAGATTCAAGCAAAGCTACTCATAGCATAATAATACCACTATATTTCACTTTTGATACAGATTATTGTGCTAGTTCGGTCAATATTGCTGCATATGCTTCAACATTTAATAGGTTTAATGGGGAATATGAGACTGGAGAATGTAATTTGCTAGAACCTATTATTGTTCGTCTTTCTAAACCAATAATTAACTGACTGGCGAAAATACATTTACAAACGCTGCTTTATTTCTCTAAAACGAAATATATGACAGCACCCAACCCTTACCCACACAATTGAGCCGATGAAACTAAAAAAATGTTCGTCCGTTTATGAAAAAAATGATGCTACTCATCCTGATCAGCGGCCTGAGTGTATACACTAGGGCGCAGGAACTCAAAAAAATAACCCGCCGACCTAATTTAGTCACTACAGAAACTTACCATGTGCTCAAATCAGACAAAAAAATTAAACAGGGCCTATATCGGAAAATTACACAGGCTAGCCAGCGTCAGCTGGTAGAAGAAGGTTATTATAAAATGGGCAAAAAAGACAGCCTTTGGACGAAAACTCAGGATGGGAAACTCCAGAGAGCAGGCACCTACAAAGACGATCAAAAACACGGACTTTGGATGAGCTACGGCAGGTTAATTGCAGATAAACAAATACTGATAGACAGTGGCGCTTACCACATGGGTAAGAAAACAGGCATTTGGAAGTATTATGACCGAGAGGGGAGATTGAATTTAATCTTTGATTACGATCGAAATATCAAGATCTTTCAAAGTCGGGATACACTCAATCACCTCATCCTCATTGGTCGCGATACATTAGTAAGCACCCTGGAGCATAACCCGATCTATAGAGATGGCTGGGACAAATTCTACTATACCGTAGCACATAACATACGGTTCAATAATCAACTATTTGCAAAAACAATGCATCTCAAAACCAGAATTTACATCGCGTTCGATATTAACGAAGCCGGACAAATGGAAAACATAAAAGCCATCAGCAATACGCCAAAAGAGCTAAATGAAACAGTCATCAATGCCATTCGGGCTACCGAACAGAACAATTGGCTGCCAGGCATCTACGAAGGCAAAGCCGTTAAAACGCAGATCATTGTACCATTTAATTTTAAGAATAAGGGGATGCGATAGCAGTTTTCTAAAAACTAAGAATGTGATGCGTTCGCTCCTGAGTCGGATTTCGTGTAATACCTTCGAGTGACCCTGTTTACCTTAACCTAAATACAACTGTATAGTTTATCACAGAACTGGCTCCGCTCAGAATGTTCAGAAGTGAGGAGAAATTCAATCAATTCCTAATACTCAGCTTACAACTTCTCCCCATGCTGGCTCAGATCCAGGCCCTCTTTCTCTTCCTCATCCGAAACGCGGAGTGGCGATAAAAGGTCGGTAACCTTCAGCAAGAGCAGAGACCCCGCAAAAGCGAATACCGATACCCCAACCAGGGCCAAACTCTGTACCAAAAACAAATGCGTTTCACCAAAGATCAGGCCATTCCCGGTAGTATTAGCCTCATTAACAGATTGAGAAGCAAATACACCAGTAAGCAACATGCCCACCATCCCTCCCACGCCATGGCAGGGGAAAACATCGAGCGTATCGTCCAAACCAGTACGGCTGCGCCAGTCGACCAAGATATTACTCACCAAAGCAGAAACCAGGCCGATGAGCAGTGCATGCGGGATAGTAACAAAGCCTGCCGCCGGCGTTATGGCCACCAACCCTACCACCGCACCAATACTAGTCCCCATGGCCGAAGGCTTGCGGCCTTTCCAGGCATCGAAAAAGATCCAGCTGAGGGCTGCCGAGGCCGAGGCCGTCATGGTGGTAGCCAGGGCACTCACCGCAACGGCATTGGCTCCAAACGCAGAACCCGCATTAAAGCCAAACCATCCAAACCATAATAAACCCGTGCCCAGTAATACATAAGTAATTCGGGCCGGACTATGTGAAACCTCCTTTCGTTCCTTCAGATACAAGGCAGAGGCGAAGGCCGCCCAGCCAGCCGACATGTGGACCACGG